>NZ_JBYSZP010000005.1:0-315655 GCF_058787295.1 Pseudomonas sp. FW305-3-2-15-E-TSA4 | reverse complement strand
GCCTGACCCACCGCTATCGCTTGCAGGCAAGCTCCCACAGTGATTTTGTGGTGTGCCCGATTTGAGTGAACGCCCCCGATCCCTGTGGGAGCGAGCCTGCTCGCGAAGACGCCAGTCCATTCAAAATCCATGTTGCCTGACCCACCGCTATCGCTTGCAGGCAAGCTCCCACAGTGATTTTGTGGTGTGCCCGATTTGAGTGAACGCCCCCAATCCCTGTGGGAGCGAGCTTGCTCGCGAAGGCGTCGGCCCATTCAACATCTGTGCTGCCTGACCCACCGCTTTCGCGGGCAAGCCACGCTCCCACAGTGTTTTGTGGTGAGGCACATATCCCGATCCATACCGAGATCCCCTGTGGGAGCGAGCTTGCTCGCGAAGGCGTCGGCACATTCAACATCTGAGCTGCCTGACCCACCGCTTTCGCGGGCAAGCCACGCTCCCACAGTGTTTTGTGGTGAGGCACATATCCCGATCCATGCCGAGATCCCCTGTGGGAGCGGGCTTGCTCGCGAAGGCGTCGGCACTGCCACTCTCGCAACCGCCTGACCCACCATCAAATCCCGCCCACAAAAAAGGGGACTTTCGTCCCCTTGCGGTATCGCCTGGTTTGTCACCAGTCCATCAATAAATATCTTTCGACAACAACGTAAACGGCGTCTTCACCAGGATCTTCAGATCCAGCCACAACGACCAGTTGTTGATGTAATGCAGGTCCATCTCCACCCGACGCTGCATCTTGTCGATGGTGTCGGTCTCGCCACGGCAGCCGCTGATCTGTGCCAGCCCGGTAATACCCGGTTTGATTCGATGGCGAGCCATGTACGCGAGGATTTTCCCCGAGTAGTAGTGGTTGTGCGCTACAGCGTGCGGACGCGGACCGACCAGGGCCATTTGCCCCTGTAGCACGTTGAACAACTGCGGCAGCTCATCCAGCGAGGTGCGGCGAATGAAGCGCCCGACCGCAGTAATACGCGAGTCATTACGGCTGGCCTGAACCACTTCACGGTCATCGTGCACGCGCATCGAGCGGAATTTCCAGACCTGAATCACCTTGCCGTTCCAGCCGTGGCGATCCTGCTTGAAGAACACCGGCCCCGGCGAGTTGATCTTCACTGCCAACGCGATGAACAGCAGCACCGGGCTCAGCAGGATAATCGCCAGCAGCGCCACGCCTTTTTCCACCAGACTCTTGCTCAGCGCAGCAGTAGGGCGGCTGGTCAGCGGACTTTCGTTGAGGCAGATCGCCGGCAGACCGTCCACGACCTTCACCGAGTGGTTGAGCAGGGTCAGACTGTTCAAGTCCGGCACCCAGACCACATCGACGTTGGCGCCGAGCAAGTCGACGTACATCGCTTCGATTTTCGCGGCCTCAGCCAGCGGCAGGGTGATGTACAACCGGCGGATGTCATGGTCTTTGATCAGCTTGAGCAAATCTTCCTGATCACCGACCACACGCGGCGCATCCGAATCCAGAGTCGGTGTCGCGCCATTGCTGACCAAACCTACCAGCGGCAGGTTTTCCACCTGACTGATCTTCTTCGCCAGACCCAGTGCCAGTTCGCCAGTGCCGACGATCAGGGTCTTCTGCGCGCTGGTGCGGGAACGCTGGTAGTACTTGGAAAAGGCATGCAGTGGCGCGTACATCAGCGCCTGACCGAGGAAGCCGTAGACCGCCCAGCTCAGCGTCACCTCGCGGGAGAACACTTCGTCGGCCTTGCACACGAACGCGATGCCGGCCAGCGCCACCATGGTCATCGACCAGCCCATGAACAAGCGTCCAAGCCCGGTCAGGTAATTGTCCTGCTTGCGGTACACGCCGCTAAACGTATACGCCGGTACCGAGGCCAGTACCGCCAGTGTCGCGCACATGCGGTAGTAGAACTCGACGGTGCCCGTCTGCCGTTCAGCCAGTATGAATAACAACGCAACAATGAAAGCCTGCGCCAATGCCCATTGGCCCCAGAAGGTAAGTCCCTTGAGGCCGTTATTTCGATTGATCCGTAGAGAAAGTTCCATGAGATATCCCCAGAAATACGTCCATTCAGGTTTCGACAGTTGAAGTCCGAGTTGCTAGATAGGCTTGTTGTTGTTATTGGACGAGTGTCCTGAGGTAACAACGTCGATAGGCCGAACTGTCGTCAATCAATAGACTAAGTTATTGCCGGAGAGGGTGTCTGACGAGTTCTAACAAGATGGCACAGTGCCAACTTTTTAATAATCAAATACAAGGGTGTTAGAAAAGGTCGCAGAGCGGGGGGTGAATAAATTATGTTGTGTTTGTTACTGTAGGAGGGGTGGAGGCAGGGAGCTATTATTACCAGGGGGGAAGCCAAACAGAGTGCTCTTGTTGTTTTTGTAATCGCACTGTTTTCTGTTTGTTTTGTTCGCGGATATCGGCGGTATTTACGCAACGATTTCCTGAATGAGGCAATAACCGCGGTTTCTTACGGCACGGAACAATCGCTCACCATTACTCGCGTTTTTGAACTTGTCCTGCAGGCGACTCAGGCACATCTCCAGGCCGCGATATTGCTCCGGCTCGCGACCGATGCTGAGGATCAGGTCATCTCGACTGACTACACGTTCTTCGTGATGGAGCATTTTGCGCACCAGCGCGGTTTCCAGTCCGGTAAGGCTGATCTCGACGCCTTCCTTGACCAGTGCGCCTTGATCGTTGTCCAGATGCCAGGTTTCGTTGCAAGTGGCGGCGTCTTCGATGGCAGCAGTGCGGTTGTCGCTCTCTGCACTTTGAAACGGCTTCGCCGATTGTGCGGACAGCCATTCCGATTCGAGGGTGGCCAATATGCGCTGGGTGTCGTGTTCAATCGTGCGGGCAACGTTTTTCCGGGTGCCCCTTGGGTAAGTGAACTCCATCAGCATGGGAGCGGAAGAGGGCGAAGTAGCACCTTCAATAAACATTTGTGCCTGAGACGTGCCAAACGAATTGAAGCGCTCGCTGGACAGAATGCTCTCAAGTTCACGCTGCGACGTTGTACTGTTGGTCACGACGACAAAATATTTTCTTGGGAGGGTTGTACTAGTTTCCATGTCTCTCTCCTAAAATGTGCACCAAAATGGGCGAAAAGGTAAATCGGCAGGCGAGCAATGACTTCCTTGGAAGTAACCGACAGGCAGGGTCTGGGCCCAAAATGGCCTCGATAAATTCCACTCGTTCTGCTGCTATGTTGTTAAGTTTATTGTTATGGTTCGGTGTAGCCGTGCTCATTCAATGGCTTGATTATTAGTAGATTTGAAGTACAACTTGAGCTGTATGGTTGCATATGACGATCCTTCGTGATTATGCAAAGAGAATGGCTGCCCGAGAGTCAGGCAGTCGATATCAGACCCCGCATCAGGCGATAGCCGTAGCCGCGGATGCTCTGAATCGCGTTGGTACCATACATGTCCTTGATTTTTCCACGCAAGCGGCTGATGGATTTTTCCAGCGCTCTCGGGTCGTAGAAATTGGTATTGAGCCCCATGATGCTGGCAATTTCATCATGGCTGAGAATGTGATTGCTGGTCTGCGCGAAGGCTTCCAGGATCTTCATCTCGGCGAACGAGATGTCGAGTTTCTGGCTGGTGCCGCCCTGCAGGCAGATGCGCGTCGGGTCGAGCGTGAGGTTGATATCCCGCTGCCATTCTTCACTGTTGAAGAATTCACCGAGCAACTCGTCGCCCTCGTCGGAAAGGGTATTGAGTTTGATACAGAAGTCGGCACCGGCCAGGAAGTACTTGATCTTGTTGAAAGCGCCGCGACCGGTTATGACCGCGCAAATGATCGGTTTCAAGTTGTCGGAACGCAGGTTCTCGATCAGCGCAAGATTGTCTTCCAGCGCTTGCGGAGTGTCGATAACGATGAAGATGGCTCGATACGAACCAGAAAGTTCATTGTTATAGGAACTAGTGTACGAACTGGCCTCAAGTGCCATATCAGTGCGTACGTGCTTTGCGATCAGCGCACTAAAATGTTCGGCCACGCCACGGGTACGGCCCAGTGTGAGAACGCCGAGTACGTCGTTTGTCGGGCGCGGACTTCTAGTCGCCAAGTTCCCTGAGAGCATCATGCTTTGACTCGAATTAGGTGCTGACATCGGGATGTTAAAGCACCGGTTCTCATCTGTGACTGACAATTGGTAACATTCACGCGATTTTTAGACGTGGCTCCCGAGTTTTCTAACAATAATTAAGCATTTCAAGCTTTTAGTTGATTTTCTCGGGGTTGTGAACTAGTCGTTACATGATGGCGATGTGGAATTGTGCCACTATTTTGAATCTATGGCGATGGCTTTATTCATGTCCAATTGCCACTGTCGACGATCCTGAGACAATGTGAGCTGGATCACACTTTATTGGCCAGTCGAACTTTTTCTACTATAGCCCTAAATATTTTTCGTGTAGTTCGTAGGCGGACGTTTATTAACATGGCTTGAGTGTGTCTTTTGATAAGACATATTCTCCGTCGCCTGATCAGGCAATGGGTGTCGCGTTATACCGATTGTTTAACTTCAGATACTCAATTCCTGAATACAGTTGACCGGTCGCTCATCAAGAGCGCTCTGACGGAGGATTAATGGATTTCTGGACCTTTATCCAGGTGTTGATATTGGGCGCGGTAGAAGGCCTGACCGAGTTCTTGCCGATCTCCAGTACCGGCCACCAGATCATCGTCGCCGACCTGCTGGACTTCGGCGGCGAACGCGCGATGGCGTTCAACATCATTATTCAGCTGGGCGCGATCCTGGCCGTGGTCTGGGAGTTTCGCCCGAAGATCTTCGACATCGTCAAAGGCCTGCCGACCCAACGCAATGCGCAGCGTTTCACCCTCAACCTGCTGATAGCTTTCCTGCCGGCGGTGGTCCTTGGCGTACTGTTCGCTGACAAAATCCATCAATACCTGTTTAACCCGATCACCGTAGCCATGGCCTTGGTGGTGGGCGGCATCGTCATGTTGTGGGCCGAACAGCGCAACCATGTGGTGAGCGTCGATCACGTCGACGACATGCGCTGGTCAGACGCGTTGAAAATCGGTTTCGTGCAATGCCTGGCAATGATTCCCGGCACGTCCCGCTCCGGCTCGACCATCATCGGCGGTTTATTGTTCGGCTTGTCCCGGAAAGCCGCCACAGAGTTCTCGTTTTTCCTCGCCATGCCGACCATGGTCGGCGCTGCGGTGTACTCCGGCTACAAATACCGCGACCTGTTCCAGGCCAGCGACCTCCCAGTGTTCGCTTTGGGTTTCGTCATCGCCTTCATCTTCGCCATGATCGCCGTGCGCGGCCTGCTCAAATTCATCGCCAACCACAGCTACGCCGCGTTCGCCTGGTATCGGATCGCGTTTGGCTTGTTGATTCTGGCGACGTGGGTGTTTGGCTGGGTGAACTGGACGGAAGCGGCGGCGGGGTGATGCGCACGCCAGGCGGATCACCCCGCCTGGCGCGTGTTACGGAGGGAGGGCATCAACGCCCTTGCAGCAACTCGCCGGCCTGATCCAGCAACGCCAGCGGATCCTTGGCCTTGTGAATATCTACCGACAACAACTGGCGGAATTTACGCGCACCCGGGAACCCGGTGCCCAACCCCAACACATGCCGGGTGATGTGATGCATCGCACCACCGGCCTGCAAATGCTCGGCAATATAAGGCCGCAACTGCGCCAGCGCCTCGGCCCGGCTGATCACCGGCGCGGTGCTGCCGAACAACTGCTGATCCACCTCCGCCAGCAAATACGGATTGTGATAAGCCTCGCGCCCAAGCATCACACCGTCAAAGGTCTGCAAGTGCTCATGGCAGGCCTCCATCGTCTTGATCCCGCCGTTCAGCACAATCTCCAGCTCCGGAAAGTCCGCCTTCAACTGGGCCGCCACGTCATACCGCAACGGCGGAATGTCGCGATTCTCCTTCGGCGACAAGCCCTCCAGAATCGCAATCCGCGCATGCACGGTAAAACTGGTACACCCGGCATCCCGCACCGTACCGACGAAATCACACAATTCGGCGTAACTGTCCCGCCCATTGATCCCGATCCGATGCTTCACCGTCACCGGAATCGACACCGCATCGCGCATTGCCTTCACACAATCCGCCACCAACTGCGGATGCCCCATCAGGCACGCACCGATCATATTATTCTGCACCCGATCACTCGGGCAGCCCACATTCAGATTCACCTCGTCGTAACCATGCTCCTGCGCCATACGCGCGCAGGCGGCCAGATCCAGCGGGACGCTGCCGCCCAATTGCAACGCCAGCGGATGCTCGGCTTCGTTGTGACGGAGGAAACGTTCGTGATCGCCGTTGAGGAGGGCGCCGGTGGTGACCATTTCGGTGTAGAGCAGGGCGTTCTTCGACAGGAGGCGTAGGAAGTATCTGCAATGCCTATCAGTCCAGTCCATCATCGGCGCCACACTGAAACGGCGAGACGGCTCGGAACGGGGGTGGCTAGTGTTTACGGGCGATTGGGGTTTTTCGAAATTCATTGATACTGATCTTTTATACAGCGGTTTTTACCCATTTTTCCTTGTTTTCTGAAGTCGGTTGCTACAATGTAGCAAGCGAATTCGGCAATGTAGCAACGGGAAATGGGCACGATCACATCACGCAAGCGCAAGGACAACTCGACGGCCTACACGGCGCAGATACGGATCAATCGGGACGGGCGAACAGTTTATCAGGAAAGCCAAACCTTCGACCGAAAGCAGGTCGCCCAAGCTTGGATCAAGCGGCGTGAGACCGAGCTGGCCGAGCCTGGTGCGATTGAGCGCGCAAACCGTAAGGGTGTAACGATCAGGAAGATGATCGAGCAGTACCTGGATGAGTACGAGAAGATCCGGCCGTTGGGCAAAACCAAGAACGCGACGTTGAAGGCGATCAAGGATACCTGGTTGGGCGACCTTGACGACTCGGCTCTGAACAGTCAGAAACTGGTGGAGTTTGCACAGTGGCGGATGAGTAAAGAGGGTGGCGGTGTTCAGGCGCAGACGGTCGGTAATGATCTCTCGCACCTGGGCGCGGTGCTGTCCGTGGCGCGACCGGCCTGGGGCTACGAGGTAGATCCGCTGGCCATGCCCGACGCTCGCAAGGTTTTACGAAAGCTAGGTATGGTGAGCAAGAGTAAGGAGCGCAACCGTCGGCCGACGCTCGATGAGTTGGACAGATTGATGAGGCACTTTTTCGAAATGCAGGTTCGTCGACCTGAGTCGATCAACATGCCGAAGATGATTGCGTTTGCTCTCTTCTCGACGCGCCGGCAGGAGGAGATTACTCGGATTCGCTGGGATGATCTCGACGAGTCCCGGCAGGCCGTCCTGGTACGTGATATGAAGAACCCCGGACAGAAGATCGGCAACGACGTGTGGTGCCATCTGCCCGATGAGGCCTGGGCAATCCTGCAGAGCATGCCCAGGACTGAGCGGGAGATATTTCCGTATAACTCCAGATCCGTTTCCGCATCGTTCACGCGGGCGTGTCCGTTGCTGGGGATTGAGGATCTGCACTTCCATGATCTAAGGCATGAAGGCGTGAGCCGCCTGTTCGAAATGGACTGGGATATTCCCAGGGTTTCGAGTGTTTCGGGACATCGCGATTGGAATTCTCTCCGGCGATATACTCATCTGCGTGGCAGGGGCGACCGATATTCAGGATGGCAGCACTTAGAAAAAATCCTGCGATGACAATTGAATGGATTTAGGGAGATAGTGTGAGGAAGGGTATTTTCAAAAGAAAGCAGGGCGTCGTTACGAAGTGGAAGTTAAGGGGGAGACGGCTTTTAGGTCTTTTGATAACAACGGGGGCGATAGGTTTTATTGCGGCAAGTGCTTATGGTTTTTTTGTCAAGGATATTTCCTTGGATTTTATAAGGCCTTATGGTCGATATTATATATTTCAACTGAGTAATGAAACTCCAGTTGATCAGCGCGTCAGCTCATTTAAAGTGATTCCGCCTGGTCCTCAATCTTTGATTTTTAGAATTACCAGGGATATTTATGGAGAGCTTGATATAAATGGATCTGCTACGCTTCCAGGAGGAAATATCAGCTGGATCCCAGCGGTTGAGTTTCATGAGTTAGATGGTAAAGAGTTGCAGGCCCATTCTGCGCATAAATTTCGCATGCCTCCGTTAAGTAGTAGGGATTATATGCAGCCTGTGGCTGCGATACTTGAAGTTCAATATGATGTGCTTCCAACCAACGGGATACTGGCTGGGCTTGACAAAATATTGCGCGCTATCGGGTTGCGTAATTCTTCCACGAAAACTAGGTATCTAGTAGTTGATAACTATTGGCATGAAACTCGTTCTGAGTCACTAGGAGAGGCTATACGTATAGCTTGTCGTGATAATGATTCGCTTCGATCAGACTTGTGTGGTCGGGACAAAGCTGAATAAGCAAAAGGGGGCTGGCGCCCCCTTTTTTTATGCTTCTCTGCCCATAAACTTGTTTTGCTCAGTTCTGGCTTTTTCACGCTGCCTATCAATGTAATCGGCTAAGTCTTTCAAATGGATGCCGAGGGCTGCCTTCTGGCTATTAGCGCCCATGCGGATTACTGGAATATCAATTTCCCCATCTAATTGTTTGCGCTTGAATTTCTCCACGGTCAAATGCATGTAGTCTTCACATACTCGGCCGAGCGGAATGACTGCTTGCCCTTCATATTGAGCCATCAGTAAGAAGAGGGTAGTCATGCAGCCTCCATAACTTTGTTTGTGTTTTCCGTCATATTTGCTTCAATCAAAGCCATCATCGGCCATGGAGAAACAGAATTGCCCACCATCAATACTTGATCTTTCTTGCTGAACTTCTGGCCGTCGTGGCCGTGGTCAATCACGTAGTTGTCCGGAAAGCCCTGGGCTCGGTAAAGCTCCCGTGGCGTCAGCATGCGCATGCCAATGTCGACGATAACGTATGGCGTGCCCTTGATCACCACGGTAACCAGGGCCAACCGATCTCGTGTGGTGATCGTGGCGGCCGGATCGCGCAGGTCGTAGATGTTGTCAGTGCCGTAGTACCCCATTAGAAAAGCGGCAACGCGCAGAGCGCCTTCCTCCACGTCTGGTGCGAGTGTGTACTCGAGCAGCGCGTGATGTTCTGCGCCGGCACAGATAGTAGAGATCGGCTCGTCCATCGCTCTGCCTACACAGTTCTTGCGCAGGGTCAGCAGATTGGCGGTCACCAACTGCTGTTGGCTGCCCGTCGTGGTTATCGCTGTCAGAGGCTGGTCTGGGTGCCGTCCCAACGTTTCGTTGAAACCACCGTTGTGCTGTGCGATGTAGGTCACGGCGAGCGCAAAGTGCCCACCCTTTACCTGCGCGCAGATGGTCCCCAGCGGTGCATCTGCTGCCATGGTCCGCTGGGATGTTGCGTTGGCGTGCTCTGTGAGGAAGGGCGCGACTTGTGGCGTCACCAGGGCGAAGCCATGCGCGCCAGTGATGGTCTTGATTGGATCTTGCACCGACTGGCATCGAGTTATGTCGTTGCCTGAATGGTTGACGCTTACGATGAACGGGTCGGCATGATCGACCACATAGCGGCGGGCACCTTTGCGAACGCGCTCCATAGTCTTGCTTGCCAATGGCCGGCGTACGCCAGCGGCACGGCCTTCTTCTTTCGTCAGAAAGATGCTCGGGCAGGGGATCGACCAATCGATGCAACTGGCAGCGTTACGCCAAGCTTTTTGACCCTTCGCGGGTTCTTTGAAGTGGGTCGGCTGCGGCCAATACAGCGGCTTGCCATCGCATCGAGCGACCATGTAAAGGCGTTCGCGTGTGGTAGCGGCGCCAAAATCGCAGGCTTTGAGTTTTCCATGCAGGATGTCATAGCCCATGTTCTTGAGGATCTGTAGGAAGCGGCGCCAAGTCTTGCCCTTTCGTTTCGGATCAGGCACCAGGTACTGATCCTGGACCGGAACGCGCTCGCCTGCTGCGGCCACGCTCCCATCGCGGCGAATCACCCGGCCGGTGGTTTTGCATCGCTTAGCAATCAAGGGGCCCCATTGCAGGATCTGCCAGACGTTTTCCATAGTGATGAGGTCGGGTTTGACCTGCCCGGCCCACTTGACGGTGACCCATGACAGAGAGCGGCTGGCACTGCTGCGTGGTTGACCTCCTGCAGCAAGGCTGTGATGGGTACATTCGGGGCTCGCGTGTAGGTGTGCGACGGGGCGGTCTCGTGTCGCCTTTCGGGGGCACACCTCATAGACGTCCGAGATGTAATGCTCTGCGCCTGGGTGGTTGCGCTTGTGCATGCTGATGGCTTTGGGGTTGTGGTTGATCGCGATATCGACGGCTTTGCCCGTAGCCATTTCCTGGCCCATGGTTGCGCCGCCACCACCGGCAAACAGGTCGACGCGGATCTTGCCCATGAGGTCGAGGCCAAATTGGGTGATGACGGCAGTGCTTATTGGGGCTTGGGAAAAGGCGGTCATACGCGTGCTCCATGCGTATACCCCACGACAGGCTGCGCGAGCGGGCGATTTTGAGCGGTTAGCGTTGCATTGGGTGTGGCTGCCTCGCGCAGCTTTTCGTGGGGTATAAGCGCCTCGGTGGTGCTGCTGGAAGAGGCAATAATGCCTGCTGCTGCGCAGCAGAGGCTGTTTGTTTCTAATGTGTCGACGCTGGCTTCCTCGCGGAGCAAAGCGGTCGGGGATTGGGTGTTGTGCTGGTCCTTTTGCATGCCGCTTTCCTCCGAGGTTCGATTGCGCGTTGGTTCTTCAGCCGCTGGTGAGGCGTGAGCCGGGTTCCGGTGTGTTTGGGATTGGGAATAGGCCTGGCTCATGCGGCGCTCTCCTGATCTGCCGGCTCCAGCAGTGCCGCGATGGCGAGCGCTTGGTCGCGCAGGACGCGTGTTTCGCGTTCGAGTTTTTTGCCCGTGCGGAAGGCGGCGAAAGTCTCGGCGGCGATCCGGAGCTTGTCTGCGATGTCGATCAGCGTTTGGCGTTCGGGTTCGCCGAGTGCCAACGCTTGCTGGAGACGTTTGCTGAATTGCGCCAAGTGGGCGTGATCGGCCCTGATGAAGTCGAGCGAGGCCCTTAACTCGCGAATGGTCTTGGCGCTTTCGGCGCGCAGGACTTCGTCGCTTTCTTTCATGCCGGCGGACATGCCGTCGGTATGGCCCATGAAGTAGCCGGCCCAGACTAGTAGCCCAGCCAGGGTGATCAGGGCGATGAGTGCGCAGATCTGAATTGCGGTCATGTGGTGTGCTCCTGGTGACGTCATTGGCTGGTGGTGGCAGCCGCTTGGTTTGTGGTTGTTACTCGTTGGTGTCGTCCTGCTGTCGCTGCATGTCTTCGTCGGCCTTGTAGGCGCGGATGTCGATCAGTGAGGCGACGTGCCGGATGTGGGCGTACTTCGGCGCTTTGCGGCTGGTGTCCAGCGTGGTGATGGGGAGCTGGATGCGGCCGCTGCTGATTTCGGCCGCGAACGATTGCTCGTTGAGGTTGCGAAAGTAGCGTTCGCGAATTCTGTCTATCGGGATCAGAACGTCGCCGAAGGTGCGAAAGAGCAGCTCGACGGTGGCTGACTCCGGTGCCGGGTGCAGGCGTAGCGGGTTTTGTGCTGTGTTACTCATGGCTCTGTTGGGCCTCCTTGCGTTGTTTTCGGGCCGGGTGGTTCCAGGCGTTCAGGCAGTGGGTTCTGGTCAGCTCGCGCAGATGTTCGGGCACTTCGAGGAGCGCGGCGTTGCGCTCCTCTCGTGTCCGCATGGCGATGATCTGGCGGGCGTATTCCCTAGGCCACGTCACGGTTGTCTGCCGGTATGGCAGGTAGGTCGATGCCCAACTGTTCTGCCAGCCAGCGGATGCCGGGTTGTTTCACCCTGGTCGACTGGCTGTACTGCATGCCGAGCTGGTCGTGGTACCACTGGCCATCCTTGATGCGCAGGTAATCGCGGTCGCGGTTGGGGTAGGTCGGTAGGTTCCTCTCGTTCAGCAGGCCTTTTTCCCGCATGCGAGCGATGAGCTTTGGCCGGGTGAGGCCGAGCTGGGTTGCGGCTTGGGCGAGGTTGCGTTCCATGGCGTCCTCCTCATGCCGCGTGCGCGGCTGGGGTGGCCGCTGCAGCGAGGTGGTTGATGGACTCGGTGACCTTGCCGTAGATCTCGACATCGGTGCCGTACGCGGTGAAGCAGCGGGTGTGCGGGCTTTTGTTGCCGATGCTCAGGATGGTGGTGACACCTGAGCGCGATTGCGTGCGGTGCACCGCGACTTGCAGGGGGTAGTCGAAGCCCATGTCGAGGCTCAGCACGCCGCCGGTGCGTACCAGCTCGAACACGCGTTGCTTGTCCGAGACCTCGAAGCGGCCGTATTCGCGGCTGGCATGCGGGCGGTGCACCAGGTCGCTGGTGTTGCTCGCATCGAATGGGCCGTTGGCGATCTCTTCGATGAAATCGGCCAGCTTGAGGTGCGTTTTCTTGTCGTTCGGCAAAGTCAGCGTGTGGCGTTCGCTGCCCAACTCGACGACGAAGGTGCTCTCTGTTGTGCCTCGTTCGACCTTGAGACGGAACGCCAGGCACTCACGCTTGGGCGCTGTCCTGAGGACGTGGTTGAAAGTCTCGGTTAGGTTGACCTGGGCGTTGAGCAACTGCAGGGTGCGGTTGTCGATTTTGTACTTGATCATGCTGCATGCCCTCCGCCGTTCGGATCGTATGGGGTGGGGGCGGTGCGAGCTTGCTGCTTCGCTTTGCTGGTGACAAACGAGCAGCCGCACTCGCGGGCTATGCGCCGAATCTCAAAGATTTGGAAGGGGTTCGCAGCGGCCGGGTGGACGTGCAGGGTTGCTGTGGTGTGCATGATTGCCTCGCTCTGTGGTGGAAGAGTGAGAAGCGATAATAACCCCAAAGGTTAATTCGTCAAGTTTTGTTAACCTTGTGGGTGATTTTTACGCCTGATCGAGCACTCCGCGGAAAGGCACCGGTATCTGGGAATGTTCGCTTTGCTATGGTAGTGTCGTTTTGATATTGAAGCTTCGCTGCGTTTTCTTTTGCCTGTGAATTGTCTAGGGATAGAACGAGTAATACATGGAA
Source organism: Pseudomonas sp. FW305-3-2-15-E-TSA4 (assembly GCF_058787295.1). Classification (NCBI taxonomy): domain Bacteria; kingdom Pseudomonadati; phylum Pseudomonadota; class Gammaproteobacteria; order Pseudomonadales; family Pseudomonadaceae; genus Pseudomonas; species Pseudomonas sp. FW305-3-2-15-E-TSA4. Next base: position 302,641 of record NZ_JBYSZP010000005.1, on the reverse strand, counting down.
TATAATGCTGAGTTTATAGAGGAACTCTTGGGGAGTTTTCATGGTTCTTTTATGGGGGACTATGACGAATGGTGCAAAATCGCCAAGCACGAGCCTAGTGGTAATCACTATGGGAATGAAAAGTATCAAAAATTATACGCGCTAAGATATTTTCCCGCTTATTATCTTGAGTATTGCTTTTTGGCTAGCTCGCTGCGTCGAAGAGTAGATGGTCATTATGACTATCTAAAGATATACTCTTTCGGTTGTGGTCTGGCTCCAGACTATTACGCTTTGAAAGATAACTTGGGTGATATAGCGTTCGATTATCAGGGATTCGACCACTTTCCGTGGCCTACGCAACCATTGGTACCATTACCCGATGCGAATTTTGGATTTTCACACGAAACCATCACTAATCTGAAAGTTTCAGATATTAAGGATGTAGATGTTTTTGTATTTCCTAAGTCTATAGGCGATATCGCTTCAAGCGATGTGGATGCAATGACAGACGTCGCTAAACTTATCGCGTCCTCACCTAAAAGCCGTATATTCTTTTTGAATTCATATGTCGCGACTGGAAATGGCTACTATACTTCACCTGATGTGAAGTTTTTTAAAGTCATCCATGATGCGCTTCTTGATGCTGGATTCAAAACTGACGATAGCTGGAATACAACTAAGTGTGAGGGAAGCATGTCGCAGTCTGGTGGTGTGGGTTTAAGAACCGTTCACTATAAATTCAGCTATCCTGACGAATATATCGTTGTATGTGGTAATCAAGAAGATGTGCCGCTTTGTAATACATGTAATGTAATTAAAAGACCTATTTTGACGAACAGGTTTATGGATTACCAGTTAATGGAGTACTATCGCTGAATGATTATTAGTGCGAGCAGACGTACGGATATTCCTGCTTTTTATCATGATTGGTTCATGAATAGAGTTCGGCAGGGTTTTCTATTGTCTCGTAATCCATTTAACTATAATCAAATATCACGAGTTTCGTTGCTTCCCGCCGATGTCGATGCAATTGTTTTTTGGACTCGTAACCCGAAAGCTCTAATTCAGTCATTAGATGTGCTTGATAAATTAGGTTTGAAATATTATTTTCAGTATACGATTACGGGATACCCCAGGTCATTAGAGCGATCAGTGCCGAAGCCGCTTGATGCGATTAGGATGTTCATTCAATTAAGTGAGCTAATAGGTAAAGAAAAGGTTATTTGGAGGTATGACCCTATTCTTCTTTCCAATTTCGTAGATCTAAATGAGCATAAAAGACTTTTCGGAAAAATTGCGGGTCTTCTAGCAGGGAGGACTGATAGGGTGGTTATAAGTTTTTCAGATTTTTATAAGAAAACTGAGCGCAATCTTAATGCTGTTGATGGATTGATATATTCCGATATTGTTGATGAATCTTCTAAGCTTCTGGATTTGTCGCGATATATGGCGACAGTTGCGAATAGTTATGGTATGCAAATTCAGAGTTGTGCAGAAGTTGTCGATACGACTGAGGCAGATGTGCCGCATGGGAGATGCATAGATAATGAGTTACTGCGTGATGTGTTTGGGTTGACTTTGAGTGATAAGAAGGATCAGGGTCAAAGAGATGCCTGCGGCTGTGTAAAAAGTGTTGATATTGGAGCGTATAATACTTGTCTCCATGAATGCTCTTACTGTTATGCGACATTCAACAAAGAAATGGTTTTGAAAAATCGCAGATCCCATGATCCCCAGAGCCCGTTTTTGATAGGCGGAGCCGAGGGTGTAGACCCAACCCTACTAACACCTGGCTCTATTCAGTCAACACTATTCTGACTGTTTTAAAGGTCAGAGATTTTCCAACGAGCGCGGCCGCAGATGCTCCACTCTTCAGTCATTCGAATGATCCGTTCTGGCCAGTCAGGATTCACTGCGAACAAATATTGTTCATTTCCTTCCTGTTTCAATTGCTTAAGGGTGGCGGCTTGATCACTGGTACGTTTCGCCGCCACAAAATGGCCTGGTAATGCATCAAGCGAAGGATCGATGACAATCTTGTCTCCCTCTACGAATTTTGGCTCCATGCTTATACCTTCGACGCGAAGTATAAAGGCTCTTGGGCCAACTGGGCCTGGAGCGTCAATCCACTCTTCTGCATCCCTTGGATCAAAGCTGCCATGGGCTTCACACCAAGCCCCGGCCGCTATTGATCCTATCACGGGTAACTTCCGTCCCGTATGGCTAAGCAATGTGGCGTTATTGAATTCGCCAAGGCCGTAGGGCATATCAAGATAGCCATCATGAAGATTCAGCGCTTTCTCGATTTCGCGAGCAATTTGATCACCAATACCTTTCGTAGGATTTCTCCCTCCGAAGGCGCTCACTTGGGCCGGTGCCTTTCCCAGAACGTCGGCGATATCAGTTAGGCGGAGCTTTCGCTCGGCTAAAATTCTTCTGAAATTTTGGAGGCGGGTGTCTGATATTTTCATGCAGCGATTCTGTCCTCATTAACCTTTGAGGTGAATGTCCTTTTGGGTATTGCAAAAGTTAACCCCAATGGTTAAATTGTGTGGCAGGAGGTACACCATATGAACCTGCGTGACTACATCAATCGTTTGGATTCCGAGGCCCTCGCGGCCTATGCAAACCGCTGCGGTATAGCTCAGAGCTATCTGAGACTTCATGTCAAATATGCGAGTAAAGATCCGAGTGTTTCCTTAATCAAATCTTTGACCCGTGAAAGTGAGGGAGCAGTCTCTCTAGCTGAGGTTTTGGAGCATTTCGGTATCACCGAAGCGACATCGTTCGGGAAAGCAGCGTAGATAGAAAAAAGGCGACCCAAGGGCCGCCCAGTTCCTCCCGGCACGCACCACCACAGCGCTGTCGGGTCGCGATAAAGGTAGGTGCGCACACCACATGCAACCATCACCCTTTATCGCGCTTTTCCAAGGCTCGGAAGCCTTGGTGTTGCTGCCTTTTCCACCACAGATTGGGCAGCTGTTGCGCCAGGGGTGAGCAACGGATTGCTCGCCCCGGCACGGTGCCGGTTTCGATCCCGAAGATCTAGCCGGCGTTTGGGCCCTTTCAAGCCACGCGGCAAATGTATCACCACTGCATGTCGCGCGGCACTGGCAACTTACAAGGATTAATGCCATGAGCCGTATCATTCTGAGCTCTCTAGACCGGGCGCAGCGGGAAGTTCTGCCGCTCGATCTTGCGCTTTACCATGCTGCACGGGACTACCCCGGTGGCGCCGCTGCTATTGCCGCCACCACCGGCCGAAATGCGACCACGCTGCAGCACAAGCTTTCCCCAACCCACCCAAGCCACACGGTGAACATTCAAGAGTTCGGCGAGATTCTCGAGCTGACCAAGGATCGCCGCATTCTGGATGCGGTGCATGCGCTGGTCGGTGACACGACCTGGCAGGAGCTGGCCGAGGCGTACACCAATGACATGCCCGAGACGTTGACCACCGGTATCGCGGAATACTTCCGCAAGGTGGCGGATCTGGCGGACACCTGGGCCAAGAGCATTGGTGACGGTGTCGTTACTCATGAGGAACTTGCCGCGATTCGCCTGCAGGTGTTTCGTGGGATTCAGGGCTTGCTGGGGATGTTCAACCGCGCCACGTATGTCAATCAGACTACGCGGGGTGTTGATCGTGGCTGATATCGCTGACTTCGCTAATGACCTGGTGCAAGAGCGTATCGATCAAGCGCTCGCTGCTCGCAACGCCGCCAAGCCTGCTTTGGCTGCGCATTCGTTTCTGTTCTGCGAAACATGTGATGACCCGATCCCTGAGGCCCGTCGTTTGGCGCAGCCCGGCTGCACTCAATGCGTGGGATGCCTTTCTGTCGACGAACTGAAGGTGGCTCGCCATGCTGGATGAGGTTCTGGGGCAATTCGCCGACTATGGGCTTGAGCCTGCGCACCCATTGGTGTTCGGTAAGCTCACCCGGTGCAAAACAGCGCAGGACAAGGGCAAGGAAAAGAACGGCTGGTACATCGCCCATGAGCATCGCACCGAGAAGGGCGAGACGCTGATTTTCGGCGCATTCGGTGATTGGCGTTCGGGTGAGTCGCAGAAGATCAAGGTCAAGGCCGGGCGGATGTCGCCGGAAGAGCGTGAGGTCATGCGCGCTCGGCAGGAAGAGGCGAAGCGGCGGGCGGCGGAGATCGCAGCCAGTGCGGCGCGTCGTGCGGCCAAGCGTGCGGCGGGTATGTTCAAGCGTATGCCGGAGAAGGGCCGTAGCGACTATCTGGATCGTAAGCAGATCGTCGGTATCGGTGTTCGGTATGCGCCGCGCACCGGTGCGTTCCTGGTGCCGATGTGCAACGTGCGCGACGAGATTGTCGGCCTGCAGGTGGTTTATCCAGCCAAACAAGAAGACACCGGTCGCGACAAGACGTACTGGCCCTATGGGATGTCGAAGGAGGGCGCTTTTCACCTGATCGGTCCGCATCCGGATCCGGGTGAGCCGGTGCTGGTGTGTGAGGGCTACGCCACGGGTGCAAGCCTGCATATGGCGACTTCGCTGACTGTGGCCATCGCATTTGACGCCGGCAATTTGCTGGTGGTGTGCAAGGCAATGCGTGAGCGCTTCGCTGGCTGCCCGTTGATCATCTGCCGGGATGACGACTGGAAGACCACCAAGCCGAATGGCGATGCGTGGAACCCTGGTGAAGAGAAGGCCAACAATGCGGCGCTGATCGTCGGTGGCCAGGTGGTTGCGCCGATTTTCTCCGGCGAGCGTGAGGTCAAGTGGACGGACTTCAACGACCTACATATCGCCGAAGGTTTGGAGGCTGTGCGCCGTCAGGTGCTGGCGGTGGTGAAGCCGCCGGCCGCTGGTGGCTGGAAAGACATGTTAGCTCGGAGCGAAAGCGGCGCGCTGATCGCGCACATGCAGAATGTCGAGTTGATCCTGGCCAACGATGAACGCTGGGCAGGGGTGATCAGTTACAGCGCGTTCAGTTCGAAGATCGTGAAGCTGCGTGCGGCGCCTTATGGCGGCGGCACGGGCGATTGGGCGGACATCGATGATGTGCGGGTGATGAAGTGGCTCGCGCAGCAGTACAACTTGCGGGTGAAGGCGTCGCATGTGATCGAGGCGGTGAGTGTGGTCGCGCATGACCATGCATTTCATCCGGTGCGACAGTACCTGCGCAAGCTTGAGTGGGATCGCGTGCCGCGCCTGGAGAGCTGGCTCACGGATGTCATGGGGGTGAAGGCCACCGATTACTCGAGCAAGGTCGGCAAGCGCTGGATGTTGTCGGCGGTGGCGCGGGTGATGAAGCCGGGCTGCAAGGCTGACTCGGTGATGATCCTTGAGGGCGCGCAGGGCGCCGGTAAGTCGACGGCGATGAGCATCCTCGGCGGCGAGTGGTTCATGGATACGCCGTTCGCCCTCGGTGACAAGGATGGCTTTCAGGCGATCCGGGGCAAGTGGATCGTCGAGCTGGGCGAGTTGGACAGCTTCAACAAGGCCGAGAGTACCAAGGCCAAGCAGTTTTTCTCGGCGTCCACCGATACCTACCGTGAGAGTTACGGCCGTCGCACGATGGACGTGCCGCGTCAGTGCGTGTTCGTGGGGACGACGAACCAGGACGAGTACCTGAAGGACGCGACCGGTAACCGCCGTTATTGGCCGGTGGCGTGTACCAAGGTAGATCTGGAGCTGTTGCGGTCGATCCGCGATCAGCTGTGGGCCGAAGCGGTGTTCTGCTACGACGCAGGCGACCTCTGGTGGGTGACGCTGGATGAGGCGGCTATGTTCGGCGAGGAGCAGGACGAGCGCTTTGTGGTGGACGAATGGGAAGGGCCGATTCTGAACTGGCTGGAAGAGTCGCAGATCGGCGAGACCACCACCGGCAGTGAAGTGCTGAGCAGTGCGTTGAAGTTGGATTTCGGGCATTGGGGTAAGCCGGAGCAGATGCGCGTCGGGGCGATCATGCATCGGTTGGGATGGCGGCGTGTTCGGATGCCTCCGTTGGTGAAGAGTGGTCAGCGGCCATGGGCTTACAAGAAGCCTGCAGGTTGGGGCGGTGCTTCGGCGTTGAAGCGGGAACCGATTGAGGAGCCTTGCTTTGATTAAGGAGATCGATTCGCTACTTCGGTTGTGGGCCCAGGAGCTGCATTCCGAGCATTCGAAAGGTGGGCTCGCTGGGGGGAACATGGTTGCCATGATGATGGAGAGTAATGGGCAACTGATCCGTGGGCGGCGGGCCTTTCGTGCGCCGCTGGAGAGTTCTCTCGACATCGAGCTGATCGTGACCAAGCATCTGGCGCCCGAGCTGGTGACGGTTGTGCGGGAGCATTACTGCACGCTCGACGTTGATATGCGCTTGCGTTACGCGCACTGCGGTTGTGGCCGTGACACGTACTACCAGCGTTTGCATGAGGCACACCTACAGATCTACTGGGTGCTGATGGGGGCGGCTGCGTGACCCCAGGCATGCGTCCGGCTGTTGCTGTCCCACTGGCCCGTCTTGTCCCGCTGCGTTTTGATGCAGTGGGACAGGTGCGGGCCTTGTCGTTGTTGGGTTGTCCCACCGTCCCGCTACAAAGTGCTTCCCGCCCGTGTAAGCGTAGCGGGCAGCAATACGCGCGTTTCACGCGCACGCGTGTTCTTTAAGATTCTTCCTTTACACGAGAAAAAGAGAGAGATAAGTAGGACAGTGGGGCGAAGCCCCGAATTTAGGCGCTCTAAGGCGTCCCACTACGATTCTGAAAAGTGGGACGGATGGGACACCTCCGCAACAACAGAATGCCGTGGTGGTGTATTCGCCGACATTCGCTAGGCGTTCACCCTGTGTTACCCACTTATTCACCGGGTGGCATTAAAACAGGGTTGCTGCCACCGGAATCGACCTGTAAAAAGTAGTCATCTTCGATAGGTGCGACCGCAGAGAGCGGCAAGCACCAAACCACCAAACCCGGCCATTGCGTCGGGTTTTTGCGTTCATGGGGTAGGTGATGACAAGCGAGCAGCAAGCACTGGCAGAAATGCCGATCTGGTTAGTGATCGTCCTGGCCCTGGTCGGCGGCGTATCGGGGGAGATGTGGCGTGCGGACAAGGACGGGGCGCGGGGCTGGGGGTTGGTGCGACGCCTAGCGCTAAGGTCAGGAGCCTGCATTGTTTGCGGGGTGTCAGCAATGATGTTAATGATTGGGGGAGGCATGTCGATATGGACTGCGGGTAGCTTGGGATGCCTCACGGCAATGTCTGGGGCCGATGTTGCCATCGGCCTATATGAACGCTGGGCTATTAAGCGCTTAGGTATACATTGAAGGAATTAATTAAAACCAGTCGTTAAGATTTTTCAGCTGGTTTGGGGCAGCTGAAAGAGATGGTTGCTGTTGGGTACTCTGTTTGTATCAGAGTTATAGAGCAAAGCTCGTTGTTAACGCGAACCGTTTGTGAACCAGCTATTTTAATAGTTACCGAATCATTGTTCACATACCCCCAAACTATCCCGGAGCTGATGCTAGATACACCAAATACGAGCCGGTTTTTTACTAGTTCAGCGGTTTGGCCTTCCCTTAGTTTGAATTGGCTTGTATCTCCTAGGGACTTGCGCAGCTCGTAGCTAAGTGAGTCAACTTCGGCCGATAGTTCTTCTGCTTTAGTGGTTGCTTCTACAAGTTTTAAAGCCGACTTCTTGCTTTCGGCTTCAGAAATGGCGAGTGCCGTCTTTAAATTTTTAATTTCTTCAGCAGAGGCAAGTTGTGATTGAAGTGTTTCGCTGACAGTGTTTAGCTTTTTAAGAGTATCAGGTAGTTTCCAGGACTCAGCCTGATTATATACTGCGATCTGATTTTTTAGATCCTCGATATAGTCTTTCCGAATTTCCCAAGTTAGATAGATTGTGGCACCTACAACGGTCGTCAAAAAACCAATAATGGACCACAGTACTTTCCATGTAACAGAGACATTTATGGGCATTTCTATCAAGCCTGAACGAAGTGGGGTTAGAGAGGCAGCACATTTTCGGATGGCAAAATGAAGGCGCAAGGCTACTACGGCTAGATCGTTTAGGCCATCATTCTCCAAGGGACCCTGAGATCTAGCTAGAGATACGGGGTCGGAAACCCGCGGGAAACTGTTAGCCGCAGACTTCCCAGCTTACTGAAATTTCAATCATTGAAATCTTGAAAGGATTCATTGAAATACGTTGAAAAAGGAGGGCTCATGACAGAACCAACCTACCTGTCGAAGAGCGCCTTCGCGGCCCGGCTCGGCAGGTCGCCGAGTTACATCACCTGGCTGAAAGACAACAACCGTTTGGTGTTTTCGCCCAATGGCAAGCAGGTTGATGTACATGCCACCGAAGCGCTGATTCGCGACACCGCCGACCCGAGCAAGGCCGCCGTTGCTGAACGCCATCAACAAGATCGGATTCAGCGCAACGTTTACAGCCAACTGTCGACCCAAACCGAGCCGACTTCCACGGCTGCGCCGCCGCTGGCGGCTCCGACGACAGACAAGCATCCGGATTTTCAGAAGGCACGCGCGCACCGTGAGTTCTACTTGGCGCAGATGGCCGAGATGGAGTTTCACAAAGCACAGGGCTCAACAGTCGACGTTACGGCAGTTCAGTCCGGGGCATACAACGCCGGTCGCATGCTTCGCGACACGTTGCTGGGTATGCCTCCGCAACTGGCTCCGGAACTGGCGGCCATGTCGGATCCATGGGAGATCGAACGACACCTGACTGCAGCATTGAGACAACGGCTTGAGGACGCCGGTCGTATGTCCTCTGAGGAATTCGGCCACACACTGGATACTAACTGGGAGGTGATAGATGAACCTGACCAGATCTGATGGAGCGACGGTTTACTGCGAGGCTTATTTCCGGGGGCTTCAACCTGACCCGGATGTGTGGGTGGACGAGTGGGCCGACGAATACATGCGTATTCCGCGAGATTCAGGTGCCGCTGAGCCCGGCCAATACCGCACCTCTCGCACCCCTTACGCACGTGAGCCGATGCGCTGTTTATCGCCAGCTCACCCCTGCAAGCGCGTCGTTACGATGGTGGCTTCGCAGTTGATGAAAACCCAAATCGCCCTAAATTGGATTGGTGGCCTGATCCATATGGCACCGTCCAATATCCTGACACTGCTGCCGAGCCTTAGCCTGGCTAAGAGGGTGTCATCGAGGATCAGCAAGACCATCAAGGCCACGCCCGTTCTGCGTAAGCGAGTGGCGTCCAGTCGGTCTCGTGACTCCCGCAACACGATGGACACCAAAGAGTTTGAAGGTGGTTCGCTGTACGTGACCACTGCGGGTTCCGCGGCCAACTTGGCCGAACTCTCAGCGCGCTATGTGTACGGCGATGAGGTGGATCGTTGGGAAGTCGACGTCGGAGAGGAGGGAGATCCCATCGAGCTGGCAGAGACTCGGGGCAGTACCTTTGGCCGGAATGCCAAGTTCTACTTCTCCAGCTCACCAACGATCAAAGGTGCTTCGCGTATCAGTGATCTGTTCGAGTCCAGCGATCAACGTTACTTCTACGTGCCGTGTCCAACTTGCGGGCACAAGCAGGTACTGGAGTGGGAACGTTTGCTCTACTCCAAGGATTACCAGCTCATTCACTACCAGTGTGCTGGGCCTGAGTGCGACGTGTTGATCGAGGAGCACCATAAGGGCTGGATGCTTGCCAATGGCGAGTGGATAGCCCATGCCGAAGGTGATGGCGAAACGGTTGGCTTTCATCTCAACGCGTTGTACTCGCCACCAGGCTGGATGGACTGGCGTACGCTGGCCAGGCAGTACGAGAAGGCCAAGCGGGCACAGGCGAAAGGCGATCTTGAACCGATGCAGGTGTTCTACAACACCCGCCTGGCCAAGGTCTGGGACAGCGCTCAAGAGCAAACCAAAGCCGATGTTCTTATGGACCGGGCGCGTCTGGAAAGCTACGGCCTCGGCTCAATGCCGTCCGGTTCGCTGATGCTTACCGCCGCCGTCGACGTTCAGGCTAACCGTCTAGAGTTGATGGTCATGGGCTGGGGCTTTGGTATGGAGCGTTGGGTGATTGATCACAAGGTGATCTCAGGCGACCCCGCTGATGAGCGAACTTGGGCGGTACTTGATGACTTGCTCAAAGCTCGCTACCGGCACCCTTGCGGTGTCGGCTTGGCGATTCTTGCCACGGCTGTCGACTCCGGGGGCCATCACACCGATGAGGTCTACCAGTTCTGCCGCATGCGGCGCTGGCGCAACATCTTCGCCATCAAAGGTGCGAGCAAGCCCGGCAGACCGGTGATTGCCCAGCGGCCCTCGATGGTCGACGTGACCTGGAAGGGTCAGACCGAGCGCCACGGCGCCGAGCTGTGGTTCGTCGGTACCGACACCGCCAAGGATTGGATCTACAACCGTTACCCGTTCCCGGATGGACCCGGCTCGCTGCATTTTGCCAACGATTTGCCGGACGACTTCTTCGCCCAATGCGTGGCAGAACGCAAGGTCGCTCGCTACGTCCGCGGTCATAAACGTGTCGAGTGGATCAAGGGCAAAGCCGAGCGCAACGAAGCACTGGACCTGATGGTGTATTGCCTGGCCATGGCGCATTACCTGGGCATCAATCGGTACCAGGAGCATGACTGGGATCGGGTGCGGCAAGCCTTGGCACAATCCGGATTGTTCGACGATGCCCCGGTCCAGCCTGTCCATGCCCCGCGTGTTGAACAAGCCCAAACAACCGAAACAGCGCCGCCGGCTGTTTTCCGGCAAGCCCAGCTGGCACCGCCTACACCGGCTGCACCTGTCGCACCCACGCGACCTGCTGCATCGCCATCACCACGCCGCAGCTCTACCAGCGGTTATCTGAAGAGACGCTGATATGTCCTTTACCCAACAGCACCTCGACGTAATCGAGAAGGCCATCGCGCGCGGTGAAAAGACCGTTCGCTTCGGCGACCGCACCGTCGAGTACCGCACCATCACCGAGCTGTTGCAGGCCCGCGACGAAATTCGCACCTCGCTGCTCAACGCTGCCGGGCCACGTTCGCGCGTGGTCAGGCTTTACCACGGAGGCAAGGGACTGTAATGGCTCGTTATCCGACGCTAACCCGTAACGGATTCTTGCTGCCGTCGAACATCAAGGCCAGTTACGAAGGCGCCGGGGAGGGCCGTCGTTCCGCTGGCTGGGATGCGCCCGACAATGGCTTGAACTCCATCAACACTCCGGCGCTGCGCAACCTGCGTTCCCGTTCGCGGGCCGCAGTGCGCAATGACCCGTATGCTTTCAACGTCATCGAAAAACGCGTCAGCAACCTGATCGGCACCGGCATCAACCCCCGGCCGAAGACGGATGATGACGCCCTGCGTAAGCAACTGCAGGAACTGTGGGAAGACTGGGTCGATGAATCGGATGCCGATGACCTCACCGACTTCTACGGCCAACAGGCGCTTGCCGCGCGGACGGTGGAAACCTCCGGCGAGTGCTTCATTCGTCTGCGGCCACGCAGTCTGGACGACGGTCATGCGGTGCCGCTGCAATTGCAGTTGCTCGCACCGGAGTTCGTACCGCACGACAAATTCGAAACCACCCGCGACGGCAACGTCATCCGTGCCGGCATCGAGTTCAACCCGGTCGGCAAACGCGTGGCGTACTGGATGTATCGCTCGCACCCGGGCGATCCCTCGTCACTGAATGCCGGCTACAACCAGCTCGTGCGGGTGCCTGCCTCGCAGGTGCTGCACATCTTCGAGCCACTGGAGCCTGGGCAGTTGCGTGGCGTGCCGCGCTTGTCACCTGTGCTCAAGCGCCTGCGCAGCCTCGACAACTACGATGACGCTGTGCTGTTTCGCCAAGAGGTGGCCAACCTGTTCGCAGGTTTCATCACCCGACCGCCGCCGGATTCCGGTCCCATACCGCGCGACCCGGTCACCGGTCAGCCACTGGTGACCGACCGCGACGGCTTCACGCCAATGGTCGCGCTCGAACCCGGAACCATGCAGGAGCTCGGCCCGGGCGAGGAGGTGGAGTTCTCCAAACCGCCCGATGCTGGCAACAACTACCCGGACTTCATGCGGCAGCAACTGATGGCCGCTGCGGCCGGTACCGGTACCCCCTACGAGATCCTCACCGGCGACATGCGCGAGATCAACGACCGCGCGTTGCGCGTCGTGCTCAACGAGTTTCGCCGTCGTCTGGAGCAACTGCAGTTCAGCGTGTACGTGCACCAGCTGTGCCGTCCGGTTCGTGCCGCGTGGATGGACATGGCGGTGCTGTCCGGTGCGCTGGTGCTGGAGGATTACGCCCAGCGACGGCGCGAGTATCTACGAACACGCTGGGTGCCGCAGGGCTGGGCCTACATCCAGCCGGTGCAGGATGTACAGGCGCGCACGATGGAAGTCAAAGCCGGCTTCGCCTCGCGCAGCGAGATGGTGCTGCGCACCGGTTACGACGCCGAAACGGTCGATGCGGAGAACGCCGCTGATCTCGCCCGGGCCGTTCGCCTGGGCCTCAATTACAACACCCTGGACGTCATCGAGTCGCTCGACGACAAGGAGCAACCATGAGCAAACAAGCGCGACCGCGCATTTACAATAAGGCCGGCGAGCGCGTGCAGGTATCGGACAAAAGCTGGTACGCCATGCAGGCCAACGGCGAAGCCGAGCAACGCACCATTGAAGTGTTCGTCTACGGCGAGATCGGTACTTGGGGCATTACCGCCAATCAGTTTGTCCAGGATCTGCGCGCCATGGACGACGGTGTTTCGCCTGTCGTGGCGGCGTTTAACAGCGTCGGCGGTGATCTATTCGATGGGCTGGCGATGCACAACGCGCTGTCGCGGTTGGGCGAGCGTTGCACTGGCCGGGTCGATGCACTGGCCGCGAGCGCAGCCAGCGTTGCGGTGTGCGGAGCGCACCGGGTGGTGATCGCGTCCAACGCCATGTTGATGATTCACAACCCGTGGACCTACGCCGCCGGCGACGCCGAAAGCTTTCGCAAGGTCGCCGATGTGTTGGACCAGACCATGGAAGCCATCATCGCGGCCTACAAGGCCAAGGCTCCTGACATCGACGAGCCCGAGCTGCGCCGCTTGGTGGCGGCCGAGACCTGGTTGACGGCAAACGAAGCGGTTGCCTTGGGTTTGGCCGATGAGATCGGCGACGGCGTCAAGGTCAAAGCGTGCTTGGGGCAAGGCGCCGTGCTGCAGCGATTCCAGCATGCCCCGGCCGCACTGCTGGCTCAACTGGATGAACCGACCGATCCGGAACCCGAACCCACACCGGAGCCTGCGCCGCCGATCCCGGATGACCCGCCTGCGCCGGCGTCCAATGCCGCGCAACTCGCGGTGCTAATCAGCCAGCGTTGCACGGCGGCGGGTATCAGCAACCTGATCGAGCCGCTGCTCGCTGTCACCAAGCTGGAAAGCGAAGCGGTGGTGCAGGCGGCGCTGACCCAGGCCAAAGCCATCAACGACTTGTGCGTCGCCGCGCGGTTACAGGAGTTCAGTGCTGAGTACGTTTCGGCCGGCCTGGATGCCTCGGCGGTGCGTGCCCGACTCTTCGACAAACTAGTCGGCAGCGGCAAAGGCTTCGAGATCGACAACAGCCTGCCGCTGGCCGATGACCCTCCGCCGAAAGTGCAGGCCAAGCAGATCGACCAGCCCTCGATCTGGTCCGCACGCCAAGCGGCGCAGACCGGCAAACGAACCTCACTTACTGGAGCTACTGCATGAACATTCAACGCGAACCGATGCACGCCGGGGAATTCCTCCTGTCCGAGGGCGCCGGCACCATTTCCCGTGAAGCAATCAACGTTGCCGCCGGCCCGGCGCTGGAGCCTGGTCAGATCCTGGGTCTGGTCACTGCCACCGGCGAATTCGCTCCGTACAACCCGACCGCCGAAGACGGCAGCGAAAACGCGCAGGCGATTCTCTTCGGCCCGCTGAGCACGTCCGACATTGTCCGTCGCGGGCGCGCCGTGGTGCGTCTGGCCGAGGTCAGCGAAGCACACTTGACCGGTCTGGATCTGGCCGCCGAGAAAGCGCTGGCTGCCCATAACGTGATCGTTCGCTAAGGTGATCGCCTTCAAATTTTCAGCCCGCCCTGTGCGGGTTTTTTGTTTTCTGGAGACTGCTACATGGCTGACATTCAAATCTTCAACGACGAGGCATTCTCGGTGTCCTCGTTGACCGCCGCCATCAACGAACAGGAATACGTTCCCGGGCGCATTGGCAGCCTGGGTCTGTTCCAGGAAGAGGGCATCACCACCCTGACCGTGCAGATCGAGAAGGACGGCGACACCTTGGCCCTGGTACCGGCGGGTGAGCGTGGCACCTCCGGTCTGGTGGTGTCGGGCAGCAAGCGTAACCTCATCCCGTTCAATACCGTGCACCTGCCGCAACGCTTCACTATCAAGGCTGATGAGATCCAGGGTATTCGCGCTTTCGGTACGCGCTCCGAGCTGCAGTCGGTGCAGGACGTGGTCAACAAACGTCTGGCCAAGGCGCGCCGTCAATTGGACGTTACTCACGAGTTTCAGCGGCTGGGCGCGCTGAACGGTAAGATCTACGACGCCGACGGTAAAACGGTATTGCTCGATCTTTATGAGCGCTTCGGTGTGGAGCGACAACGTATGCCGATGGAGCTCGCAAATCCAAAGGCAAATTTCCGCGTCAAATGTGGTGAAGCGCTGGACATGCAGGAGGAGGCTCTTGGCAGCGTGACGCGTAGCGGTTCGCGAGCGTTCTGCGGTAAGAACTTCTGGAATGCGATGTTGGAGCTTGAAGAGGTAAACAGAACGTATCTCAATACGCAGCAGGCGGCTTCGCTGCGTGGCGATGCCCGCGAGAGCTTCGATTACGGTGGCATCACCTGGGAACGTTATCGCGGCAAGATCGCCGGCATGACCTTCGTGCATGACGACAAAGCGCTGCTGATTCCCGAGGGCGTCCCGGATCTGTACATCTCGGTGTTTGCTCCTGCCGACTACATGGAAACGGTCAACACCGAAGGCGTGCCTTACTACAGCAAGATCGAACCCTTGCCGTTCAACAAGGGCATGGCCGGTGAAGCGCAGTCCAACCCACTGCACATGTGCACCCGGCCGCTGGCGCAGATCCTGTTGGAAATGTAGTCATGGGCATTCGCGAGCTGATGGCCGATGTCGACGACATCGTCTTTGAAACCTTGGGCGACAGTGCACGGATCGAAGGGCGTAGTGAACCGGTACTCGGCATGTTCTCGGCGCCTTGGTTGCAACCGCGAATCGGGCGGATGAACACCGCCATTCGTGAGCCGCGCTTCGAGGTCCGCGTTGCTGACGCCGATGGTTTGAGCAAGGGGCTGCTGGTAAGCGTTGACGTACCGGAGCTCGACGGTGGCGGGGACTACGATCTGCTGCAACTTGAACCCACCGGTGACGGTCTGGTCGCCCTGATCCTAAGGAAACGACCATGAGTGTTGGCAGTCACTTCAAACCCTCGGCCGGCGGCGGAATGATCTCGTTGCAGACCTCGGCGGCAGACCTGAAAGCCTTTCAGGACTTCGCCGCCGTGCTGCCAAAAGCAGCAGCCAACGCCCAGCGCCGAGCCATCAACAAAACTTTGCGTTGGCTTGCCACACACATCGCCCGCGCCGTCGGCAGACAGGAACGGATTGCAGTCGCTGCTGTTCGGCAGCGGCTGCGGGCCTACCCGGTCAGCGGTGGAGCGAACAGCGGCAAATTGTGGTTCGGTCTCAACGCCATGGAGGCCAGTCGCGTCGGCCGGCCTCGGCAGAGTCGCTCTGGTGTCTCGGTGGCAGGCCGGCGCTTTCAGGGCGCGTTCTTCAAGAAGGTCTACGGCAACAGCGCAGACGTCTGGATCCGTACCGGCAGTAAGCACTTCAGGGCGAGCGATTATCCCGACAGCGATGTCAGCAGGGCGGTCGGCGCGAGTTCGGGCTGGATCGCCGAGCACGACAATCGCTTCCCGCTGGCCAAGGCCAAGGTGTCGTTGGAGCAGGCTCGCCCGCATTTCGAGAGCTGGGTACGCAAGGCTGACGAACACCTGGTGCATGTCCTGCAGCAGGAACTCAATTTCGAAGTGCAGAAGCACTTGAAGGGGAAATGACGTGACGGATCAAGTCGACGAGCCGTTCAGTCTTGAACAGCTGTATCACGCCATCGAGCGGCGCATTCAAGAGCACTTTCCGGGCCTGCAGACGGTGTCCATGTGGCCGGATGATTTGGATCGCTTGCCGCTGCCAGCGGTGCTCATCGAATTGGCTGAGATGGAGCCGGGTCTCGATCCGGGAACCGGTGAAACCGGCTTGGCCTGCAAGTTCGAGGCGCGAGTGATCACCGATCCGATTCAGCCGGATGATCATCAACAAGCGGTGTTTCTGGCGGGCCACCTCGCCGCGTTGCTGCGCATGCAGTGCTGGGGCGTTGAGGTCGAGCCGGCCGAGTTCGTTCAGGCCATGCAGGACTGGACCAAACCCGAACTGGACGGCTACACCGTCTGGGTCGTGGAATGGACGCAGCAGATCTACCTCGGCGATGCCGAATGGCCTTGGCCGGATCAGCCGCCGGGCACTCTGTTGTTGAACATTGAGCCAGGCGACGGCCCGTTCCGTCCGGAGGACGTGCAATGAGTTCTGGTTACGTCGCGGCCCAGCACGACCGCATGCTCGCCGGCCTGGTCAAGGATTGCTACGTGGTGGCGGTGGATCTGGCCGCGTCACCCCCAGTGTGCCGAGTCTCGGACGGGGAGTGGGTCAGCGGCTGGGTGCGCTGGCACAGCGTTGCAGCTGGCAAGGCGCGGCACTGGCGGGCACCGAGCATCGACGAGCAAGGCACTTTGATCAGTGCCAGCGGCGATGTCGCGCAAGGCACGTTCATTCCTGGTCTATACGGCAATGGTGGCCCGCCTCCAGATAACCGCGACCACGTCGAGGTCTGGCGTTTCGAGGATGGAGGCTCACTGGTCTACGACTGGCAGGCCAACAGTTACACCATCACCCTGCCGAGCGGTACGGTCACCATCAAGGTCGGATCGACCCAGGCCGAAGTCACCGACAACGCTGTCAGCGTGAAGTCCGGAGCGATCAATCTAGAGGGCGCCGTGAACATCAAGGGGCCGGTCAACATCGACGGATCGTTGCACGCGACACAGAGCATCACCAGCGATGCCGACATTCTGGCCGCCGGCGTAAGTGACAACCACCACAAGCACTAACTCATCACTCATTCAGCCCGTCGCGTGCGGGCTTTTTCATGCCTGGAGAAATCATGGCCAAACATCAAGATGATTTGGCTGCGCCTGAGCTTGTCTCGACCAGCGCAGTACAGATGACCTCGACCGTGACCTTTCGCGACACCCTCTATACCTCGCGCACGGTCATCTTGCCTGACGGCCGCAGCTTGGCCGTAGCGAAAGCCCAGGTATCGGTTGATGGCACCGACGATGTGGCGCTGAAGTGCCTCAAAGCCAACGCCGAGTTCGAGCAACTCAAGGAGTAAACCCGATGATCGGAATGGATCGCCACACCGGGCAACCCATCTCCGGTATCGAGCATTTACGTCAGTCGGTGGCGGACATACTCGGCACGCCGCTGCTGAGCCGACGCGAGCGTCCGGAGTACGGCAGCAAGCTGCGGCGCATGGTCGACCTGCCTATCAACGAAGGCTGGAAAAGCGCCGCTCAAGCGGAAGCGGCCCGGGCGCTGCGCCAGTGGGAACCGCGACTGAAGCTTGAGCGCGTCGTCGCCATCTCGGTGTTGGGCGGGAAAATCAATTTCAGAATCAGCGGCGAGTATCTTGGTGAGCGCGGCACGTTGGAGGTATGGGTATGAGTACGCTGGTGGATCTGACGGAACTGCCCGCACCGGATGTGCTGGAGCCGCTGGACTTCGAAGAGGTGTACAGCGAAGCGCTGGACGTTTTTCGCGGTTACATGGGCGGCAACTGGACGGCATCGCTGGAGAGCGATCCGGTGACCAAGCTGCTGGAAGTCGGCAGTTACATCAAACTCGGCAACCGGGCGCGGGTTAACGACGCGGCCAAGGCGCAGCTGCTGGCGTATGCCATCGGTGCCGATCTGGAGCAACTGGCCGCCAATGTGAATCTCAAGCGCCTGGTGATTCAGGCGGCGGATCCGCTGGCGGTGCCGCCCGTTGAGGCGGTGCTGGAATCCTACGATGCCCTGCGTGAACGGGTGCAGATGGCCTACGAAGGGTTGACCACAGCGGGGCCACGCAACAGCTACATCCTGCATGCCCGTAACGCCTCGGCGCTGGTTGCTGACGCAACAGCCGAAAGCCCGGCGCCGGCCTGTGTCGACGTGACGGTGCTGGGCCTGGAAGGGGACGGCGCTGTTGGGCCGGAGCTGCTGGCCTTGGTCGCCGAAGCTGTTAATGACGACGATGTGCGCCCGGTCGGTGACCGGGTCACGGTACGCGGCGCCGAGATCCTGCGGTACCGGATCGATGCGGTGCTGCACATGAAAGGCACCGGACCGGAAAACGACGCCGCGCTCGCCGAGGCAATCAAGCGCCTTGAGGTCTGGATCAATCCGCGCCGTCGCCTGGGCGTCGAGGTAGCGCGCTCGGGTGTCGATGCGCAGTTGCACGTCGCCGGTGTGGCCCGCGTTGAACTCAAAGACTGGCAGGATCTGAAACCCACCAAGGCGCAGGCGGCGTACTGCACCGGGTGCACCGTCGTATTGGGAGGCTGATATGCGCAGTCTTCTACCGCTCAACAGCACTCCCCTGGAACGGGCTATCGAGGCGACCTTTGCCGAGACCACGCTGATTCCGCTACGCACGTTGTACAACCCCGACACCTGTCCGGCTCATCTGTTGCCGCATCTGGCCTGGGCTTGGTCGGTCGACCGCTGGGATCCTGCGTGGTCGGAACCGGTCAAGCGTGCCGCGATCAAGGCCTCGTTCTACATCCACAAGCACAAGGGCACTATCGGCGCATTACGCCGAGTAGTCGAACCGCTGGGTTACCTGATCGAGGTGCTGGAGTGGTGGCAAAGCGTACCGGAAGGCGTGCCGGGTACCTTCGCGCTGAAGGTCGGTGTACTCGACACCGGCATCACCGAGGAGATGTACCTCGAACTGGAACGCCTGATTGATGACGCCAAACCGGTCAGCCGGCAACTGACCGGCCTCGCCATCAGCCTCGAAACCCAGGGCAACTTGAACATCAGTGTCGCTCTGTACGAGGGCGACGTAATCGACGTTTACCCGCCAGTGATGCGTGACATCGAAGTCACCGGCAGCTTTGGCGTGGTCGGGCGCGAACACTCCGTAGACACTCTGGACGTTTACCAATGATTGATGCGAACTCGCAGTTTTTCGCCATTCTGACCAAGGTCGGAGAGGCAAAGCAAGCGAATGCCGATGCACTCGGTGTTCCCTGGCTGATCAGCCAAATGGGCGTAGGTGATGCTAACGGCACCGATCCCATTCCTGATCGGCTGCAAACCAAACTGATCAACGAATGGCGGCGCCGGCCGTTGAATCAGCTCAAGGTCGATCCAAACAATCCAGCGATCATAATCGCCGAACAGGTCATCCCGGCAGACGAGGGTGGCAAGTGGATTCGTGAGATCGGTCTTTACGACGCGGACGGTGATCTAGTGGCGGTGGCCAACTGCGCGCCAAGCTTCAAGCCCCTGCTGTCGCAAGGTTCAGGCCGCACGCAAATTGTGCGCATGAACTTCATCGTCACCAGCACTGGCAATATTCAGCTCAAGATCGATCCGGCAGTGGTGCTGGCTACGCGCGAATACGTCGACGCGAAGATTCTGGAAGAGCTGTACAAGCTCGACAACAAGCAGTCGGTGCGGCTCGCGACGACGGCAAACATCGTGCTGTCCGGGCTTCAGTCCATCGACGGCGTGGCACTGGTTGTCGGTGATCGGGTACTGGTGAAAAACCAGACTGCCGCCAAGGACAACGGAATATGGGTCGCGGCAGCGGCGGGTTGGTCGCGAGCGGCGGATTCGGACTCCAATACAGAGGTCACATCGGCGTTGCTAGTGTCGGTTGAACAGGGCACCACGTTGGCCGACACCCGTTGGCAGTTGATTACCGACGGGGCGATTGTCTTAGGTACAACGGCGCTGACATTCCAAAACGTGACGCAAGGCTTTGCGCCAATCAATGCTCCGACATTGGTTAACCCATCGGCCAACACACAGCCGCAATTTGATAATTCATCGAAACTTGCCACGACCGAGTTTGTGCAGCGCGCGGCGGGAAGTTTGGCTGGGTACGTCGCCTATGCGGTAAATACGGTTTTAACGGCGGTAGATGTCGGCAAGTACGTCTATGCAAGCGGGGCGACTGTCACTCTAACGCTGCCTGATGTCACGCTGTTGCCCCTTGGAAGTCGTATTTACATTCAGGCGGGAGCAATGACCGTCTGTACTGTAAGGTCAATTAACGGCGCAATCACTGGGCCAAATGGCAATCAGGTGGGTTCGAACAGTGTGGTGCTGGGTAACGGCGTTGCGACAGAATTTATCGCAACAGGTGTGAACTGGCTCGCGGTGGGCGGATCTGGACTCGCCGGGCTTTTTGCCAATGGCTATCAACGGTATCCGTCAGGTTTGATCGAGCAGTGGGGAACCGTAACGATCAATGACAACACTGAATCGTACATTACGCTGCCCATCGCATTCCCTGCGGCAATTCTCGGGGCGATGGCGTCAGTGTCCAACTCATTGGCGATCTCTGGTGGTGAGTTCGCGATTGCCGGTGCGAGAAAGAACGGTGCCAGCTTGAGCACCATTGCTATCAACGCAAACACGGGGCCTCAGACCTCGGTAAGTCAACTCGTAACCTGGCGCGCGTGGGGGTATTGATCATGATTTTTTTTAGTGCGTCTGAGTGCGGCTTCTACGACGACACCATCAACAGCCGCGTACCTGATGACGGGGTCGAGGTCTCCGATGAGCAGCGTCGCGCGATTCTGGAGGGTCAGTCTGCCGGAATGGTTGTCGCTGCTGACGAGTTCGACGGCCCTATCCTTGTCGAGCGGCCGGCGCCTAGCGCTGAGGTGCTGGCCGCCGCTGAGCGTGTTTGGCGTGATCGGCAATTGGCGGCTACTGACCCTCTGGTTTCACGCCATCGCGACGAGGTCGAGGAAGGCGGGTCGACCTCGATCACGCCTGAGCAATATACCGAGCTGCAAGGTTATCGTCGGCTGTTGCGCGACTGGCCGCAAGGGGGGCAATTCCCACTGATCGATCACCGCCCGGTCGCACCGCAGTGGCTGTCCGGTCAGCTTCAATAAGCGCTCCGCACTGACGGGGCGTTTTCTTTCCGTTACGCGTAACACGAACACCCTCACAGCCTCGCTTATGCGGGGCTTTTTCGTTTCTGGAGATTGACCTCTATGAGTTTCTTTCACGGCGTCACGACCACTTCGGTCGATACCGGCGCACGCACTATCTCGTTGCCGTCCTCGTCGATCATCGGCTTGTGCGACACCTTCAGTCCCGGGCAGCTCGGTGGTGGTACCGCCAAGGCCGGCGAACTCAAACTGATCACTACCGAGCGTGAAGCCATTGCCGCGTTCGGCGCCGAGTCGGCGATCACCAAAGCCTGCCAGGCGATCTACGCCAAAGCCAAGGCGGTGATCGTCGCCATCGGTGTGCCAAAGATGGACGACCCGGCGCTGCAGACCTCGGCCATCATCGGCGGCGTGTTAGCTTCGGGTCAGCGTACTGGCCTGAAGGCGCTGCTTGATGGCAAAAGCCTGTTCAATGCCCAGCCGCGATTGCTGATCGCGCCCGGTCATTCGGCCACGCAAGCGGTGGCCACAGAGATGGATAGCCTGGCGCAGAAGCTGCGGGCCATCGGCATCATCGACGGGCCATGCACCACCGACGAGGCCGCGATGGCCTACGCGAAAAACTTCGGCAGTCGCAACCTGTTCATGGTCGACCCGGGCGTGCAGTACTGGGATACCGGTGAAAGCAAAACCGTGGATGCACCGGGCTCGGCCTGGACGGCGGGTCTGTTTGCCTGGACGGATGCTACCTACGGTTTCTGGGCCTCGCCTTCGAACAAGGAACTCACCGGCATCACCGGTACCACCCGCGCCGTCGAGTACCTGGACGGCGATGAAACCTGCCGGGCCAACCTGCTCAACAACGCGAACATCACCACGATCATTCGCGACGACGGTTATCGCCTCTGGGGCAACCGTACTCTGTCGAGCGATCCGAAATGGGCTTTCGTCACCCGCGTGCGCACGCTGTTCATTCTCATGGACGCGGTGCAGGCCGGGCACAAATGGGCGGTCGACCGCTCGATCACCAAGACCTACGTCAAGGACGTCACCGACGGCTTGGAAGCATTCATGCGCGACCTGAAAAATCAGGGAGCGGTGATCAACTTCGAGGTGTACGCCGACCAGGAGCTGAACACGGCCAGCCAGATCGAGCAGGGCAAGGTGTACTGGCGGATCCGCTTCACCGACGTGCCGCCGGCCGAGAACCCGAATTTCCTCTTCGAAGTCACCAACGAGTGGATGACCGAAGTGCTTGAAGCCGCCTAAGGAGGCCACCTGATGATTCCTGAAGTTCTGTCCAACTGCGCCGGGTTTATCGACGGCGTGAGTTTTGCCGGCGAGATGCCGAGCCTGACCCTGCCCAAGGTCGTGCTGAAAACCGAAACCTACCGGGGCGGCGGCATGGCCGGCGAGATCGAGATCCCGACCGGTGTCGAGAAACTCGAAGCCGGATTCACCACTAATGGTGTGCGCCGCGAGGCGCTGAAATGGTTCGGCCTGTCCGACCGCACCGCGTGTACGGCGGTGTTCCGAGCCACGTTCAAAGGCCTCAAGGGCAAGGTCACTCCGGTCATCGTGACCATGCGCGGCGGCCTCAAAGAGGTCGACATGGGCGACTGGAAGGCCGGTGAAAAAGCCGAGAGTAAACACAACATGGCGTTGACCTACTACAAGCTCGAAGTCGGTGGTCGGTTGATCTACGAGATCGACATGGTCGGCATGGTGCTGGTGGTCGACGGCGTTGATCAACTGGCAGAAGAACGTTCGGCCCTGGGCCTTTAAGGACAAACGCAATGACTCAAGCAATTCAAGTTACACCCGAACAGTCGCTCCCTAAGTGGATGGAACTGACCGAGGAAGGGTTTCGTATCAGCCTCAAATACCCGACCGAACTCAATGGCGTGCAGGTCGACCGCCTGACGATGCGCGCACCTTGCGTGCGGGATGTGCGGGCCGCGCAAGCGGCCTCCAACGGTGATGCCGAGCAGCGGGAATTGTCGCTTTTTTCCTCGCTGACCCAGACCTCCGAGGCGGATCTGGTGGGACTCAAGATGGTGGATTACATGCGCTTGCAGGCCGGCTACTTTCGTCTGGTCACGGACGACTAAGTGCGACGGTTCTACGTTGAAGATCCTGGCCAAGCGTATGGCGAAAGAGACCGGATTCTCGGCGGCCGAGATCCTGGCCATGTCCTTCAACGAACTGGTGTGGTGGCTCTCTGACTGAGCCACCGCCTAACCAACCTTGAGCATAAGGTCCGCACATGGCGAAGAACCTCGCACTCGGCTTTGTCATTGGCGGCGCCGTCGATCCGACGGTAGGCAAAGCGTTCAAGGACGTCGAAAGCAAGATCAAACATTTAGACACCGTGGGCAGCAAGGCCCGCGTGTTGCAGAACACCATTGGCGACACCATGCGTCTGCGCGATGAATGGCGCAAGGCGCACACCACCGGCGCCGAAGGCGCAGACAAGCTGCTGGCGAAATACGAAAAGAACCTCGCGCTGCTCAAGAAACAGGGCGTCGAGGTGGGGCGGCTCAGCAAGGCCTACGCCACCATGGGCCGCGTGGCCGCCGGCGCCGAACTGAAAGCGTTGGGCCACCGGCAGATCGAGGAGGGCCGGTCCGGCCTGAAAAGCACCCTCGGTCAAGCCGGTGCGCTGACCGCTGCAGCGGCCATCCCGACCAAGGTCAGTGCGGACTATGGCGCGATCATCCGGGACATTGCGATCAAGGCCAACATTGCCAACACGCCGGAAGAGGCGCAGCTGTCCAAGACTGTGATCGACACGTCACGCGATACAGGCATGGCGCGTAATCAGGTGGCCGAAGTCGTCAACGCCCTGGTCGGCGCCGGTATGGAGTTGGACAAGGCGCTGTCCTATGCACCGACCGCAGCCAAGTTTGCGGTGGGCCAAGGATCGGAAGGCACTGAAACGGCGAAGATGATCAACGCATTGGGTCAGAACGCCAAGATTACCGATCCCAAAGTGATGCAGCAGGCGCTGGAGGCCATCGCCTACCAAGGCCAGGCGGGCAGTTTTGAAGCGGTCGACATGGCCAAGTGGTTTCCTGAGTTGCTGGCTGGCATGGGCAAACTGGGTATCACCGGCATGGATTCGGTGACGCAGTTGGGCGCGATGCTGCAGGTGCAAATGAAAACGGCCGGTGGTTCGGACGAAGCGGCTAACAACCTCAAAAACTGGATGGAGAAAATCGGCTCCGGTGAGACGGTCAAGGCCTACCAGAAGGCCGGGATCGACTATAAGGGGTCGATGCAGACCGGTTTGCAGAATGGCAAATCCACACTGGAATCCAGTTTTGCCCTGGCCCAGAAATACATCGAAGCGACTGATCCGAAGCGAGCCGCCGAGATGGCCAAGGCCACAGCGGCGATCAGTAAGGAGGCTGACCCCGAGAAAGCCAAGGCCATGATGAAGTCTCTGGAGGAGGCTTTGCGCACCGGTGACCTGTTCGCCGATATGCAGGTCAAGGCTGCGCTGACTGCGTACATGCAGAACAAGGATCTGTATGAACAGCTGAAAAAGGATTCCGGCGGGGCGACCGGGATCCTCGATAAGAACCTAGCCGAGCGCCGGCAAACCTCGGCGCAGAAATGGTCCGAAATGGCCCAGTCGATGGACGATGCCATGCGCAGCATCGGCGATGCGATCCGGCCGGTCACCGATTCCGTGGCCGACGGCATCAACAACGTTAGTCGCAAGCTGTCGGGCTTTGCCGACGAGTTCCCGCGGGTCACGCTCGGCATCGGCACGGCCGTGGCTGGATTGGTTGCGCTCAAGGGGGCCGTCAGCGCCTTCAAGATTGGCAAGGGGCTGATGAACCTCGGGCGCGGCACGCTGATGGGCAATCCGAACATCCCGCAAAAGGTGATCGTTACCAACCTTCCGGGTGCTGGTGGCGGGCTGAGTGGCGGTGATCTCGATGCCGGCGGCGAGGGCAAGAAAGGCAAAGGGGGGAAAGGCGGCGGGAGAGGAGGTGGTGGTCGTGGTGCCAAGATTGTTGGCGGCATGAAAGGTCCAGCGCTGCTGGCGGTGGTGGATGCTGGTTTTAAAGCCTACGACACCTATGAAAATGCCGAGACCCAGGATGAAAAGGCGGAAGGCTACGGACAAGCGGCCGGCGGTTTGGCAGGTACCCTGGCCGGCGCGGCTGCGGGAGCCGCTATCGGTTCGGCAGTGCCCATTATCGGCAACATCGTCGGCGGCCTGATTGGTGGCTATCTCGGCTACATGGGCGGCGATGCGCTCGGTGGAGTCATGGGTAAAAAGCTGTTCGGCGCTGGTGAGTCGCTGAAAAAAGTACCAGATGCCGGGCCGTTGATGATGGCCGATGCCGGGAAAAACCTGTCGCCAGTAATGGGCGATATTGCTCGGTCATTCGAACCCAAGCCAGCTGGTCCTTTGGCACCTTCTGCAGCAATGGGCGATGTGGCCAGGTCGTTGACCGCACCTATCAGTGCACCAGTGCCACCGGCTCTATTGGCTGCACCGGTTCCTGCTGCGAAAGCCGAGTCGCCGAAAATCGAGCAACAGGTCCAAATCTCGGCGCCGCTGCACATCACCGTCCAGGGCGATGCCAAGGATCCGGCGCAAATGGCGCGTGAGCTGCAGCCCTTCATCGCGCAGCAGATGCAGCAGGCCACGCAGCAGTTGCAGAACCGCAAGCTGTATGACGAACCACATGTGTAAGGAGGGCCAATGGCCTACATGGAACAGCTGCAGTCGGGTCTGAAGAATCTGGCTGCAGCGGGGGAGACTGGACGACGTAGCCTGGACGGCATGATGGGGCCGGTTAACGGTGCCATCAGCGAAATCAGCGGCGCGGCCTCGGAGTTGGAAGGTATTCCAATCGTGGGGCCGGCGGTCGGGGCAAAGCTGCAGCGTGTCATGCGCGGCGTCAACGCCGCGCAGGCCAAGGTCGGCCAGGTGGTGGCCACCTACAACAAGGCCACCCGCGCCGTGTCGCAGATTGATGAGCGGATGGGCGAACTCAAGGAACAGGCAGCGCGGGCGTCCACCGCGATCAACAAGATCGCCGGCAAGGTCAGTCCATCACTGGGGAACATTCTGCCGACCGGATCACTGGCGGGTGACGCGACACCGATGCCGGAAGCGGTGAAGCCGTTTCCGCACCTGTTAGTCGTACAGCCGCTGGATCCCAAGGCGGTCCCGTATTACTTCAACCTGGACACCGCCGCCTTCGACGAGCTGCGGCGCTCGACTGAGTACCGCTGGGCATCGCAAGAACGGTTGACCCGCCGTCCGGCGCAGCAAGCGGTGGGCATCGGCGAGGAAAAAATCACCCTCAAGGGCGCGATCTTCCCGGGCTTCAAGGGCGGAATCAAGCAGCTGGACACCCTGCGCAGCCTCGGTGCCCAGCTCCTGCCTCTGACCCTTACCACCGGTTATGGCGACGTGCTCGGCACCTGGTGCTTGAAGAACGTCGAAGAAGAACAGAGCGCGCTCCTGCAGGGCGGTATCCCGCGCAAGCAGGCATTTACATTGGAGTTCACGCGTTATGGCGATGACCTGCAGAACGTCTGACGGGGATCTGCTGGACACCCTGTGCTACCACGCCTATGGGCATTTGAGTGGAACGGTCGAGGCGGTGCTTGATGCCAATCAGGGGCTGGCCGATCAGCCGCAGCCGTATCGCGCCGGCATCGTGATCGAGCTGCCGGATCTGCCTGGTCCCATTGAAGAAGGCCTAGCGCTTTGGAGTTGATGGTCTACAGTCATAGCGTAGCCCTTGTTGTACCTGCAGCTACACCCCTTCAAAACCCGCCTCGTGCGGGTTTTTTTATGGAAAAAATAAATGACTCCTGCCTTTCGTATCGTCGCCGACGGCGCCGACATTACCGCGCTGATCAATGATCGACTGCTGCAACTCAAAACCACTGATAAGCCTGGAATGGAGTCCGACGAATTCGAACTGCGCATCGACGACCGTGATGGCGCGGTGGTGCTGCCTCCACGCGGTGCCAGCATCGAGATTTACCTGGGCTACGCAGAAACTAAACTGACGCGGATCGGCCGTTACGTCGTCGATGAGATCGAGCTGTCCGGCCCGCCGGATACGCTGGTGATCACCGGCAAGGCCAGCGACATGCGCGGCAGCGGCAAAACGATCCGCAGCGGCAGTTGGGAAAATGTGCCGCTGTCTCGGATCGTGGCTGATATCGCTGCACGTAATGGCTGGCAGCCGGTGTGCCCAGTGCAAACCAAGGTGCCGCGTGCCGATCAGTTGAATGAATCGGACTTCAACTTCATCACGCGTCTGGCCAAGCAGTACGACTGCACTGCCAAGGTCGCCGACGGAAGACTGCTGGTGATGTCACGTCAGGGCGGGCAGAGCGCCTCGGGCAAGTCTTTCGGTGTGGTTCTGATCCAACGGCGCGACCTCAGTCGCTTTCAGTTTCGTCTCGGGGATCGCAACACGCACAAGGCGGTATCGACCAAACACCAGGATAAAAAGACGGGAAAGCTCGCAGTGGTCACTTTAGACAACGACGAATCGCCGGACGGCTTACCGCCAGTGCATACCGACCGCCACATCTACCCGAACAAGTCAGCCGCCGAAGCGGCAGCCCAGGCACGTCTCACTGCGTTCAACCGCTCCACTGCCGGCGTCCGGCTGGAAATGCCTGGGCGCACCGATCTGTTTGCCGAACGATCGATCAACGCTCAAGGCTTCAAGGTCGGCCTCGATGGCGAGTACCTGGTCGACTCTGTGGAGCAGGTGTTTACCCAGTCCGGTTGGAGCACAACGGTCGAGTGCAACGGCGGCAAGAAGGGCAAGGCGAAAGCCGAAGGCAAGAAGAAAAAAGCGGCGAGGGATCTGAAGGTCGTTCAGCTCAACTAAAAGCGTCGCATCCCCACACCTCAAGGAGACATCGATGTCACTGACAGAACAGCAACTGCAACGCATCATGCCCAACGCCCGCCGCCAAGCGGGCGTTTTTGTATCCGCCCTCAACGCAGCCATGGCTCACCGGCAGATCAACACGCCGAAACGCCAAGCCGCTTTTCTGGCGCAAGTCGGTCACGAGTCGGGTCAGCTGCAGTACGTCCGGGAGCTGGGCGGCGATCAGTACCTGAGCAAATACGACACCGGCAACCTGGCTGCGAAACTGGGCAACACCCCGGCAGCGGATGGTGATGGCCAGCGCTATCGCGGTCGCGGTCTGATCCAGGTCACCGGTCACGACAACTACCTGCGCTGCAGCCTGGCACTGTTCGGTGACGAGCGATTGCTGCGTACCCCAGAGCTGCTGGAGTTGCCGCAATGGGCTGCTGAATCGGCGGCATGGTTCTGGTCGGTAAGTGGGTTGAACACGCTTGCGGATCGAAATGAATTCAACGCGATCACCCGCCGGATCAACGGCGGTCTCAATGGTCTGCAGGATCGGCTCGAACTTTGGGGGCGGGCGAGGGCGGTTTTATGCGTCTCAGCGACCTGATACCTGCTCCTTATCGGCTGCTGGGCAAGGTGGTGCTGCTGATCGCCTTGGTCGGCATACCCGCCGCCATTACCTGGCAGGTGCAGGACTGGCGCTACGGTAGTCGGCTCAGCGAGCAGTCCCGGCAGCACACCGAAACCCTAAATCAGTTGGCCCAGGCTGCGGTCGTGCAACAGCGTGCCGAACAAGACAAGCGCCTCGCGCTCGAGCAGCGTCTGGCAGCCAGCGAACAAACCCATTATAGAGCCTTGAGCGATGTCCAACGTGATCAAGGTCGCCTGCGCGACCGCCTTGCCACTGCTGATCTGCGCCTGTCAGTCCTACTCGACGCCACCTCCGACGCCGGCGACAGATCGGTGTCAGCCACCACCGCCACCGGCGGCGTGGTTCATGGCCCCACAAGAGCCGAACTTGACCCGGCGCATGCTCAACGAATTATCGGCGTCACCGATGACGGCGACCGGGGGCTGATTGCCCTCGCGGCCTGTCAGGCATACGCCAAAGAAGTCTCAACACCGAAGTGAAAAAAAGAGCGGCCGGTCCGGATGCGTCAACATCCGGATCGACCGCCGTCCCTGCAGATGGTCCCTGCAAGTCCAGCCAAGGCTCTTGCTCCGTGCACAAAGCGCGGCGAGCCTAGCACCTGTTTATCCATACAGTAAAGGTCTTGCTATCAATGTCTACACCCATCATCCCTTGGATGGGCGGCAAACGCCGCCTGGCCAACCGCCTCATTCCGCTTTTTCCGCCACACGAATGCTACGTTGAAGTCTTTGCCGGCGGTGCCGCGCTCTACTTCATGAAGCCCCAGCCATCGCCGATCGAAGTCCTGAACGATATCAACGGCGACCTGGTCACGCTTTACCGCGTTGTGCAGAACCACCTCGAAGAATTTGTGCGCCAATTCAAGTGGGCACTCAGCTCGCGGCAGGTGTTCGAATGGCAGAAAATGACCCGCCCCGAAACCCTCACCGACATCCAGCGCGCCGCCCGATTCTTCTACCTGCAGCACCATGCCTTTGCCGGCAAGGTCTCCGGTCAGACTTTCGGGACGGCGACGACTGCCCCGGCTATCAACCTGCTGCGCATCGAGGAGAACCTCTCGGCCGCGTGGCAGCGCCTATCCGGCACCTACGTCGAAAACCTCCCCTGGCTTGAATGCGCTGAACGCTACGACCGTGCCCACACGTTCCATTACATGGACCCGCCTTACTGGCAGACCGCCGGCTATGGCGTGGACTTCCCGTTCGAAAACTATGAGCGGATCGCCGACTTCATGCGCCGCTGCAAAGGCAAAGTGATGGTCAGCATCAACGATCACCCGGACATCCGTCGCGTGTTCGAAGGCTTCCATTTTGAAACTTTGGACATCCGATACAGCAACACTAATCAAAGGCAAGGCAAAGCAGGGATGAGTGGGGAACTGGTCATCATGAACTGGACGCACTACGATTTCGGTGGGCTATTCTGAGAGTTGTTTGTGCCTAAGAAATACGGGTAATCTGTCTTGATTCGAAGGTTAAATACCGCTTCGTGATTTTATAAAAAGGTTTGGGCGTAACCAGCCCGCATCGATGTACATAGGGAGGCAATATGAATGCGGGCGAAATAGGAGCAGTTGCTGGTAGGGTTTTTTTATACAAGTTGCCATCTAGTTGGATATTTAGATCTCAAGAAGATCAAAATGACCACGGGATTGATGGGGAGATTGAGTTAAAAGATGCTGCCGGCAAAGCGCTAGGGGAAAATTCAATTTTCAAAGTGCAGATAAAAGGTCAGGAGTTTTCGAGTTTTATAAATGGTGGGTCGACTGTTTCTTTTGGTTTGGGTTTGGAACGGTTAAAATACTATTTTTCATTTGGTATTCCTGTTGTCCTAGTCGTTGTCGAAGTTTCAAGCGAGCGCATTTTTTGGGTGCCGGTGACAGGAAATGAAGATTTGATTGCAAAGGCCGAAAGGTCGGCATTGAATGAAACAGTTCAAATCCACTTGCCCGTCGTGAATGAGATTCTCAAAGGTTCGCCTCAGTCTACTGATGCGCTTTTAAATGCCGTAAGTATCTGTTGGGATTATCTCGCATTCAAAGGTTTGAAATCATCGATTTCAAATCTTCATGTCATCAGTCCGGATGCACTGCAAAAACGTATTGAAGATGTCGGGGGTGCGCTTTTCAAAGCTTATCATCAACAGCTTGATAACTTGCTCAGAGGCAAAGAGTTTGGGCATGTCTATGAACTATCAAAGCAGTTGATAAGTTCGGAAATAGTTCCTTCCTCAGACCGTTTCGTTGCAGCTCTCTATTATGATCAGGCCTTTGCTGTTGCGCCTTTTACCAATATCAAAAGAGAACAGCTGCAGCAAAAACTGCTGATTTGTGATTTGCTGCTTGCATTAGCTAGGGAGAAGCAAAGCCAAGCATACCGATTGCTAGCTATAGGTAAATCGCGAGTCTTGATGTTTAGGATTCGAGCTGAGCAGCTTTATGCGATGCACAATACTAATAAAGCGCTTCCTGAAAACAGCATAGAAAAATATATGTTTAATATCGAGGAGCATAAGCTATACAGTATTTGCTGTGATAATCTGCAAAAACTTGCAGTGTTGTGTCAGCGCCTTACTAAGCTCGATCAGTTCGGGATTTTGTGTGACGTCTTCGTCAGTGCTGTAGTGTCAATTTTACTGTTT
This sequence comes from Pseudomonas sp. FW305-3-2-15-E-TSA4, assembly GCF_058787295.1. Taxonomy (NCBI): domain Bacteria; kingdom Pseudomonadati; phylum Pseudomonadota; class Gammaproteobacteria; order Pseudomonadales; family Pseudomonadaceae; genus Pseudomonas; species Pseudomonas sp. FW305-3-2-15-E-TSA4. The sequence continues at coordinate 271,257 of NZ_JBYSZP010000005.1, read as the reverse complement.
AGGGCAGTGCATGGTGATCGAGGTGATGTCACCGCTGTTTCTATATTCGATGCATGGTTTCGTAGTGTTTATTTACTTGTGTTTGCGTCCTGCTCGCTAACAGGAGAGCTGGAAAAAGCAGTGGCGCTTTATAGGTTTTTGGTTCGCTCGGAAATTACCTTGGAACAGACTACGGAAATCAAGAAATTAGTAAGGTTCAATGCTGAGTTGATTGGCCGTTTTGAAGATTTTGACGGCGAATGTGCAAGCGCTGAAAGTGGGCCGGAAAGCTTTTTTGATTTAAGTGTGTTGGAGCAAAAAAAATACTTCACATCTATTGCAAAAGATTTAGGAATGGACCCCGATGACCCGAAATGCATGTTGGGAGGGATAGTCGCTCGCGGGCTCGTTAACTATGATCCAAGTGAGATCCTAAATAAGTGCGAACATCTGTTCGTCAGTTACCGTCCCGCCGGTATGGTGGCCGAAACACTCCGTATGCACTCAGCCGGGGGGATGCACTTGTTGGTATGTTTGAAGCATGATTATGCTGCAGGGACTGGTGGGCTGTTATTTCCTTTGTACGACAACGAGTCGGAGCAAGAGTTTTTGAGAGGTTTCAAACAAAACCATTGTGATACCTGTAAAGATTGCAAACCGAGGGAGGATGAATGGAGCTGGAGTTTGCGGTGGCAGCACGATAGTGAGTCTGAACATAAAGACGCGTTAGCTAAGTTCGGATCTTGGTAAGTCAATAAATTGCAGTTTGCTATGAAGCAAAGGTGATTTTTCTCAAATTGGCGCTTGGCCACGCTCTCCAGTCAGTCTCCTGATGGCTTCAGCAGACCAGCACCCTGGTTGCGAACATTGCCTACTGCTTTATTCACCTGAAACCACTCAAAGGACTCCGTGCATTCACCTTGGTGTAGCACCATCTGTTCGGCGCGTTCTTTTGGCGTGTGGGGGTCAAGCCATTCGCGGGCTAATTTGGGTGAAAATGTCACTGGACGACGATCATGAATGTCCACCATTCCGCCGGCGCTATCGGCTGTGATGATCACAAAGCCGTCGTGCTCGCCTGGTGGATGTTCGGCACTGGGATATTGTCCAATTGCTGCGCATAGAATCGGCTCCCTGTCTCCTCGGCGAATCAAGTAGGGCTGCTTTTGGCTCCGCCTTCATTCACTTATTCAAACCAGTTGTTGATCGCGATGATAGCCCGGTGCGGCCATATTGCTCGGAAGAGAGGGCCATGCGCGACTTTCTCTACTAGGGCGTTGATCGGTGCGGCGCGATCCTTCGCCCAGTGTGGACGCCATCCCCAACGGACCATGTCGGCGTGCAGGTACTCACCTTCCTTATGAAAAATCGCCAACTGGGTGGTGGGGGCCGCATTGTAGCGCTCGAAAGGCTGGTCACCGGTGTTGTTGACAAGGGCGTTTGGCATGCTCACCGCCGCTTCAAAGTCGTGGATGCCATCATAGTGTGAAAGTCGTCCGCACATATGCTGTCCGCCTATCAGATATTTCCCACAGAAATTGACCGCGAGCGCTTCTGAAAGTTAACTGTGCATTCGTACAGTGTTGGAAGTCGTGCGTCATGAGCTATTCAATTTTAGGACCAATTGCCGAGGTAGGCCTGAAGCTGCCTCTTTGTTTATTCCAGGTGCCCGCTGGTTTTCCTTCGCCGGCCGCGGATCACATTGAGGCACACATCTCTTTAGATGAGGTGCTCAACATCCGCGCTCCGCACGTCTACCTGGTGAAAATAACCGGGGAAAGCATGCAGGGCGCTGGCATCTTTGACGGAGACTTGGCGGTTGTAGACCGTTCGCTGGAGCCGGTCCATGGCCACATCGTCGTGGCGCTGCTGAACAATGACCCGCTGTGCAAGCGACTATGCATTCGGGGAAAGGACGTGATCCTTTTGTCTGAAAACCCCAAGTATCCGCCTCGCTATGTGTTGGAAGGTGATGAGCTGGCTATCTGGGGCGTAATAATCGGCAGCGTGCGCAGCCATGTCTAAAGTAACGCCAGTATTCGGCCTGATCGATTGCAATAGCTTCTACGCCAGTTGCGAACGCGTATTCCGCCCTGACCTAGCCAAGGTGCCCATCGTGGTGCTGTCGAACAACGACGGCTGCGTCATCGCTCGGAGCTACGATGCCAAGCCCTACGTGAAAATGGGCGAGCCGTACTTCCAGATCAAGCACAAGCTCAAGCAGCACGGCATCATCCCGTTCTCATCGAACTACGCGCTGTACGGCGATATGAGCGAACGCGTCATGACTCTGATCGAGTCGATGGTACCGGCCGTTGAGGTGTACAGCATCGACGAAGCCTTCGTCGACCTCACCGGCATCAACGACTTGGACGGTCTCGGCCGCAAGATCCGCAGCCAGGTACTGCGCTGCGCGGGTATACCTGTCGGTGTCGGTATCGCGCACACCAAGACCTTGGCCAAGCTGGCCAACCACACTGCCAAACGCCTGCAGGCGCAAACCGGAGGCGTCGTGAACATCTGCGACCCAATCAAGCGCGACTGGGTGTTGCGTAACACGGACGTAGCGGAGGTGTGGGGAGTGGGACGGCGCATGAAAGTGCACCTTGACGGCATGGGTATCAGAACCGCCATGGATCTGGCCAAAGCAGACCCGTGGACGTTGAGAAAAAACTTCAGTGTAGTGATCGAGAAAACTGCCCGGGAATTGGCCGGCAAAGCGTGCTTGGAGCTGGACGAGCCAGATCCGCCCAAGCAGGAGATCTGCTGTAGTCGGATGTTCGGCAAAAGGCTGAAGGAGCTGCCACCGATTAGGGAGGCAGTGGCGACCTACATGATGCGGGCATCGGAAAAGCTCCGGGCGCAGCGGTCGCTGTGCAAGAAGATTCGAGTCAGCATCCGCACCGGCATGTTCAACCCCGATGAGGCTAAATACGCAAACGGTGTCGCAATCGATTTACCCTATCCAACGGATGACGTTCGGCTGCTAACGACGGCGGCCGTCGATGCTCTTGATCGCGTGTTCCGTCCTGGTTTCAGTTACAGCAAAGCAGAGGTCATGCTGCTGGATCTGTGTCAGCCGGGTGAATACACGGACGATTTGTTCACGATTTCCCAGCCGACTGAGGCGACAAGGGTGATGGCGGTTCTGGACGATATCAATGGACGGTGGGGCAGGGGGACGCTTCGTGCTGCAAGTGTGCCCGCCAACCCGGGCTGGGGGATGCGTCGCGAAATGATGAGCCAGAGTTATACGACCAAGCTTGATCAGCTGTGGGTGGTGGCGTGCAAATAGCGACAGGGTGATCATACGCCTTGGTTTTAATGGATTTTCATCACTATCATCAGTGTTCGTTCGCCAAGCTCAACGGTAGCCCAAACCTATACTTAAATGCGTTCATAGGAGAACTCGGAATGGATGCAACTGACACTCCCAAGCTATTTATATCCTATAGCTGGACTTCCCCAGAGCATGAGACCTGGGTGGAGGAACTTGCTCAAGAACTGGCCGCGGGTGGCGTGCATGTGATCCTAGACAAGTGGGATCTGAGGGAGGGGCAAGAATCAGCAGCTTTCATGGAACAGATGGTTACCGATCCCGGGGTGGGGAAAGTTATTCTCATTTGCGATAAAACATATGCGGACAAGGCTAATAGCCGTACAGGTGGCGTAGGTACGGAGGCACAAATCATTTCAGCAGAGATCTATCAGGCCGCCAGCACTACGAAATTCGTTGCTGTAGTGAGGGAATACGATGAACACGGTAAAGCGTGTGTTCCAAAATATTACTCATCCCGTATCTACATTGACCTGTCCGACTCACCACGATATGCCAGCGAGTTTGACCGACTGATTCGGTGGGCACACGACCAGCCGCTACATGTACGACCACCCACTGGAAAGAAGCCTTCATACCTTGAGCGCGAGAATAGGGCTATCACGCTTGTGACAAGCGCGGAGCATCGTCGAGCAGTTGATGCGATCAAAAATGATCGAACCTACGCAGATGCCGCTATTGGTGACTATTTTAAGGTTTTGGCGGATGGCGTCGAACAATTCAGAATACCAAAGCCGAGTCCAGTCGAGTACGACGAGCTGGTCATCAAAAGTATCGAAGATTTTCTTCCATATCGGAACGAAGCCATTGAGTTAATTTTGACCATCGGGCGTTACCGCGACAATTCGGATACCCGCCGGCACGTTCATCGCTTTTTTGAGCGCCTGCTGCCCTATCAAGAGCGCCCTCAAAGCGTGACGCAGTGGAACGACTCTGATTTCGACAATTTCCGCTTCATCGTACACGAGCTCTTTCTTTATGGAGTTGCTGCCCTACTGAAGGAAGAGAGGTTCGAGTTCGCAGCAAACCTTCTGACAACACCGTTTTACGTTCCCGGCCGATCTGAATACGGCCGAGATGTTACGGTCGGTTTTGAGGCATTCCGCACCTATGCCGCGATGTTTGATCATCGAAACAAGCGACTCAGCTTGCGCAGAATTTCGTTGCGAGCAGATTTGTTGGAGCAGCGGTGTCATTCGAGCGGGTTTACTATGCAGGAGCTCATGCAGGCCGACTTCGTATTGTTTTTAAGAAGTAATACGGTGCAGGTTAATCAGACGTTTCCTTGGTACCCGGAAACGCTTCTTTACGTCGGCCGTCACTCTGGGCCTTTCGAGATTTTTGCGCGTTCACGCTCTGAGCAGTATTTTGAGTCCGTAAGAAAGCTTTTGGGAATAACCACGAAGGCTCAGCTTGGAGAGCTATTGACCGATTTCGAAGAAGAGAGAAGGCGGTTGCCGCGTTGGGACTACCAATCACTTTCTCCAAGGCCGCTTACTGGTTTCGACGACCTCGGAGTCGTACCTTAAGTACACTACGATCCTCGTCTTTTTAGGGCGCCTGCCTGGCGAGTTCTTAGATGGTGCAGCGTAAGGACTATCGGTGGTCTCCAGGCATGAGGACTCCATCACTGCCAGGTTCGCTGGTGCGGGAGATATTAGGGCAAAATTAGGGCATATTCAGGACCGGTAAGGATCGCAATACGCCATGTGCCAAGGCTGAAAGCATAGATTTTTATGGTCTAGAGCGGTCCTGTTAAGGGACTGAAGGGGTTCGAATCCCTATCTAATACTTTACGGATTGATAGAGAAATAATGCAGGTTGGCTTGATGGGCGCTGGGTATGACTCACCTATCCTTTAGACGGTGAGCCAAATATATTGAGGAAATTGCAGCGTCTAAACAGGGTAAGGCAAATGCGCTCTAATCATCTGAGCGTACTGGTGAAGACCGCGTTTCTCTAGTTCGCGCACGAACACAGGCCACGGCGGAATGTTGCTCATATAAGGTTCCGGCCCGGTAGACAATCCGCCGCCCGGTCCAATTGAGAGACCGCCACCGGGCCCGATTGAGAGACCGCCCCTTGGCCCAATGGATAACCCGCCGCCGGGTCCAATCGAAAGACCTCCCCCTGGCCCAATTGATAGCCCACCGCCTGGACCAATCGACATGCCACCGCCTGGGCCAATTGACATACCACCGCCTGGGCCAATCGAAGCCCCCCCGCCCGGCCCGATTGACATTCCACCGCCCGGCCCAGTCGACAGTCCGCCTCTACGGCCAGAATTTTGATTTCTGTTCCACATACTTGGCTCTCCCATGCAGGTTGATAGAAAGTGATGTTAGCTGCAATTGAGCCTCATCACATTCGCATAGAGTGGCTGTGTAGCAATCCGCTCGGTAAGTCACGAAAAAGGTTCCCGTATGTCCAGCGAGCGTTCCAGCTATAGCCATCGTCCCCGAATTGGAAGAATCGATGGGGTAGAAATGGGGCAACTCAAATGCCAAAAAATGCCATTTAATGCCTAATACACTAACTGCCTGAGATTTAAAAAAACCGTTAAACCCTTTGTTTTCGGCACTTATGGGCCTTGCAGCGTTAGTACTCCAACACGATCGGAGTGTGGCGGTTTAGAGGCGTTTGCTTCGGAGCTTTGCCAAGCCCTGCTTTATGTGTCCGGCGTTCTCTCCAATCGCCCACAAGGCCCCCCGGACGTTGTCGCCGACCTCGGCCAAACCTTGCTGTTCAGCATGAAGCGTGAGCTCCATCAAAGCTGCTTCCAGACCGAGCTGATTCTGGTACATCCTCTCCAGCACATCCGATAACGAATATTCGTCTGCCATAGCATCGACTCCTGTCGAAAAAGAAAGAGCATAGTACCGGTAGTGCGCTTTGTGGGCGGTAAACGATGCATGCTTAGAAATTGCTACAAAGCATTGTGGTTTCGAGGGATGAGCCAGCGTGGCCGAGGGGCAAACGAGGGGCTATGCCCAATCCATCATCGGGGCGACGGAGAAGCGGCGGGAGAGTGGGGCGGGTGTGGCGGAGATAGGGGACATTGGCGGTTCTGGATTGGGTGGGGCTGGGAGGTGGGGGAGTTTATCAGGAATGGTGAGGTGGGGCTCGGGCGGCATCTGGGTGGTGTGCTGCCGAGGGCTGCAGCTTGAAAAAGGGGCGCTAAATAAATCAGGCCCCATTTCCCCCGGCTTCAAACGAGCGAAATGGAGTCTTAAATAAATCTGACCCATTTTGGGCTCAGGTGACAGGCGTGGGCTCCAGTTGTAAGCGTTCATAACTCGGCTCACGTCGAAGCGCATTTGTGGGATATGTTTTCACTAATTGAAGGTTTTCAATATCATAGGTGATTCCGTCGACTAGGCAGAATTCACCTACTTCGGGGTAGTCCTGGTGCAGCCAGACATAATGCTTTTTTGTCCAAGCCAAAATTGCTCTGTGCAAGGGTCGATTGTTTTTGTCGAAGTCACCGGTGCTTATTTTCAATCCCATGACGTTCAAGCAAAATCTTAAAATCCTTGCGCCTTTAAAATTTGGAAAGCTGTTCATGTTTATGACCTCGTTGTACAACAGTCGGCGCAATTTAAACTGAATCACTTTGCCAGCTGGCCCCTTTAGATAAAGTCTAATATGTCCCCAGATTGAGTTGTGCTGTATTGACCAGCATTCCCACTGCGGCGAGCTAACAGCAGAAGCGTGCACTATTATTTCGAAAATCATGTTGGCAAAGTGGTCGTAAAAAGATTCACTTGTGTAGCTGTGCACTTTTATCACGCGGAGTCGGATATAGTCGGGAACGCCTTTCTTATCGAGAATCTCGACCGCATTACTAATGAATTCCATGGTTGTCCGGAGACAGCTAACTTCGTCTCTGTCCCAAGAGTTGGATAAGCCATTCACTTTGTACAAATTTGATACGGCATTCTTAATGTAATCCATTGCTCGATACAGAGCCGTAGAGTGATTCCAGTATGGGCTATCTGTATAGTCGTCAAGAGTGATCAGCACTAATCCGCAGTATGCCTCCCACTGTACATTCGTCCACTTCAATTTGCCTACAATGTCAGGGTCAAGAAGTGTCCCAATTTTCTCGACCATTATGTGGCTTCCGAACATTGCTTGGCTTAGAGGTTTGTGGAATCCGAGTAACCCAGACTCATAACCTTCCGCTTCGTGGTAAAGAAACGAATTTGTGTTTAGCAGCGCTTCTCTCACGATATTTTTTGCGAAAATTTCAATCTGAATTCCATACTTTTTTGATTCGCTTATCTCTTGGAAAAATGCCAAGGCAGTACCCGGTGAGGATTCTACGATTACCTTACAGAAGCGTTTGTCGGCGATAAGTAAAATTAACTCGTTGGCGTACCCCTCCACCTTGGGGAGAGGCGATTGCGATTCGTCCTCATCTTGATTCAGGCGGTTACCATTTCGGTTTGTCGCATGGTGCACTAGAGCACGGGCTGAATATGAAAGTTCGTCAGCGATCACGGCTAACTCTGTCGCATCACCTTTCAAAATTGTTCGATACAAGGTCACCGCATAGCGCTTGGCATTCCGTTTTCCGTATGTCGGCCGCTTAATAAATGCGAACCATGCCCAAGCAAGAAATGTAAAAAAGAAGAGGCTTGCAAGCAGGGCCTGCCACAAAGGTGGCGTGAGTATTCTGCCTTGGGGAACGAGCCATCCTTCAGCGCGCCACAGATCGGTCAGCAATGTAAGTACGCCCACAGCGGCGACGACTGAAAAGGTTATGGTTTGCAAAGGGATTGGGGCGGTACGTACTCGGAAACGATAGCGGGCGTCACCAATTGTCCATGCAAGAACCATAAGAGCGAGACCTGCTAAAAACTCGGAGAAGCCGAAAATCTTGGATCCGGCGGAATCTAGCGGGATGAAGCACAATGCACCAAAGCAATTCTCGATTGCCATAGATCTTCCTTCTTCAGGTTAAGCTCACTCAAATGATTACAGGTGGTGGGCCGAGGCCCCTCCAGCTTCAATACACTGTCCATATTAAGGGGATCTACTCGATAAATAAGACTGAATATCCTCGTAATCGAGAGTATTTGGCACTCTAAATACGCCTGTTTAATTGAAGTCAATTGTCGCAGTCCCGCTCCTACACCACCTTGCGCCTCCCCCTACACCTAAGACAGAATCCGCCGGCTTGTGCGTCTAGCTCGCGGGTTCTATCGTCCCTACGTCACTGAAAACCAGTGATCGGGTTTGGTAGCCCGCCTCCGTCAGAAGCACAAGACTACTGTCTTGCGAGGGCGTTTCTCGTCTTCGTTTTATGGTGGTCATGCGCGGGGCGTCTTCGGATGCGCCGGGGTTCCTGACGACCGGTCTACCAACCTGCGTATGGCCTCCACCCTTCGTTTGGTAGCGAGAGTGATGGCTCCTTTTCGTTTATCCGTCAGGAGTTACACCATGTTCAAACCAACACCGAATCCCCCAGAAACCAACCCCGCATCCCCCTACGAATCCCTCGATTCCCGCAAACTCCACGAAGCCGCCGAGCGCGCCCTCGATCACTACCTCACCCCAACCAGCCAGATCATGGCCAGCCGTGATCAATCCAGACCAATGTTCCTCGCCAACCCGGCCTACGACACCGAATCCCTGCTCGCCAATGCCAGCGAATCCCTGGGTTCCGCCACGACCATGCTCAACGATTTCGCCGCGTTGCTGGATGTCTCGCACCGCAAGACGCTGCTCGGCATTGCGCAGGTGGTGATGTTGGGGGAGTTGGCGGTGAATCAGGCGTTGGATAACGTCGAGCTCAAGGCGTAGATCGCTGCCCTCCGTGGCGAGCGGCGAGCTTGTGATCGCGGAGGGCGTTCTGTCGATGCGCAAAACAACCGGCCAAAATGGCGTGTTTCAGCCAGTTTTCGCAGCAATAGCGATGTGCCACAAAAAATGATGGCAATGCGTCATCACGCGCTCAAAAAAGTTCAACGATTATACAAAAATATAAAGTTGTACAACTTTTCCCAAAATTTATAGCATCCGTTCCAACACCTTTGCTGAAACGATAAATCCAGCGTCAGTCCTGGATTTGTCCGCTGGTGCGTGGGCCGTCGGTACGGCTTTTCGCGTCAGGTTGTTGCAGCCGGGTCAGTGGAAGCTGCCCGTATTTCGCCCAGGACGACGACCCCGAATATGAGCGGTAACTCCGGTTATCAGAGATCTACTTTTTGTGCCTGACGCTGAATCGCGTCAGGGCGTTAGAGGCTGAACATGGCAGAAGCATCGAATTTCCTGGGCAACATCAAGGTTTCCCGAAAGTTGGGGGCCGGGTTTGGCGTTCTTTTGCTGGCGGTGGGGGCGGTGGCCTTCATTGGCTATAACAGCAGCAATGTGCTGGTTGATCGCCTGGGCACGACGCGTCTGATCGGCACGCTCAACGATGCGACGCAGGACATGCGTCTGTCGGAGAAGCAGTACGAAGCGGCGGCGGATGTCGCTTATGCCGAGGCTTATCAGTCGCAGCTGACGGTGTTGCAGGGCCTGATCGCCAAGGCGTTGCAGACCCTGACGCGGGCGGAAAACCAGCAGGCCTTGAAGCGTTTGCAGGACACCACGCTGGCTTACGATCAGCAGGTCAAGCGCTTGGTCGAGGCGGACAAGGCGACCAGCGATGCGCTGAAACCATTGGGAGCGATGTCGGACAAGTACGCCGAGACCTTCAACAGCATGTTCGAGAGCACCACGGCCAGCGCGTTGGCGTCTGCTGATAGCGCGCGGGTGGCGGATTTGCGCACGGTGGCGGATTTGCGCAATGGCATGACGATGTTTCGTCTGATGTTGCGGCGTTATATCGCGGTGCCGAGCGAGGCCAACAAGCAGGTGCTGCTGGACACCACCGATGCGTTTCTGGCCGACATGAGCAAGGCGCGCAGCGGTTTGCCGGCGGCCCTGGCGAGTCAGCTTGAAGAGGCGCAGGCCGGCATGCGCCGTTATCGTGAGGTGCTGGTCGAGGTCGCCGCGCTGTTCGAGCAGAAGCAGAGCCTGCGTCAGCAGGTGGATCAACAGAGCCAGGCGATGGACAGCATCATGACCGGCCTGATGGACACACAGCAGCGTCTGGCGCGGGACGATCAACAGCGTGCGTTTATCCAGATTGCCGTGCTGACGGTGCTGGCACTGGTGGTCGGTCTGTTGGCTGCGGTGCTGATCTCGCGGCAGATCACCGGGCCGCTGGCGCTGACGGTGGAGCTGGCGCGGCGGATTGCCAAGGGCGATCTGACGGTGCAAGCCAAATCCAGCCGCAAGGATGAGTTGGGCGATCTGCAAAACGCGATGCAGGACATGGCGCAAAGTCTGAACACGTTGGTGCAGGGGATCGGTAACGGCGTGACACATATTTCGACATCGGCCGAGAAGCTCTCGGCGATGAGCGAGCAGACCAGCGCCGGTGTGCGTCAGCAGAAAGTCGAGGTGGATCAGGTCGCCACGGCGATGCACGAAATGGCCTCGACCGTGCAGGAGGTGGCGCGCAACACCACCGACGCATCCGCCGCCGCGACCCTGGCCGATCAGCAGGCACGACACGGCAGTGCGGTGGTCAAGCAGGCGACCGTGCAGATCAGCGAGCTGTCGGTGGCGATCGAGGATCTGGGCGCGGCGATGAGCGTGCTGTCCCAGGACAGTGAGCAGATCGGCAAGGTCATCGATGTGATCAAGGCTGTCGCCGAGCAGACCAACTTGCTGGCGCTGAACGCGGCGATTGAAGCGGCGCGGGCGGGGGAGCAGGGGCGTGGTTTTGCCGTGGTTGCCGATGAAGTGCGCTCGCTGGCGCAGCGCACCCAGGATTCGACCAAGGAAATCGAAGCGCTGATTGTCACTCTGCAGCAGGGCACGCAAGCGGCATCTACGCTGATGACATCCAGCCGCGAGCGCACGCTGGACACCGTGGTGCTGGCGCAGAAGGCCGAACAGGCGATTACCGAGATCAACCATTCGATCGGCACGATCCAGCAAATGAGCCTGCAGATTTCCGCCGCCGCCGAGCAGCAAAGTGCGGTGGCCGATGAGATCAATCGCAGCATCGTCAGTGTGCGCGATGTGGCCGATCAGTCGGCCGTCGCCAGCGAAGAAAGTGCTGCTGCGACCATTGAGCTGGCGTCGCTGGGGCAGGACCTGCAACGCATGACGGCGCATTTCCGCACCTGATGGCATTTCGCAATGAACTTGGCCGGAATTGACCGGTCAGCCTGTATAAGCGGGGGCCGCCAAGCGGCGCCACCCGGTCCGTGCAGTGATTTTTTTCTGGGCCATGGATGGTTGCAACCCGCTCTCAGGGGGCGTCATGACCAATACACCAATTTTCCCCCAGCCCAGCGGGGGGTGCCAAGGATGCCGGCAAAAAGGCGAGGCCGATATGGCGTTCTCCTTCGCGTTCCAGCCGATTGTCGATGTGCGTGATCAATCGACCTTCGCCCACGAGGCACTGGTACGGGGCGTGCAGGGCGAAGGTGCACTGTCGGTTCTGCAGCAGGTCGATGACCAGAACCGCTATCGCTTCGATCAACTGTGCCGTGTGCGGGCGATCTCTACGGCAGCGCAGTTGGGGCTCACCGGGTTCCTTTCGATCAACTTCCTGCCGAACGCCGTTTATCGTCCGGACCTGTGCATTCGCAGCACGCTGGAGGCGGCCCGCGCACACGCGTTTCCGCTTGATCGACTGATCTTCGAAGCGGTCGAGGGCGAGCACGTTGAAAGCAATAAGCACTTGATGAACATCCTGCGCGAGTATCGCGAGTTTGGTTTCAAGACGGCCATTGATGACTTCGGTGCGGGGTATTCCGGGCTGAATCTGCTGGCGGACTTTCAGCCGGATCTGATCAAACTGGACATGGCGCTGATCCGCAATATCCACCGTGATCGAGTGCGTCAGGCGATTGTGCGGGGCGTGGTGGGCATGTGTACCGAACTGGGGATCGAGGTGATTGCCGAGGGCATCGAGCACCCGGAGGAGCGGGATTTTCTCGCCGATTGCGGGATTTATCTGATGCAGGGTTTCTGGTTCGCCAAACCGGCGTTTGAGGCGATGGCGCAGATTCCTGCGCAGGCGTGGCAGCCGATTTGAGGCGAACCTGAACGCGTGCTGTCGATCAGCAAAGTTTCATTTTGCCGGGTGCGGCGAACGCCTAGGATGCTTGCACAAGATCATCCCAAGGGAGCTGTACCATGCGCACCAATGTCGTCAAAGTGCTGTTGATCGCCGCAGCTGTCTCGGTATTGAGTGCCTGTTCGGGCGCCGGTGGGCTGACCACCACCAGTTGTTTCTCCTCGGATTGCCAATCGCCGGAGGGGCGCAGTCATGCGACGACCCTGAAGTTTGGCGGCAACAGCATTGGCAGCAGCTTGAATCAGTACAGCTCAGGGATGTTGCATGACGATTGATCAAAATCGAGGCTGACCCTGACCCTGTGGCGAGGGGATTTATCCCCGATGGGTCGCGAAGCGACCCCACTTTTAAAACAGCAGGACTGCTACGCAGTCCATCGGGGATAAATCCCCTCGCCACAGGTGTAATTGCCTCCACAGGTTTACTTGGCTCTACAGGTGCAATTAGCTCCATAGCTTCAATTAGATCCTCAGGTTCAGTGTACAGGCCAATAAAAAGGCGCCCATGTCGGGCGCCTTTTTTTGTGCCTGTCGCTTACAGATACTGCTTGAAGAACCCCACCATTTTCTCCACCGCCGGCCCGACGAACTGTTCCTTGTCGTACAGGTCGATGTGGCTTGCGCCCTCGATCAGCACCAATTCCTTCGGCTCCAGCGCCTTCTCGATCGCCATTTCGCTGAAGTAACGGGTGTCGGCTTCCGAGCCGGCAATCATCAGCAGCGGATGCGGCGAGATCAGTTCGATGTGCTCGTAGGACGAGTACGCCGCGATCCGGCCGATGCTGGTGAACACGTACTTGTTCGGCGAGTTGGGATGTTGCGCACGCGGGGTGCGGTAGTAGTCGCTGCCTTCGCGGAACAGGGTCGGGGTGTCGGCGTTGATATCGGCGGTTTCCGGAACGATCGGGTCGATGCACACCGGTTCGCCACGGGCTTCGCGAGTGCGTTGTTCGCTGACTTGTTCCAGCAGTTGTTTGAGCTGTTCCGGGCTGACGCTGCCGCCAAGGCCTTCGCGGTAAAGCAGGCCGATGTCGGCGGCGCTCACGGTGGCGACGGCGCGGATGCGGCGGTCGGTCTGGGCGGCGAAGGGCACGTAACCACCGGAAGCGCAGATGCCGAGGGCGCCGATGCGTTGTGAGTTGACCGAGGCGTGGTTGGCGAGGAAGTCCACCGCGCTCTTGATGTCTTCGGCGCGGACGAACGGGTCTTCGAGGTAGCGCGGTTCACCTGCGCTTTCACCCTGGTAGCTGGCGTCGTAGGCGAGGGCGATCAGGCCTTTGGCCGCGAGTTTGGCGGCGTAGAGGCCGGCGGTCTGCTCCTTGACGCCGCCGAACGGGTGGGCGACGACGATGGCCGGGCGTTGTTCACCGGGTTGCAGGTCGTCCGGGGTGTAGAGGTGGCCGGCGAGTTTGAGGCCGTTACTGAGGAAGCTGACGTTGGTTTTCATAGGTGCACTCCACGGGTTGCTGCGATGCCGCAGGTGGCGGCTGACGAGGCACAGATTGCCGCCGTGGGTGGGAGGCAAAAAGAGAGCGCGGATCCTGGGAAAAACTTTCCTATGATAAGGATTGCCTTCCCCCGGACGCGCTCGCGCGCAATGATCGCCCCATGAATACACACACCAGCCCCAACGACCTCGGCGAATTCCTCCGCGCCCGTCGTTCCGAACTCGAACCGACGCAAGTCGGTTTACCCGCCGACGCCGGTCGGGCACGCCGCGTCGCCGGTTTGCGCCGCGAAGAGGTGGCGATGCTGGCCGGCATCAGTGTCGATTACTACACACGCCTGGAGCAGGGGCGCTTGTCGCCGTCTAAATCCGCATTGGCGGCGGTCGCCCGCACGTTGCGCCTGCGCGAGGATGATCTGGATTACCTCTATCGACTGGCGCGTCTGGGGCGAACCACGGTCGATCAGCATCGCCGGCAAACCGTCGGCCCGCAGACCCAACGATTGCTGGACAATCTGCAGGGCATTCCGGCGATGGTCATCGGGCGCTACATGGATGTGTTGGCGTGGAACCCGTTGGCTGCCGCACTTTACGTCGACTTCGCCGAGATACCGATCGAGCAGCGCAACCTGATTCGGTTGTCATTTCTCGACCCGAGGTTTCGCAGTCTGTACATCGATTGGGAGAACAACGGGCGCAACTGCGTGGCGTTTTTGCGCATGGACACCGCGCGGTTTCCCGATGACCCGAGGCTGGCTTCGCTGATTGGCGAACTGTCGCTGCGTGACGAAGATTTTCGCCGCTGGTGGGCGACGCATCTGGTGGCCAGCCCGACCTGCGGCAGCAAAACCTTTTTGCATCCGCAGGTGGGTAAACTCAGCCTCGACTGGCAGATGGTGTCATGCGCCGAGAGCCCGGATCAGGCGCTCATCGTCATGACCGCCGCGCCGGGCAGCGAGGCCAGCGAAGCGCTGGAAACGCTTATTGCGGCACTGCCAGCCACTCACCAATGACCTTCTGATAACTGCCAGTGACTTTACTCAGATGCAGCCACTGATCAACGTACAGTTTCCAGCTGATGTCATCGCGCGGCAGCAGGTACGCCTTCTCGCCGTACTGCATGTATTGGTGCGGATTCACCGCGCACAACCCCGGTTTGAGTTTCTGCTGATACAGCGCTTCCGAGGCGTCGGTGATCATCACGTCGGCCTTGTTGTCGAGCAGTTGCTGGAAGATCGTCACGTTGTCGTGCAGCGCCAGTTGCGCCTTGGGCAGGAAGGCGTGGACGAAGGCTTCGTTGGTGCCGCCGGCGGGTTCGACCAGACGCACGTTGGGCTGGTTGATCTGCTCGATGGTCTGGTACTTGGCCTGCTCGGCACAGCGCACCAGCGGGATCTTGCCGTCGCTGTCGAGGGTGTCGCTGAAGTAGGCTTTTTTCTGCCGGTCCAGCGTCACCGAAATCCCGCCCATGCCGATGTCGCACTTCCCGGCCTGCATGTCCGGCATCAGGGTTTTCCAGGTGGTTTGCACCCACTCGACTTTCACTCCGAGGCTGTCGGCCAGCGAGCGCGCCATGGCGATGTCGATGCCCTCGAAGTCGCCGTCGGTGCGCTTGAAGGTGTAGGGCTTGTAGTCGCCGGTGGTGCAGACGCGCAGTTGGCCTTGTTGCTGGATGCTGTCGAGGTGCGAAGGGCTTTCCTGCGCCTGAACGCCAGCGGCCAGGGTCAGCGCGCCGCAAAGGATCATCGTGCTTTTTAGAATGGTCATGGACATCGGGCTTCTGCAGAGGACGGTAAGCCAGTGTAGTGAAAGGCCTTCGCGGGTGTCATCCCGAGTCCGGACTCAACGTGCCGAGCCACGCCACCAACGCCACGATCAGCAGGGCCAGGCCCAGTTCCAGCAGCACGCTGCGCCTGAGTGCATTCGCCGCGATCCCGTGCTGTCCATCGCGTATGGATCGCTCCAGCGCAGGCCCAAGGTGAAAGCGGTTCAGCGCCGCCAGCACCAGCATCGCGGCAAACAGCAAAACCTTGATCGCCAGCAACATCCCATAGGTGCCGAGCAGCACGTCGTCCAGCCTCGGGCCGACGATGAACAGGTAATTGACCACGCCGCTCACCGACAGCGTCAGCACAATCGCCGCGCCGATCCATTCGAAGCGTTTCACCGCCTCTGCCAGCAGGCGAATCCGTGCTTCATCCACATGACCCCGCACCAGCAGCACCAGCGCCAGCATACCGCCCAACCATGCCCCCGCCGCCAGCAGATGCAGGATGTCGCTGAGGAAATGCCAGACCCGCAGCGAGCCCTCGTCCATTGCTCCGTGCCCACTCCACGCAAGGGAGGTGAGGGCGACCGCGCCGGTCATCGACGCGAGCCACTTCCCCGGCTGAGCCAGCACCACGATCAGTGCAATCATGCGCAGCGCCCACGCCAGCCCGACGTCCGTTTCCAGCAGCATCATCTGCAGGTGCGGCCAGAGTGCGGCGAATTCGGTTTCGCCACTCATGGCGCTCGTCATCAGCAGCAATCCAGCCACCGACAGCAGCGCACCGAGCAACGCCAATCCACGCAACAGCGGCCTGAACCGCAGCGGCGCGTTCACGCTGTACAGCGCAAACAACGCCACCCCGAACAACAGCAGCAAATCCACATACAACGCCAGGCGCAGAATGATGTTGATCAGTTCAGCCATCGCTCACTGCACTTTGAACGTGACGTTGCCGGTGATCGGGTGCGTGTCGGACGACACCGCGCGCCACTCGACCTTGTAGGTGCCGGCGGGCAACGGCGTGAGCGGGGTGACGAGCATGGATTTCGGGTCGCTGCCGGCGCTGACTCTGGCCTTCATCGGCATCGGCGAATGGGCCATGCCGGGCATCTCGGTCATCACCAGTTTGGCGCCGGAGAACTGAGTCAGCAGGCTCTCGGAAAAGTGCAGTTCGATCTTGTCGGGAGCCGCGCCGTCGGCACCTTCGGCCGGGGTTGATGACAGCAGTTTCGGGTGAGCCTGAGCGAGGCTGCTCAAGAGCAATCCGCTGGCGAGTACAAGGGTGATATTCAACGTGCGCATGCAAGACCTCTGGGGTGTTTTTCAGTGGGAATTCAGAACCACAGCCGCACACCAAGCACGAGCCGTGCTTCGCTGCGACTTTCGCCTTCTTCGCGGACGTAATCGGCGGTGTTGCCGTAGGTGCGGTGCCACGTCACGCCGAGGTACGGCGCAAATTCGCGGCGGATTTCGTAGCGCAGGCGCAGGCCGGCTTCAGTGTTCGACAGGCCGGAGCCGAGGCCTCGTTGCGGGTCGTTTTTGCCGTAGACGTTGAGCTCGGCGGTGGGCTGCAGGATCAGCCGATTGGTCAGCAGAATGTCGTAATCGCCCTCCAGCCGCAGCGCGCTTTGTCCGCCCTCACCGAGAAACGCCGTGGCCTCGGCTTCGAAGTTGTACAGCGCCATGCCCTGCACGCCGAACGCGGCCCAGGTTTGCGGCGCGCCGGGTTTGAAGTCCTGACGCACGCCGCTGACCACGTCCCACCACGGCGAAATCGCGTGGCCCCACAATGCCTGGAGCTCGGCGTCCTCGGTTTTGCCGTTGTTGCGTTCGCCTTCGGAGCGCAGCCACAGGCGATCAATGTCGCCGCCGATCCAGCCGGACAGATCCCAGGCCAAAGCGCTGCCGTCATCGGCGTTTTGCCATTCGAGTTTGTCGGCGAGGAAGTAGCTGTTGATCGCGCTGTCGTGCACCTGATGGCCGGCGGGGCTGACAAACACGGCGGCGCGGTCGGCGTCGGTCAGCACCGGGATCGGCGTGCGACTTTCAGTCGGCGCGGCGGGCTGCATCATGCCGTCGTCCATGCTCTGCATCGAGTGATCCATGCCGGGCATCTGACTGTGATCCATGCCTTGCATGTCGTCGGCGGCCATGACGGAGCTGCCGAGGATTAACAAGGAGAACGCTGCGAATCGAGTCATGTTCGGCCCCTTCATTCTTCCACCCGCACTTCGCGGAACATGCCGGTTTCCATGTGATAAAGCAGATGGCAGTGATAGGCCCAGCGGCCCAATGCATCGGCCGTCACCCGGTAGCTGCGACGGGTACCGGGGGGCATGTCGATGGTGTGTTTGCGCACCTGAAAGTTGCCGTTCTCGTCTTCCAGATCGCTCCACATGCCGTGCAGGTGGATGGGGTGGGTCATCATGGTGTCGTTGACCAGCACCAGACGAATGCGCTCGCCGTACTTGAGGCGCAGCGGCTCGGCGTCGGAGAATTTGATGCCGTTGAACGACCAGGCGAATTTCTCCATGTGCCCGGTCAGGTGCAGCTCGATCGTGCGCCCGGGATCGCGGCCGTCCGGGTCTTCGAAAGTGCTGCGCAGGTCGGCGTAGGTCAGCACGCGACGGCCGTTGTTGCGCAGGCCGAGGCCAGGGTCGTCGAGTTTCGGCGCGGTGCTCATGGCTTGCATGTCCACCAGCGGATTGTCCTGTTCGCTGGCGGGGTGCGATTGCATCGGGCCCATCGCCGAGTGATCCATGCCCGCCATGGCGCTCATGTCCATCGAGCCGTGATCCATGCCGGCCATGCCCATGTCATCCATGGTCACCAACGGGCGCGAGTCCAGCGCAGGCACCGGTGCTACCAGACCGGCGCGGGTGGCGAGGGTGGCGCGGGCGTAACCGCTGCGATCCATGGCCTGGGCAAACAGGGTGCAGGCCTCGCTGTCAGGCTCGACGATCACGTCGTAGGTTTCCGCCACGGCGATGCGCAGCTCGTCGACGCTGACCGGTTTGACGTGCAAACCGTCCGCCGCGACCACGGTCATTTTCAGCCCCG
This sequence comes from Pseudomonas sp. FW305-3-2-15-E-TSA4, assembly GCF_058787295.1. Taxonomy (NCBI): domain Bacteria; kingdom Pseudomonadati; phylum Pseudomonadota; class Gammaproteobacteria; order Pseudomonadales; family Pseudomonadaceae; genus Pseudomonas; species Pseudomonas sp. FW305-3-2-15-E-TSA4. The sequence goes on along the minus strand of NZ_JBYSZP010000005.1, from coordinate 252,516 downwards.
GAATGCGCACGTCGAAGTAAGTCATGGCCGAGCCGTTGATCAGCCGCAGACGCAGTTTCTCGCCGGGGCGAAACAGCCCGGTCCAGTTGCTGTCGGGCGTATGGCCGTTGATCAGGAAGGTGTAGGTGGCGCCACTGACGTCGGCGATGTCGGTGGGGTTCATCTTCATTTGCGCCCACATCGTGCGGTCGGCGACGGTGGCGCCCCAGCCTTTGTCGCTGACGTCGTCGATGAAATCGCCAACGGTGCGCTTGTGGTCGTTGTAGTAGTCGGACTGCTTTTTCAGGGTCTTCATCAGGCTGGCCGGGTCTTCGTCGGTCCAGTCGCTGAGCATCACCACGTAGTCGCGGTGGTACTGGAACGGCTCCGGCTCTTTCGCGTCGATCACCAGCGGCCCGTAAACCCCGGCCTGCTCCTGCAAGCCGGAATGGCTGTGATACCAGTAAGTGCCGTGCTGCCGCACCTTGAACTGGTAGACGTATACGCCGCCGGGTTCGATGCCGTGAAAACTCAGACCCGGCACGCCGTCCATGTTGGCCGGCAGCAGGATCCCGTGCCAATGAATCGAGGTGCTGTCCTTGAGCCGATTGCGCACCCGCAGCGTCACCGTGTCACCCTCGCGCCAGCGCAACAACGGGCCGGGCAGACTGCCATTGATGGTCAGCGCAGTGCGCGGGCTGCCGGTGAAGTTGACCGGGGTTTCGCCGATGAACAGCTCGAATTCGCTGCCGCTCAGTTCGTTGATCTGCCCAGGCGGGGGCAACGCCCAGACCGGCGCGCGCCACAGACCGAGGCCGCCGAGCAGGCCGCTGGCGGCCAGGCCTTTGACGAAGGTGCGTCTTGAGGTGTTGGAAGGCATGCGCTGGAAGTCCCCGTTTGATTCATGACGGGGAGGCTACCCAGCGCTGGCTTTCAGTTGGCTGAGAGGGGGATTACAGTTTTGACAGTTTGGCCACTCGCGTTATAGGCCGAGCCCTTCCTGCACCACCTGCAACAGATTGTTCTCGGTCAGCGCAATCGCATCCAGTTCTTGCCCGGTTTCCACCGTTTGCAACCACCAATGGCTCTCATGATGTTCATCGACGGTGCGCAACAGGTAGGTGTTGCGATCCGGCAGGGTGATCTGCACGCGGCCGGCGCCGTCCTCGGTAAACCGGGCGACGGGATCAAATGTCAGGGTTTGTTGATTGGCTTCGATCACCAGTTGGTCGATCGCGTAATCGTGGCTTTCACCATCGGGTGAGCTTTCGCAAACGTGGGTCGGGTTGCGACGGATTTTCAGGCCGACTTCGGTGACGGGTTGCAGCCAGGCCTCGATGCGGTGGTACAGATCGTAGACCTGCGCCGGCCAGCAATCGATCTCCAGCGCGGCATCCGCATGGGTGTGCCGGGTTTGCTTGAGTTTGGCGGCCAGTTCGTCTGCTTTACTCATTTCGGATCCCTTGGTTTGATGTCTGCCTGTTAATCGTAGACCGTTCAACGGCGTACGGCCTTGCCTTGCGTCATGCGCTTGCAACACAAGCATGGCGAAATCCGCGCTGGCCAAGTCTGGTCAGCATCGAAAACCACGGACGCAGGCGTCCCAAGGAGCGGGTACATGAAAAAGCTGTTTACAATTCTGGCGCTGATCGCGCTGACGGCCGGTAGCATCGGCCTGAGTTCGGCGCGTCAGTCGAACGCCAGCAAGGTGCAAACGGAAGCGGTAGCGGGGCAGTTCGATTACTACCTGCTGACGCTGTCCTGGTCGCCAACCTTCTGCCTCACCCACAAAGATGACGTGCAATGCTCCGGCAAGGGCTACGGCTTCGTGCTGCACGGCTTGTGGCCGCAATACGCCAACGGCGGCTGGCCGGAATCCTGCCCACCGCTGACCACGCTGTCGGCGGCGGAAACCACCAAGGGCCTGACGCTGTTCCCGACCAAGAAACTGCTCGATCACGAATGGTCCAAGCACGGCACCTGCAGCGGTCTGGGCGCAATCGGTTATCTGGACGAAGCGGACAAAGCCGTCGGCGCGGTGAAAATTCCGCAGGAGCTGCAACCGTTCAGCTCCTCGTATTACTTCGAAGCCCAGGAAATCGCCGACCTGTTCCGCAAGGCCAACCCGGGGATCCCGGCCAATGGCATCGCGGTGATCTGCAGCGGCCCGGAACTCTCGGAAGTGCGCGTGTGCATGGGCAAAGATCTGCAGTTTGGTGCGTGCGGCAAGGGCGTGAAGACCCAGTGCCGGGCGGGGGATATTCGGGTGCCGCCATCGCGTTGATGTGAGTGGTTTGCACGAATAAAAAAGGCGCCTCGATCGGGCGCCTTTTTTTGCCTGAAGGTTTGAAGCAACCGGAAAATTCACGCATGCTTGCGCCCCCAAAAAGGATGACCCGCAACACTGCAAGGAGCTGTTCATGAGCAGAAAACCCGCCGCCCGCGTCACCGACCCAACCGCCTGCCCACTCCCGGGACATGGCACCAATCCGATTGCCAGTGGCTCGCCGAATGTGAATTTCGACGGATTGGTGAAAAGTGGCTTATCTCCTTTGGCCCTTCATTAAACGTCAATGTAGACACAAATCATGCAAATGCTTTGGGGTTGTTTACTGCCCGTATCGCCGGGGGCAAGCCGGCAGGCGATATGCTTTTTGACTCAATCATGAAGGAGTTTCCATGATGTACAGGCTACTCCTTTGCGTTTTACTCGCTATTTGCTCTGGTTGTGCGAAGAACCACGTAAAGCCTCCCGCAAACCTGAACTTCGAATCTGTGGAAAGAGAAAAGTCGCTGCTATACATCATCCGGTATCAGTCGGACGTTGATGTGTTGGATCTTTTTGATCGCGGGGAGCGAGTTGGGATGATTTCGGGCATGCTTCATTGCGCATTGGCGGATGATCATGATTTCTCAGTAGGCAAAGCCATACAGTTCTCCGCATCCGGTTTGATACGATCGGAAAAAAATGAAAACAACAAGGGAAAGTTTTCCTACCTTACTCGCGCATTCCTCAGTGAAACTTCCAGCAACCGAAGTTCTGAGAGAAATCTTTCAGTAACAGAACTGAATCAACTCCTCGCGAACAAACAACAAATCCCCTGCAAAGTCGTCGTCACCGCGTACGGCTACAAACCCTACTACTCAAAAACCATGAACCTGCCGGTCGCGGATCTGCTGCGCGAAATCAACAAACCCCGATAGGCGTCATCGGTGCCCTGCGCAGATACGCGAGGGCGATCGCCCGCAAAACCACCACTGAAAATAAATCGACGTGCGGAGGTCATCCAAATCCCTTGCGCGCCGATACAGCGGGGCAGGCGTGTGTTGGCGGGGCGGGTTTGCTGTGCGCACCCCGCTGGGCTACGCTCATGAAAAGTAAGGGTTTCGGGCTGCGGCCCCTGTCGTACCTGCCCAGGACACGTTTTTGCCAATCCCCATTCACGACCCCCATCAGACTCCCGGCACGCTTAAACGCCTGCCACTGCGCAAGGCGGCAGCGCTGTTCATCGTTGCGGTGTGCCTGTGCCTGTCTGGCTTGCTCTATCTGCAACTGGAGCAGACACGGCGTCAGGACCTGGCGAACGCGCAGATCGCGTCGACCAACCTGACCCGAGCCATGGCGCAGCAGGCCGAGGACACGTTTCTGGCCGCTGACCTGGTGCTCACCAGTCTCGCTGATTGGGTCGAGGACGATGGTTATGGCGCCGCGCAGCGACCACGTCTGCAAAAAACCTTCGCGCGTCGGGTGCAACAACTGGAGCAGTTGCACGGCATGTTCCTCTTCGATCGCGAGGGCCAGTGGGTGATCACCTCGTTCCCGGACCTGCCCCGTGGCAAGGGTGTGGCCGACCGCGAGTACTTCAGGTTTCACCAGCAAAACGCTTCTACCGTGGCGCACATCGGCCCGGCGATTCGCAGCCGCGAGAATGGCCAGTGGATCATCCCGATCTCGAAACGCATCAACGACCGCGCCGGCAACTTCCAGGGCGTGCTGATGGCCGGGATCAAGATGGCGTACTTCGACCGGTTCTTCAAAAGCTTCAGCCTCGATGACAACGGCATCATGTTTCTCGGACTCAAGGACGGCACGTTGCTGGCGCGGCGACCGTTCGACGAAGGCCTGATCGGCTCGTCGCTGGCGCAAGGCAGGATCTACCAGAAGCTGCTGCCCGAGGCCCCGGCCGGCACTGCGATGATCAAGTCGGTGGTCGACGGCGTGGTGCGCTTGTACGGCTACCGCCAGTTGGCGGCTTACCCGCTGGTGGTAGCGTCCGCCTCTTCGCGCGACACGATTCTCAAGGGTTGGTACGAGCGAGCCTTTCAGTCCAGCGTGATTGTGGCGCTGGTGATTCTTGGCGTCGGCCTGTTCGGCTGGGTGTTCATTCATCAGGTGCGCGACGGTGAGCGAATCGAGAAAAACCTGCGTAAGGCACAGCGCACACTGGAGCAGATCGCTACCCATGACAGCCTGACGGGGCTGGCGAATCGGCGGCTGTTCGAACGCTCGCTGGAAGTCGAATTTGCCCGCGGTGCACGGCAGTCGAGTCCGGTCGGCCTGATCATGCTCGATATCGATTTCTTCAAGCGCTACAACGATGCCTACGGGCATGTGGCAGGGGATCACTGCCTGACTGAGGTGGCCCAGGTGCTGAAGAACTGCTCGCAACGCAAGTCTGACCTGGCGGTGCGCTACGGTGGCGAGGAGTTCGCGGTGTTGCTGCCGGGCAACGACATCAACGGCACGCTGGCGATTGCCGGGCAGATCCGTCGCAGCGTGATGGATAAACGCATTACTCACAGCGGTTCGCCCACCGGTTACCTGACGGTGAGTCTGGGTTGCTACTCATTTATTCCGAGCGGCAATGACAGCCTCGAAGTGTTTATCCAGCGTGCTGATGCGGCGCTGTATCAGGCAAAAAATGCCGGGCGCAATCGCGCGGCGGTGTTGTCGCTGGAGGAGGGTGTTGCCGAGCTGATGCGTTCGGATCGCTAAAGCCTCCGCGCTGGATCTGTGGCGAGGAATCAGATTCCAGCGCCACAGATTCATGCCTTCATGCCGGATCACCAGCGGTCACGCTTGTTCGTTCAGCTGCCTGTGCCACCACCGGCACCGCCAGTTCCGCCGCCGGCCGAACCGGTGCCGCCCCCCGCTCCCGATCCAGAACCCATGGTGCCGCTGTTAGTGCCGGTACCCTTGCCGGCGCCATCAGTACTGTCACCGTTTTTCGGTGCTCCGGGATTAGTGTTGGGTGGCATGTTGGTGCCGCTTGTAGCACCGGATTTGGTGCCTGAGGCATCTGCCCCGTCATTGGCGGCAAAAGCGCCGACAGAGGCGGTGGCCAGCAGCCCGGTGAGCAACAGGGAAGTCAGTTTGCGCGTTGTCATGGTTACGTCTCCAGAAAGGGTCGGTTACCTGACTTTGGTCTGACGGCAGCAGCCGTTGGTGCCGATTGGCTGACGAGCGGTTGTCGAGCCTCAGCCTCGATCCTCAGCCAGCTTCTGCTCCAGCGCCTGCCGCACCTGCGGCCATTCGTCATCGATAATGCTGAAACGCACCGAGTTACGCTTGCGGCCGTCCGGCATGAGCCGCTCGTGGCGCACAATGCCTTCCTGTTGCGCACCGAGGCGCAGAATCGCGTTGCGCGACTTCTGGTTGTTCTCGTCGGTGGTGAACTGCACTCGCACGCAGTCGAGCACCTCGAAGGCATGGCGCAACATCAGGTATTTGGCTTCGGTGTTGACGAAGGATTTCTGCCAGCGTGCCGAGATCCAGCTGCTGCCGATTTCCAGTTTGCGATTGAGCGGGTCGATCTTCCAGAACCGGGTCGAGCCGATCACTTCGCCGCTATCCTTCAACACGATCACAAACGGCATGACCGTGCCGGCATCACGGCCGTCGAGGGCTTTTTTCAGATAGCTGTCGATGGTGCTCGCCGACGGCACCACAGTGACGGTGAGGTTCCACAGTTCGCCGTCGGCGGCAGCGCGGAGCAGGGCGTCGGCGTCGCTGTACTGAAGTGGACGCAGGAGGATGCGCGGGCCTTGCAGCGTGGTGAGCATGGAGGCGAGTCTCGGCAGTTTGGGGCAGTGACGAGCGCCTATTACGCCGCAGCCGGTTGATCCGATGCAACCACCGCCTTTAGCAAAGGGTCACAAATTTCACACCTTGTTCGCCGGAGCCTGGACGATGAAAAACCTGCGGATCGCCACGTTCAACGTCAACGGCCTGCGCGCACGCTTGCCGAACCTGCTGGCGTGGCTCAAGCGCGAGCAACCGGACATCGCTTGTCTGCAGGAACTCAAGTTGGTCGACAGTGCATTCCCCGCCGCCGAACTGGAGGCAGCGGGGTACGGCGCGATCTGGCACGGGCAGGCGTCGTGGAACGGCGTGGCGATTCTCGCTCGCGATGCGCAGCCGCTGGAGAGTCGCCGCGGTCTGCCGGGCGATCCCGAGGACAAGCACAGCCGTTATCTGGAGGCGGCGGTGCACGGTGTGTTGGTCGGCTGCCTGTACCTGCCCAATGGCAATCCGCAGCCGGGGCCGAAGTTCGACTACAAACTGGCCTGGTTCGAACGCTTGATCCGCTACGCCAAGGATTTGCAAAGCAGCGATCATCCGGTGGTGCTTGCCGGCGATTACAACGTGGTACCCACTGACATGGACATCTACAACACCCGCTCCTGGCTCAAGGATGCGCTGCTGCAACCCGAAAGCCGCGAGTGTTATCAGCGGCTGCTTGATCAAGGCTGGACTGATTCGCTGCGCCATCTGTATCCCGACGATCGCCTCTACACCTTCTGGGATTACTTCCGCCAGCATTGGCAAACCAACTCCGGTCTGCGCATCGATCATCTGCTGCTCAACCCGGCACTCAGCCCGTATCTGCACGAGGCCGGCGTCGACGCCTGGGTGCGCAACGAACCGCACGCCAGCGACCATGCGCCGACCTGGATTCGCATCGGTTCGCGCAAGCGTCCGTAGCGCTGATTGGCGAAATCAATTGTCGGAGTCCGGGGGCGATCCCGTATACATGTCGGCCATCGGCGCAGCAATGCGCGGCCACATGCAAAAGGACTGAGCAATGAGCGAGCCACGTCTGGCGAATCCGACGTTGTACCTGCAACACCTGGGGTTCGACGCTCCACCGGCACCGACCCTGGAAACCCTGCGGCAGTTGCAGTTGCGCCATACCGGCGTCTTTCCCTTCGAGAACCTGTCGACGATCACTGGCGCGCCGGTGCTGATCGATCTGGCGTCGGTCGAACAAAAGGTTCTCCACGGTGGCCGGGGTGGTTACTGCTACGAACTGAACAATCTGTTTCTGGCGTTGCTGCAGGAGTTGGGCTTCGAGGCCCGTGGCATCTCCGGGCGCGTGGTGCTGGCGCAACCCGAGGGCACCTGGACGGCCCGTACGCATCGCTTGAGCCTGGTGATCATCGACGGCGAGCGTTACATCACCGATGTCGGCTTCGGTGGTATGGTGCCGACCGCGCCGCTGCTGCTCGATACCGAGGCTGAACAGGCGACGCCGCACGAGTCCTATCGCATCGAGAAACAGGCCGATGGTTACATGCTGCGCGCCAATGTCGCCGGCGAATGGCGCGCGATGTACCTGTTTGATCTGCAACGCCAGGAAGACATCGATTACACCCTTGGCAACTGGTACGTCTCGACCCATCCCGAGTCACCGTTCGCCAAACGGCTGATGGTTGCGCGCACTGGCGATGGCTGGCGGCGGACCCTGAACAACGGCAGCTTCGCGATTCACCACATGGGCGCCGACAGCGAGCGACGCGAGGTGGCGGATGTCGATGAGTTGATCAAGGTGCTGGAGCAGGAGTTCGGCTTGCGCGTGCCTGACCAGCCGCATGTGCGTCAGTCGCTGGCGCGGATGCTTGTACCAGCCTGATCTCAGGGCTTGGCCTCCGGTTCCAGTACCCGGCGGATTTCCCCGACCGCCGCCGACAGCTTTTTTTCCAGGCTCTTGAGGTCGGCGGCGGTGATGCCTTTCTTGAATTGCCCGGAGTGGTGCGGCTCGACGTCTTGCGTTTTGCTGCCAGCCTCCAGCAGGGCATGGCGCAGAGTGTTGTTGATCACCGTCTGATAACCGAAGCCTTCGTTTTCCGCCACGCTGCGGGCGGCTTCGATGACCGCGTCATCGAGCATGATGGTGATGCGAGTCTTGCCCTTGGTGGACGCCAAGGCACCGCGCTTGCCCTGCGAGAAATCGTATTCGTCTTTCATTGATCAAGCCTCCAGAAAATATGCGCGACGTTCGCTCGGTGTGGCGACACGTGCAGAAATGATTCGTACGACGTTGGCTTCGCGATAACTGTACGCAACCACCAGCAAGCGCCCTTTGCCGTCGAGGCCGAGGGTGATCCAGCGCTGTTCGTCATGGTCGTTGTCCTCGATCGTCAGCGCGCGTTCGTCATGAAAGACCGGCTCGGTCTCGGCAAGGCTGACGCCCCTGTGCTTGAGTTTGTTGGCTGCGTTCTCGCTTTTGTCGTACTGAATTTCGAATGACTTCATTATGCATACTTTATATGTATAAAAAGAGCGCCGGTGCACCGCTGGTCGCCATGAACAATTCAGCCTAGTGCGATAAAAACCGGGGGCAGGAGGGGATGTGTTGCCGGATTTGTGGGAGATGGAGGTGGCGAGATAGAAGCTTGGGTGGCTACCTATCCATTATGTGACTGACAAGTTGTATACAACTCTATGGACATTTGTCCCGAGTATTGAATACAGTGTGCGCATAACAAAAACCAGGGAACCCCCCACATGAAAACGCCCCATGTTTCACACCAACGGCCCGAGGACGAAAATCTCGGGGTCGGCGCGAATATGGCTTACGGCCTGCAACATGTTCTGACCATGTACGGCGGTATCGTTGCGGTGCCACTGATCATCGGCCAGGCGGCCGGGCTGTCGCCGGCGGACATTGGTTTGTTGATTGCTGCTTCATTGTTTGCGGGGGGGCTGGCGACACTGCTGCAAACCCTGGGTCTACCGTTTTTTGGCTGTCAGTTGCCGCTGGTGCAGGGCGTGTCGTTTTCCGGTGTGGCGACCATGGTCGCGATTGTCAGCAGTGGCGGGGAGGGCGGCTTCCAGTCGGTGCTGGGCGCGGTGATTGCCGCATCGTTGATCGGCTTGCTGATCACCCCGGTGTTCTCGCGAATCACCAAGTTTTTCCCTCCACTGGTCACCGGTATCGTGATCACCACCATCGGCCTCACGCTGATGCCGGTGGCCGCGCGCTGGGCCATGGGTGGCAATAGCCACGCGCCGGACTTCGGCAGCATGCAGAACATCGGTCTGGCGGCGGTGACGCTGGTGCTGGTGTTGCTGCTGAGCAAGGTCGGCAGCTCGACCATCTCACGTCTGTCGATCCTGTTGGCCATGGTGATCGGCACGATTCTGGCGGTGTTCCTCGGCATGGCGGATTTCTCCGGTGTCACCCAAGGGCCGATGTTCGGCTTCCCGACGCCGTTCCACTTCGGCATGCCGACCTTCCACTTCGCCGCGATCCTGTCGATGTGCATCGTGGTCATGGTGACCCTGGTGGAAACCTCGGCGGACATTCTGGCGGTCGGTGAGATCATCGGCACCAAGGTCGACTCCAAACGCCTGGGCAACGGTCTGCGCGCGGACATGCTGTCGAGCATGTTTGCCCCTATCTTCGGTTCGTTCACCCAGAGCGCCTTCGCGCAGAACGTCGGGCTGGTGGCGGTGACCGGGATCAAGAGCCGTTTCGTGGTGGCCACAGGCGGTATCTTCCTGGTGATTCTCGGTCTGCTGCCGTTCATGGGCCGGGTGATCGCAGCAGTGCCGACGTCGGTGCTGGGCGGCGCCGGTATCGTGCTGTTCGGTACGGTGGCGGCGAGCGGGATTCGCACGCTGTCGAAGGTCGATTACCGCAATAATGTCAACCTGATCATCGTCGCCACCTCGATCGGCTTCGGCATGATCCCGATTGCCGCGCCGAACTTCTACGATCATTTCCCGAGCTGGTTCGCGACCATTTTCCACTCGGGCATCAGCTCCTCTGCGATCATGGCGATCGTGCTGAATCTGACTTTCAACCACTTCACTGCCGGCAACTCGGATCAGCAGTCGGTTTTCGCCGCCGCGGAAGAGCGCACCCTGCGTTATCGCGACCTGGCGGCGCTGCGTGAGGGCGATTACTTCAGCGACGGCAAGCTGCACGATTGCGATGGCAAGGAAGTGCCGGTGATCGAGCCTGATGAACACGATCATGGGCATGGTGCGCCGAAGACCCAGATGAAGAGCAGCGAGCATGTTTGAGCGCTGAATGGATGAAAGAGGCCGATCTGTTGTGAGACAGATCGGCCTTTTTGGTTTGAAGAGCAAAAGATCGCAGCCTGCGGCAGCTCCTACAGGGGATCGGAGCTGCAGCAGGTTGCGATCTTTTGACTTTTCGAGCGCCCACAAAAAAGCCCCTGAATCTTTCGATTCAGGGGCTTTGCTATTTGGCTCCACAACCTGGACTCGAACCAGGGACCCAATGATTAACAGTCATTTGCTCTACCAACTGAGCTATTGCGGAATTGGTGCGTATGTTACTGATTCAAAAAGAGAAGTCAAGCGTCGGGTGTAAATTTTCTGCGTTCGGCAGGACGGACGGTGTTTTGTCAGCGATTGGCGGTTACCAGAACCGCCTCACAGGTCTACCATGGTTGCCCGGAAGTGGTGACACGCGCTGCCGGCCATTCGCCGAAAAGGTACGCGCCATGACTCGAACCGTTATTGTTTCCCTTTCACGCGAGGTGCTCGTATGAGCGTCACGCAAATCAGTCTGCCCAAGGGCGTTGGCCCGCACGCCGAGAAACTCTTCGACGCGATCACCCAGGCCAGCACCGCTGAAGAGCTGAACCGTGCTGGCGGCAAGGCCGAAGGGTTCGTGCTCGGTCTGGAAAGCACCAAGGCGATCAAGAGCCAGATCGCCGAATCGCTCTACGTCGCGTATGACGATGCGGCCAGTCAACGGGCGACGGAACTCGCCTAACCGCCGAAGGTGATCGTACCGAGCATCAGTTTGGCGTAAGCGGCGGTGGCGGCCAGTTGCACCAGCCACAGGGCCAGGCCGCCGAGGAAGACGCCCGCTGCGACTTGCAGCACCAGGCTTTTGTCGCGTTTGGCCGGGGTGCGGGGGATGAAGTCATCCAGGTCGTCTCGGTCAGCGCGCAGGTTGTCGTTTTTCATAGGTGTTCTCGCAGAACTCTGAGGTGTACACAAAACCTGTGGGAGCGGGCTTGCTCGCGAAGGCGTCGGCCCAGCCAGTATTTTTGTCGCCTGATGCACCGCTTTCGCGAGCAAGCCCGCTCCCACAATGGAATCTGTGTGCAGTCTAGAGGGTTCGGATAGTTTTCCGGGACAAATAAAAAACGGGAAGCCCCAAGGCTTCCCGTTTTTCATTGCCAGGCGAAATCAGATGACCTGAACGATCGCATCCGTGACCGCTTTGATATTGCTCTGGTTCAGTGCCGCGACGCAGATGCGGCCGGTGTCCAGCGCATAGATGCCGAACTCGTTGCGCAGGCGGTGCACCTGTTCGGTGGTCAGGCCGGAGTAGGAGAACATGCCGCGCTGACGACCGACGAAGCTGAAGTCACGCTGCGGGGCTTTTTCCGCCAGCAGGGCAACCATCTGCTCGCGCATGCCGCGAATGCGCAGGCGCATTTCTGCCAGTTCGGCTTCCCACTGGGCGCGCAGTTCCGGGCTGTTCAACACGGCGGCGACGATGCTTGCACCGTGGGTCGGCGGGTTGGAGTAGTTGGTGCGGATCACACGCTTGACCTGCGACAGCACGCGCGCGCTTTCTTCTTTCGATTCGCTGACGATCGACAGGGCGCCAACGCGCTCGCCGTACAGCGAGAACGACTTGGAGAACGAGCTCGAAACGAAGAAAGTCAGGCCCGATTCAGCGAACAGACGCACAGCCGCGGCGTCTTCGTCGATGCCGTCGCCGAAACCCTGGTAAGCCATGTCGAGGAACGGTACGTGACCTTTGGCCTTGACCACATCCAGCACGTTCTTCCAGTCAGCCGGGGTCAGGTCGACGCCGGTCGGGTTATGGCAGCAGGCGTGCAGCACAACGATCGAGCCGTTCGGCAGGGCGTTGAGGTCGTCGAGCATGCCGGCACGGTTCACGTCGTGGGTGGCAGCGTCGTAGTAACGGTAGTTCTGCACTGGGAAACCAGCGGTTTCGAACAGCGCGCGGTGGTTTTCCCAGCTTGGGTCGCTGATTGCCACAACGGCGTTCGGCAGCAGTTGCTTGAGGAAGTCGGCACCGATTTTCAGCGCGCCGGTACCGCCGACCGCCTGAGTGGTGACGATGCGACCGGCAGCGATCAGCGGCGAGTCGTTACCGAACAGCAGCTTTTGCACCGCCTGGTCGTAGGCCGCGATGCCGTCGATCGGCAGGTAGCCACGGGAAGCGTGCTGCGCAGCGCGAATGGTTTCGGCTTCGATCACCGCGCGCAGCAGGGGAATTCGCCCCTCTTCGTTGCAGTAAACACCTACACCCAGGTTGACCTTGGTGGTTCGGGTATCGGCGTTGAATGCTTCGTTGAGGCCCAGGATTGGATCGCGGGGTGCCATTTCGACAGCGGAGAACAGGCTCATTATTACGGCGGCTCTGAATGGAGAGTGGAGGGACGTGTCGCGCTCCAGCCGAATGCACTAGAGCGGTGCACAAACGGGGAGCTAGTATAGAGGCCATCACTGAGCAATGGCGACAGGCGATTCAGCTTTTCAGGCAAGTTTTTCCGATTATTTCTTGACCGTTAGTCGATTGACTCTGTCAGAGACTTTACCGGATGTAGGACGTTTGCCTTGAAAGGCGAGGCAATCGGCTCCACATTGAGCACAATCTTCGTTTTTCCTTGGGCGACAACGGTCGTTTGCGGTCATCCCCGCGGCTCGGCTGTTTTCTGCGTGAGCCGCGATCCCAGAGGTGTGTATGTCCGAATTCCAGCTAGTCACCCGCTTCGAGCCCGCCGGCGATCAGCCTGAAGCCATCCGCCAATTAGTCGAGGGCATCGAGGCTGGGCTGGCGCACCAGACGCTGCTCGGTGTGACCGGCTCGGGCAAGACCTTCAGCATCGCCAATGTCATCTCGCAGGTACAGCGCCCGACGCTGGTGCTGGCGCCGAACAAGACCCTCGCCGCGCAGCTGTATGGTGAGTTCAAGGCGTTCTTCCCGAACAACGCGGTCGAGTATTTCGTTTCCTACTACGACTACTACCAGCCCGAAGCCTATGTGCCGTCGTCCGATACCTTCATCGAGAAGGACGCGTCGATCAACGACCACATCGAGCAGATGCGTTTGTCCGCAACCAAGGCGTTGCTCGAACGCAAGGACGCGATCATCGTCACCACGGTGTCGTGCATCTACGGTCTCGGTAGTCCGGAAACCTATTTGAAGATGGTGCTGCACGTCGATCGCGGCGACAAACTCGATCAGCGCGCCTTGCTGCGGCGTCTGGCCGACCTGCAGTACACCCGCAACGACATGGATTTTGCCCGGGCGACTTTCCGCGTGCGCGGTGATGTGATCGATATCTATCCGGCGGAATCCGATCTGGAAGCGATCCGCATCGAACTGTTCGATGACGAGGTCGAGAGCATCTCCGCGTTCGACCCGCTGACCGGCGAAGTCATCCGCAAGATGCCGCGCTTCACCTTCTATCCGAAGAGTCACTACGTGACGCCCCGCGAGACCCTGCTCGACGCCATCGAACACATCAAAGTCGAATTGCAGGAACGCCTCGAATACCTGCGCAGCAACAACAAACTGGTGGAGGCGCAGCGCCTCGAACAGCGCACCCGTTTCGACCTGGAAATGATCCTCGAACTGGGTTACTGCAACGGCATCGAAAACTACTCGCGCTACTTGTCCGGACGTCCGGCCGGTGCCGCGCCGCCGACGCTGTATGACTATCTGCCGGCCGACGCCTTGCTGGTGATCGACGAGTCTCACGTCAGCGTGCCGCAAGTCGGCGCGATGTATAAGGGCGACCGTTCGCGTAAAGAAACCCTGGTGGAATACGGCTTCCGCTTGCCGTCGGCGCTGGACAACCGGCCGATGCGTTTTGACGAGTGGGAAGGGGTGAGCCCGCAGACCATTTTCGTCTCGGCGACGCCGGGCAACTACGAGGCCGAGCATGCCGGGCGCGTGGTCGAGCAAGTGGTGCGTCCGACCGGTCTGGTCGACCCGCAGGTTGAAGTGCGTCCGGCGCTGACTCAGGTTGATGACTTGCTCTCGGAAATCACCAAGCGCGTGGCGGTCGAGGAGCGGGTGCTGGTCACCACGCTGACCAAACGCATGGCCGAAGACCTCACCGATTACCTCGCCGACCACGGCGTGCGCGTGCGTTATCTGCACTCGGACATCGACACCGTCGAGCGGGTCGAGATTATCCGCGACCTGCGTCTGGGTACCTTCGATGTGTTGGTGGGGATCAACCTGCTGCGCGAAGGTCTGGACATGCCGGAAGTGTCGCTGGTGGCGATTCTCGATGCGGACAAGGAGGGCTTCTTGCGTTCCGAGCGCTCGCTGATCCAGACCATTGGCCGGGCCGCGCGGAACCTCAACGGCCGGGCGATTCTCTACGCCGACCGCATCACCGGCTCGATGGAACGGGCGATTGGCGAGACCGAGCGTCGTCGCGACAAGCAGATCGCCTTCAACCTGGAAAACGGCATCACCCCGAAGGGGGTGTTCAAGGACGTCGCCGACATCATGGAAGGCGCCACCGTGCCCGGCTCGCGCAGCAAGAAGCGCAAGGGCATGGCCAAGGCTGCCGAAGAAAATGCCAAGTACGAAGCCGAACTGCGCTCGCCGAGCGAAATCACCAAACGCATTCGCGCGCTGGAAGAGAAGATGTACCAGTTGGCGCGGGATCTTGAGTTCGAAGCGGCGGCGCAGATGCGCGATGAGATTGCCAAACTGCGCGAGCGGCTTTTGGCTGTCTGAGCTTCATCGCCTGACCGGGCCTCTTCGCGAGCAGGCTCGCTCCCACATTGGATCTGTGTCGTTCACAAATCCCCTGTGGGAGCGAGCCTGCTCGCGAATGGCGGCAACGCGGTCTTAATGAGACTCCCCAGCCTTCAGCCCTTGCGGCAATTTTCTGGTCAGCAAAATCGCCAGCATGCTGATCCCCAACGCAATCCCGACAAAATGAAACGCGTCGTTGTAGGCCATGATCAGCGCCTGCTGATGCACGATCTCACTCAACTTGCCGAGCGCCGCCGTGTCACTGCCAAACCGGTCTGTCATCGACGCCAGCCGCTCGGCCACTTGCGGATTGGTCGGCACCACCGCTTCACGCAAATAATCGAAGTAGGTTTTGGTGCGTGCATCCAATAGCGTGGCGAGCAGGGCGATGCCGATCGCGCCGCCGAGGTTGCGCAGGATGTTGAACAGGCTCGATGCCGACCCCGCGTCCTGCGGCAGGATGTACGCCGTAGCGATCAGCGAAATGGTGACCATGATCAGCGGCTGACCCAGCGCGCGGATGATCTGGATCTGATTGAACTGCGGCCCGGCGAAATCCGGGTTGAGCACCCCCGACGAAAAACTCGCCAGCCCGAACAGCCCGAAGCCCAGGGTGCACAGCCATTTCGGCGAAACGAACTTCATCAGCTTCGGCACCAGCGGAATCAGGAACAGCTGCGGCACGCCCATCCACATGATCACTTCGCCGATTTGCAGGGCGTTGTAATTCTGGATCTGCGCCAGGTACAGCGGCAGCAGATAGATCGAGCCGTATAAACCGACGCCCATGCCCAGGCTGGAAATGCTCGACAAACCGAAGTTGCGATTGCGCAGGATGCCGAGGTTGATCAGCGGATTGGGTTTGGAGATCTGCACGATGACGAAGGTGATCAGGCTCAGCAGGGCAATGCTGCCCAGGGTCACGATCAGGTTCGATTCCAGCCAGTCCTTGCGGTGGCCTTCTTCGAGAAAGACTTGCAGGCAGCCGAGGCCGACACCCAGCGTGAGAATTCCGGTGTAGTCGGTGCTTTTCAGCACTTCCCAGTGCGCTTCCTTCTTCTCCAGCCCGTACATCAGCCCGGCGATCATGATCAGCCCCGGAGGAATGTTGATGTAGAAGATGTATTCCCAGCCCCAGTTTTCCGTGAGCCAGCCGCCAAGGGTTGGGCCGATGGAGGGGGCGAAGGTCGCGGTCATGGCGAACATCGCCATGCCTTTGGCGCGGTGGTGTTCGGGGAGTTTGATCAGGGTCAGGGTGAACGCCAGCGGGATCAGCGCGCCGCCGGTGAAGCCCTGCATGGCGCGAAAGACGATCATGCTTTCGAGGCTCCAGGCCATCGAACACAGCAAGGACGAAATCAGAAAACCCAGCGACACCCACACCGCCAGGCGTCGCGCCGAGAGCAACTGCACCAGCCACGCGGTCAGCGGAATCATGATGATTTCCGCGACCAGATACGAGGTGGAAATCCACGAGCCTTCTTCCAGCGTCGCCGACAGCGCGCCTTGAATGTCTTTGAGCGAGGAGTTGGTGATCTGAATGTCGAGCACTGCCATGAACGCGCCAAGCATCACGCTCATCACCGCAATCCAGTCCCGCCGCGTCGGTTCGCCAACGGGGCGGATCAGCGAATCACCGGCCATTGTCTGGAGCGTCTTTGATGTTCACGGTGGCGGTGACCGACATGCCCGGGCGGATCTTGCCATGCAGCGGGTTGTCGGCCTTGAAGGTGAGTTTTACCGGAATCCGCTGCACGACTTTGGTGAAGTTGCCGGTGGCGTTATCCGGCGGCAGCAGGCTGAACTGTGCGCCCGAGGCGGCGAACAGGCTGTCGACCCGCGCGTCGATCGGCGTGTCGCTGTAGGCATCGAAGGTCAGCTCGGCTTTCTGTCCGGGCTGCATGTGGCCGATCTGGGTTTCCTTGAAGTTGGCCTGCACCCAGATGTCTTCGTCCGGGACGATCGACAGCAGATACGCGCCGGCCTGCACCACTTGGCCATTGCGTGCGGCGCGCTGGCCGACCAGGCCGCTGATCGGCGCGTGGATTTCGCTGCGAGTCAGGTTGAGTTCGGCCTGGGCGATGTCTGCACGGGCGTTGGCAATCTGCGCGTCGAGGCGTTTGATCTCGGCCGTCAGTGCGTTGACCTGCTGGCGCTGGCTCTGTGCATCTGCTTGGGCCTTGGCTACCTGTGAGCGGGCGATATGGGCGTCAGCGGAGAGGGTGGTCACCCGCTCCTCGGAAACGTAACCGGGTTTGCGCAGGGTTTCAGCACGCGATAAGTCCATCTGCGAGCGGCCAAGCGTGGCCTGGGTGGTCGCCACTTGCGCGTCACTGGCGGCGATCAGGCTCGATTGCTGAGTCAATTTGCTTTGTGCCTGCAAACGCTCGGCTTCGCGGGTGGCGAGGGCGGCATTGGCGCGGTCAACGGCCAGGCGGAAATCATTGGGTTCGAGGCGCACCAGCAACTGGCCTTTTTCCACATGCTGGTTGTCCTGCACCAGCACTTCGTCGATGCGTGCGCTCAATTGGCTGGAAACGCGGGTGATCTCGCCCTGGACATAGGCGTTATCGGTGCTTTCATAAAAGCGCCCCTTGAAAAACCAATAGGCGAAGAAGCCCCCGGCAATCAACAGCACCAGGAGCAGGAAAATAAACAGGCGACGCTTGAGTTGGGCAGGCATGAGGCAAACTGTAGTCGAGGAATTGTAAGGAAAGTTATCTGCGGCTGAATCTGGCATACCGCCGATAAACGGTAAATGCCGATGGCTGATATTCGGCCCGTCACCACGGTCTATGGGCGTTACAGACGCAAACTTGGCTTAAATGCCCTGCCCGCTGGAGCGGGGCGGGTGTCGCCTGTTACCATTCGCCGCTTGATTGTTTTGCTTTTCATTCTTTTCGAGACATGCCATGACCACCGTCCGCACTCGCATCGCGCCATCGCCTACCGGGGATCCCCACGTAGGTACCGCTTACATCGCATTGTTCAACTACTGCTTTGCCAAGCAGCATGGCGGTGAGTTCATCCTGCGCATCGAAGACACCGACCAGTTGCGTTCGACCCGCGAGTCCGAACAGCAGATCTTCGACGCCCTGCGCTGGCTGGGGATCGACTGGAGCGAAGGCCCGGACGTTGGCGGCCCGCACGGCCCGTACCGGCAGAGCGAGCGTGGCGATATCTATCAGAAGTATTGCCAGCAACTGGTCGACATGGGCCATGCGTTCCCATGCTTCTGCACCGCTGAAGAACTGGATGAGATGCGCGCCGAACAAATGGCGCGCGGCGAGACCCCGCGCTACGACGGCCGCGCGCTGCTGCTGTCGAAGGAAGAAGTCGCCGCCCGTCTGGCCGCCGGCGAACCGCACGTGATCCGCATGAAAGTGCCGACCGAAGGCGTCTGCGTGGTGCCGGACATGCTGCGTGGCGATGTCGAGATCCCGTGGGATCGCATGGACATGCAAGTGCTGATGAAGACCGACGGCCTGCCGACGTACTTCCTCGCCAACGTGGTCGACGACCACCTGATGGGCATCACCCACGTGCTGCGCGGCGAAGAATGGCTGCCATCGGCGCCGAAACTGATTCTGCTTTACGAATATTTCGGCTGGGAACAACCGGAGCTGTGCTACATGCCGCTGCTGCGTAACCCGGACAAGAGCAAGCTGTCCAAGCGCAAGAACCCGACCTCGGTGACCTTCTACGAGCGCATGGGCTTCATGCCCGAAGCGATGCTCAACTACCTCGGTCGCATGGGCTGGTCGATGCCCGACGAACGCGAGAAGTTCTCGCTGCAGGAAATGGTCGACAACTTCGACCTCAAGCGTGTGTCCCTCGGCGGGCCGATCTTCGACATCGAGAAACTGTCGTGGCTCAACGGCCAGTGGCTGCGTGACCTGCCGGTGGAAGAGTTCGCCGCACGCGTGCAGAAGTGGGCGTTCAATTCCGAGTACATGATGAAGATCGCACCGCTGGTGCAGGGGCGCGTGGAAACCTTCAGCCAGGTTGCACCGCTGGGCGGCTTCTTCTTTGCCGGTGGCGTGAACCCGGATGCCAAGCTGTTCGAATCGAAAAAGCTTTCCGGTGATCAGGTGCGTCAGTTGATGCAATTGATCCTGTGGAAGCTGGAAAGCCTGCGTCAGTGGGAGAAGGACAGCATTACCGCGACGATTCAGGCGGTGGTCGAATCTCTTGAGCTGAAGCTGCGTGACGCGATGCCGTTGATGTTTGCCGCGATTACCGGGCAGGCCAGTTCGGTATCGGTGCTCGATGCGATGGAAATCCTCGGCCCGGATCTGACCCGTTTCCGTCTGCGCCAGGCGATTGACCTGCTGGGTGGCGTGTCGAAGAAAGAAAACAAAGAGTGGGAAAAGCTGCTGGGCGCGATTGCTTAAGCACGTCTGACTCTGCGGTTACCGCCGAAGGCCGGGATCGTTTGATTCCGGCCTTCGGCGTTTTTCCCCCGGATTTTCGGGGGGAGGGCGGTAAGTGATTGTTATGCCGACAAAAAACTTTGAAATTTTTCAAAAATAAGTTTGACAGGCTTTCGATACGCCCTTAAGATTCGCCCCGTCCTCAGCGATGACATCAACGATGAGGGGCTATAGCTCAGCTGGGAGAGCGCTTGCATGGCATGCAAGAGGTCGACGGTTCGATCCCGTCTAGCTCCACCAATTTACACTTCGAAGCCTGGCCACACCGGCTCCGAAGCGATCAACACTCAGCGTTGATCAGTTGTATAGAAGGGTTTGCGTCCCCTTCGTCTAGTGGCCTAGGACACCGCCCTTTCACGGCGGTAACAGGGGTTCGAGTCCCCTAGGGGACGCCAGTTTTACAGAAGCGATGTTGCAAGATGTCGCTCCGCCGCGAGGCGAAAAATCCGGGGCTATAGCTCAGCTGGGAGAGCGCCTGCATGGCATGCAGGAGGTCAGCGGTTCGATCCCGCTTAGCTCCACCAATTTTACAGTTCAAGGTCTGGCCACACCGGCCTTGAATCAGATCAGATCTCAGCACTGATCAGCTGTATAGAAGGGTTTGTGTCCCCTTCGTCTAGTGGCCTAGGACACCGCCCTTTCACGGCGGTAACAGGGGTTCGAGTCCCCTAGGGGACGCCACGATTACCCGCTCTGCGGGATTTATAAGGGTCATTCAATTATTGAATGGCCCTTTTGTTTGTCTGGCGTTTGGCCAACTCTCCTTTTCCTTACACTGTGCTTCAGACCAGCGGTCATATCCTCGACTTGCGGAATATTATTATGCGAATAATATTCTAGTCGTAATATTCGGAGGCAACGATGAACGATAAAAAAGCTCAAACCCGCGAACGCATCCTCAAGGCGGCCAGCGCCGCGCTGATGCAGCGTGGCCCGGCGGATCCAAGCGTGGGCGAAGTGATGGGCGCCGCCGGCCTGACCGTCGGTGGTTTCTATGCGCACTTCGAAAGCAAGGACGCGATGATGCTTGAGGCGTTCAAGCAACTGCTCAGCCGTCGACGCGACCTGATTGCCGACATGGACTCCGAGCTGACCGGCGAAGAGCGTCGCGCCTTGGTCGCTGCGTTCTATCTGTCACGCAAGCACCGTGATTCCAGCGATGCCGCGTGCCCGATTCCGGCTTCCATCGGCGAACTGGGGCGTCTGCCGGAATCCTTCCGCATCGCGCTGAACGAACACTTGGAACTGATGATTGCGCAGTTGGCGTCCAGCCCCGAGGACACCGACAAAGCATTGGCTGATGTGGCGTTGATGGTGGGTGGTCTGGCGCTGGCACGCGCGCTGGGCCCGGGCGATTTATCCGATCGATTGCTGCGCGCTGCCAAGTCGGCGGTGCGTTGACCTGAAGGCAACACGCCTGAGGAGAAAGCGATGAACACGTTGAAGTGGGTTCGTGGCGTTAATGGCACCTTGGGCTGGATTGCACCGCAACGAGTAGCAAGCAAAATGCGTCAGGCGTTCATGACGCCGCGCACGTTGCCGTTGCGTGATTGGGAGCTGCCGCTGCTGGCGAGTGCCGAACGCATCACGCTGCGCTTCGGCCTGTCGGCGCTGCGTTGGGGGCAGGGGCCGGCGGTGCTGTTGATGCACGGTTGGGAAGGGCGGCCCACCCAGTTTGCGGCGTTGATCACGGCGCTGGTCGAGGCCGGTTACACCGTCGTTGCCCTCGATGGCCCGGCCCATGGTCGTTCGCCGGGGCGTGAAGCCAACGTCGTACTGTTCGCCCGCGCCATGCTCGAAGCGGCCGCCGAATTGCCTCCTCTTCAAGCCGTCATCGGCCACTCCATGGGCGGCGCCAGTGCCATGCTCGCGGTGCAACTGGGCCTGCGCACCGAAACCCTGGTCAGCATCGCAGCCCCCGCACGGATCCTCGGCGTACTGCGCGGTTTTGCCCGCTATGTCGGCATGCCACCGCGGGCGCGCTCGGCGTTCATCCGCCAGGTCGAGCAGGACGTCGGCATGCGCGCCGCGACCCTCGATGTCGCGCACTATCAACTGGATATGCCGGGCCTGATCGTGCATGCCGAGGACGACACCTTTGTCTCGGTCAAGGAATCGCAATTGATCCACGAGTCATGGTTCGACAGTCGCCTGCTGCGCCTGGAAAGCGGCGGCCACCAGCGGGTGCTGGCCGACCCTCGAGTGGTTGATGGCGTGTTATCACTGTTGGCGGGGCGCAGCCTTCAAGCGCGGCAATCGGCCTGACATCCGTTACACTGCCCCGGTTGAATCATCTGACCGGGAGTGGGGCATGGGCTGGGATCGGGCAACGCCGTTCACCATTGATCTGCAAGTAGGCGCCGAGGACATCGACGGGCTGGGCCACGCGAACAACGCGGTGTACGTGACCTGGCTCGAGCGCTGCGCCTGGCGCCACTCGCAGCGTCTGGGGCTGGATCTGGTCGAATACCGGCGCCTGGATCGGGCGATGGCCGTGGTGCGTCACGAAATCGATTATCTGGCGGCGGCCTACGAAGGCGACGAACTGCAACTGGCGACCTGGATCGTCGATTGGGATCAGCGCCTGAAAATGACCCGGCACTTCCAGCTGATCCGCCCCAGCGACAACGCCACCCTGCTGCGCGCCCAGACCACTTTCGTCTGCATCGAACTGTCCAGCGGCAAACCCAAGCGCATGCCGGCGGAGTTCATCGAGGGTTACGGCCCGGCAATCCAGACTTCAGGGGTAGCGAAAATCTAACCTGTGGGAGCAGGCTCACTCCTGCAAGGGATCTGCGGTTTTTCTCGTAATCCAGTAAACTGCCGCACGTTTTTTCTTCCTGAGTAGTGTTTTCCCCATGCAAATTGCCCTGGCGCCCATGGAGGGGTTGGTCGACGACATCCTGCGCGACGTGCTGACCCGCGTTGGCGGCATCGACTGGTGCGTGACCGAGTTCATTCGGATCAACGATCAGTTGCTCACTCCGGCCTACTTCCACAAGTTCGGCCCGGAGCTGCTCAACGGCGCCCGCACCCGTTCCGGTGTGCCGTTGCGCGTGCAATTGTTGGGCTCCGATCCGGTGTGCCTGGCGGAAAACGCGGCGCTGGCCTGCGAGCTCGGCTCGGAAGTGATCGACCTGAACTTCGGCTGCCCGGCCAAGACCGTCAACAAATCCCGGGGCGGGGCGGTGCTGCTTAAGGAGCCGGAGCTGCTCAACAGCATCGTCGAACACGTGCGTCGCGCCGTGCCGGCGCACATCCCGGTCACCGCGAAGATGCGCCTGGGTTTCGACAGCCCGGACGGCTCGCTGGTCTGCGCCACTGCGCTGGCCGAGGGCGGCGCCGAGCACATCGTGGTGCATGCCCGGACCAAGGTTGATGGCTACAAGCCGCCGGCGCATTGGGAGTGGATTCCGCGGGTGCAGGACGTGGTCAAGGTGCCGGTGTTCGCCAACGGTGATATCTGGAGCGTCGAGGACTGGCGTCGTTGCCGCGAGATCAGCGGCGTCGAAGACATCATGCTCGGACGCGGTCTGGTATCGCGCCCGGATCTGGCCCGGCAGATCGCTGCCGCGCGCGCCGGTGAGGAGGTGGTCGAGATGAGCTGGGCCGAGCTGCTGCCGCTGATTCAGGACTTCTGGCTGCAAGCCAAGGCGCAGATGACCGCACGTCAATCGCCGGGTCGCTTGAAGCAATGGCTGGCGATGCTGACGCGCAATTATCCCGAGGCGACCGAGCTGTTTACCGTGCTGCGTCGCGAGACAGAACCGGATCAAGTCTCGCGTTTGCTGGGTTTGCCGGTCGCCGAAGCAGCCTGAAAAAAATCTGCAAATACTCTCTTGAAATCATTTTGGCGGTCCCTATCTAAGGGTTACGCGATGCCGAATTCGGGTCGCGGAGTCAAAAAAACTTGCTGATTGTTTTCAGGAGATTTGAACCATGAGTACTGCATTTTCCCTGGCACCACTGTTCCGTTCCTCGGTGGGTTTCGATCGTTTCAACGACCTGTTCGAAACCGCGTTGCGCAACGAGCCAGGCAGCACCTACCCACCCTACAACGTGGAAAAACACGGTGACGATCAATACCGTATCGTCGTAGCGGCCGCCGGTTTCCAGGAAGAAGACCTGGAGCTGCAAGTCGAGAAGGGTGTGCTGACCATCAGTGGCGGCAAGCGTGATGCCAACGAAGGCGTGACCTTCCTGCATCAAGGCATTGCCCAGCGTGCTTTCAAGCTGTCCTTCCGCCTGGCCGATCACATCGAGATCAAGGCCGCCGATCTGAGCAACGGTCTGCTGAGCATCGACCTGTTGCGCGTGATCCCGGAAGAAGCGAAAGCCAAGCGCATCCCGATCAACGGAGCGCAGAAGCCGGTTCTGCAATAAGGCCGAGCAAAAAAGAAGGGCGCCACTGGCGCCCTTTTTTTGTGCTCGTCATTCGAGCATCTTTTTCAACGCCTCCAACGCCACCGGCCGACTGTGCAGATAGCCCTGATACAAATGGCAGCCCAGCCCTTGCAGGAACGCCAGTTGCTCCGGCGTCTCCACGCCTTCGGCAATCACCTCCAGTTCCAGGCTGCGGGCCATGGCGACGATGGCGCGGATGATCTCGGCGTCGTTGGGGTCGGTGGTCGCGTCGCGGATGAATGACTGGTCGATTTTCAGGGTGTCCACCGGCAGGCGCTTGAGGTAGGTCAGCGATGAATAGCCGGTGCCGAAATCGTCCATGGCGAAGCTCACGCCGAGTTTTTTCAGGCGACGCATCTTGCTGATGGTGTCTTCCAGGTTCTGGATGACGATGCCTTCGGTGATCTCCAGTTTCAGCAGCGAGCAGGGCAGGCCGTGGCTGCTCATGCTGTGTTCGATGCGTTCGACGAAGTCGTTCTGGCGGAACTGCCGTGGGCTGATGTTTACGCACAGGCTGAAGTTGAGCGGGTCGACCAGTTTCAGCGCGATCAATTGTTTGAACGCCTCACAGGCCTCATCGAGGATCCAGGTACCGACCTCCAGAATCAGCCCGCTGTCTTCCAGCACCTTGATGAATTCAGTGGGCGATTGCGCGCCGAGTTCCGGGTGATTCCAGCGCACCAGCGCCTCGGCGCCAATGATGCGGTTGTCCCGCGCATCGACCTGCGGCTGGTAGTGCACGTTGAATTCACCGCGCGACAACGCCAGACGTAAGTCAGTCTCCATGCGCAGCCGTTCGCTGGCCGCCTTCTGCATGGTGTTGTGGTACATCTGCGTGGTGTTGCGCCCGGAATCCTTGGCTCGGTACAGCGCAATGTCGGCGCGCTTGAGCAGGTCGGTCGGGGTCGAGCCGTGATCGGGAATCAGTGCCACGCCGATGCTCGGTGTCACTTGCAGGCGCTGGCCGTCGAGGAACATCGGCTCCGAGAGCAGTTCGCGAATGGTGTCGGCCAGTTCCCGCACTTGTGCACTGACCTCGTTGCGCGTGCCTTCGAGGCCACTGAGCAGCACCACGAATTCATCGCCGCCGAGACGCGCCACCGTGTCCTCCATGCGCACGCTGGCTTCAAGCCGCGCGGTGATGATTTTCAGCACCGTGTCGCCGACCGGATGACCCAGCGAGTCGTTGATGTGCTTGAAGTGATCGAGGTCGAGGAACAGCAGCGCACCACGCAGGTTGTGGCGCTTGAGCAGGGCGATCTGCTGGCTCAGGCGATCCATCAGCAAAGCGCGGTTGGGCAGATTGGTCAGCGGATCGTGATAGGCCAGATGGCGGATCTGCGCTTCGGCGTTTTTCAGCAGGCTGACATCTCGCGCCGTCAGCAGCAGGCACGCCGTTTCGTTGAGGGTGATCGGTTCGATCGACACTTCAACGGTCAGCAACTCACCGCGCTTGTTGCGCCCGAGCATCTCCTGATGATGAACGCGGCCCTTGATCTGCAGTTCGGCAAGCAGCGCCGAGCGTTGTTTCTCTTCGGCCCAGATGCCGATCTGGTACACGGTTTTGCCCACCACTTCTTCGGCACGATAGCCGGTGAGGCGGCAGAAACCGTCGTTGACCTCCAGATAGCGCCCGGTGTCACGTTCGGTGATGGTGATCGCGTCGGGGCTGGAGTGAAATGCTTTGGCGAATTTCTCTTCGCTGGCCTTGAGTGCGGCCTCGGAGCGCTGTTGTTGGGTGATGTCGCGCAGGGTGGTGACGATGCACGGCTGATTGCCGACGCTGATCTGCCGGCTGGAAATCACGCACGTCAGCGACTGGCCGTCCTTGTGCTGGACGATGATCGCGACATTGCTCAGACCCTGTTCGCGAATCACCCGCTCGATGCGTTGCAGACTCTTCGCCGAGGCGTCCCACAGGCCGATGTCCTCGGCGGTGCGCCCGATCACGTCGGCGGCGCTCCAGCCGAAGGTCTGGGTGAAGCTGTTGTTGATCTCGATGAACTCGCCGCTGTCCTGGCGGGTGACGCAGATCGGGTCGGGGCTGACCTGGAACAGCGTGGCAAATTTCTCTTCGGAGGCGACCAGACGTTGCTCGCGCTCGACCTGATCGGTGATGTCCAGCAAGGTCCCGGCCATGCGCAGTGGCGCGCCATTTTCGTCGCGGTAGAGGCGGGCGCGGCTTTCCAGATAACGTGAGCTGCCATCCGCCAGTTGCACGCGATAGGTCAGTTGATAGTTGCCGGCCGGGCCTTCGCGCAGGCTGCGGTAGGCGTCGCGCATGCTGTCGCGCTCCTCGCCGGGCACGCCTTCGAAGAACTCCTCGAATGATTCGTGAAACGGGATCGGCTCCAGCCCGTGCAGTTGCGCGGCCCGCGCCGAGCCGTAGAGCATGCCGCTGGGAATGTGCCAGTCCCAGGTGCCGAGTTGCGCCGAGTCCAGCGCCAGATCAAGGCGTTCCTGACTGTCTTTCAAGGCGTGTTCGGCGGCTTTGCGTTCGGTGGTGTCGAGAAACGTGCTGAGCAGATACGGCTGGCCTTCGAGTTCGACCTTTTGCGCACTGAGGATACCGTCATGAATCTGCCCGTTGCTGGCGCGGAACTGCACTTCCATGCTGATCAATTCACCTTTGGCCTTGGTCTTTTTCACCAGCTCTGCGCGTTGTTCGGGGTGCACCCATAGGCCCAGTTCCAGTGTGGTGCGACCAATGGCGTCCTGGACCGGCCAGCCGAACAGACTTTCGAAATACTGGTTGGCTTCGGTGATCAGGCCGTCTTCCTGGCGCGTCAGCAGCACCATGTTCGGGCACAGGTGAAAAAGTGTGGCGAAACGTTTCTCCGAGCTGCTCAGAGCCTGTTCGCGCTGGCGCTGGTGGGTGATTTCGCGAATCACCCCGATCATTCGGGGCCGGCCGTTTTTGTCCGGCAGCAGGCTGCCGCTGATTTCCAGCCAATGCAGGCTGCCGTCGGGCCAGCGGATGCGGTGGTGCATCGCCTGTTCCAGCGGGGCGCCGGCAATCACCGCGTGGAAGGCGCGCACGGTTTTCGCCCGGTCTTCGGGCGGCAGCAGATCCAGATATTCAAGATCCTGCGGCAACGGTTGACGTGGATCGAAGCCGAACAGCGCCTGAGTGCCCCGTGACCAGCTGATCTGCCCGCGCTCGATGTCCCAATACCAGGCGCCGAGCCGGGCGCCGTTGAGCGCGGCGAGCAATTGCGGCGCACTCTCCCAGCTCTGCTCGGAACGTCGCGGATCAATGGCCTGAATACGCGGCATCGGCGGAATTCGGTCAACAGATTTCGGCATTGTTAACGGGCCTTGAGCTGATGGTGGCGTTAGGCACAGGGACAGCGGCTCTATAGGAGTAGCACAAGTTAGCCGGGAGTCCCTGGCAGATCGATTTGCGCATCCAGCAAGGCCATGAAAGCCCTTGCCGCATTCGACAGCGTCCGTTCGGTGTGCACGATATAGCCTAGCTGGCGACTGAGCTGTATGCCCGGCAAAGGTATGCGCGCGACCTGTTCATCAAGCATGGTGCGGGGCAGAACACTCCAGGCCAGACCAATGGAGACCATCATCTTGATGGTTTCCAAGTAGTTGGTGCTCATGGCGATGTTCGGCGTCAGCCCTTGGGCTTCGAACAAGCGTTGGACAATGTGATGAGTAAAGGTGTTGCCTCCGGGAAAAACCGCCGGATGACCGGCAATGTCCGCCAGGCTCACCGCGCCATTGCTGATCAGCGAATGTTCCGGCGCCACCACGAAATCCAGCGGGTCGTCCCACACCGGCGCGGCTTTGACCAGCGTGTGCGGTTCCGGCGCCAGGGTGATCACCGCCAGTTCCGCACGGCCATGGAGAATCTCTTCGTAGGCCACTTCCGAATCAAGGAACTGAATATCCAGCGCCACCTGTGGGTAGCGGCGGGTGAATTCCCTTAACAGGGGCGGCAAGCGGTGCAGGCCGATGTGGTGACTGGTGGCCAGGGTCAGCCGACCGCTGACTTCGCCGGTCAGGTTGGTCAGGGCACGGCGGGTGTCGTCCAGCACGTTGAGAATCTGATAAGCCCGGGGCAACAGGGCGCGGCCGGCCTCGGTCAGGCCGACTTCACGACCGAGTCGGTCGAACAGCCGCACCTTCAATTGTTGCTCCAGTCCGGCGATGCGTTTGCTGATCGCCGGTTGCGTCAGGTGCAGGCGTTCACCGGCGCCGGAGAAGCTGCCGGTCTCGGCAATCGCGATAAAAGCGTTGAGGTTGGCCAGATCCATGAATCGTATTCCAGTTGGTTATCCAAAGCATAAAAAATATGAATTTGAGTTATTTAATCTAACCCCATAGGATCGGCCTCACAAGCCAAAGGGTTATTGATAAGCCCAGGGCATAGAAACAAGCTGATGAGGAACCGTCTGATGGCCGGCAAAACGCTCTACGACAAGCTCTGGGATTCGCATTTGGTCAAACAGCGCGACGATGGCTCGGCGCTGATCTATATCGATCGTCACATCATCCACGAAGTGACCTCGCCGCAAGCCTTCGAAGGCCTGCGTCTGGCCGGGCGCAAGCCTTGGCGAATCGATGCCAACATCGCGACCCCGGACCACAACGTACCGACCACACCGGAGCGCAAGGGCGGCATCGCCGCGATTGCCGACCAGGTCTCGCGTTTGCAGGTTCAGACCCTCGATGACAACTGTGATGAGTACGGCATTGTCGAGTTCAAGATGAACGACATCCGCCAAGGCATCGTCCACGTGATCAGCCCGGAGCAGGGCGCAACCTTGCCGGGCATGACCGTAGTCTGCGGCGACTCGCACACCTCGACCCACGGCGCGTTCGGTGCCTTGGCGCACGGGATCGGCACTTCCGAGGTCGAGCACGTGCTCGCCACCCAGTGCCTGGTCGCGAAGAAAATGAAGAACATGCTGGTGCGCGTCGAAGGTCAGTTGCCATTCGGCGTGACCGCCAAGGACATCGTCCTCGCGGTGATCGGCAAGATCGGCACCGCCGGCGGTAACGGCCATGCCATCGAATTCGCCGGCAGCGCGATCCGCGACCTGTCCGTCGAAGGCCGCATGACCATCTGCAACATGTCCATCGAAGCCGGCGCCCGTGTGGGCCTGGTGGCTGCGGACGAAAAGACTGTCGAATACGTCAAGGGCCGTCCGTTCGCACCGACAGGCGCGCAGTGGGATCAGGCGGTTGAAGCCTGGAAAGACCTGGTCTCCGACGCCGACGCCAAGTTCGACACCGTAGTTGAGTTGGACGCTGCACAGATCAAGCCGCAAGTCAGCTGGGGCACTTCGCCTGAAATGGTGCTGGCCGTTGATCAGAACGTGCCGGATCCGGCGAAGGAAATGGATCTGGTCAAGCGCGATTCGATCGTCCGCGCCCTGAAATACATGGGTTTGACCGCCAATCAGGCGATCACCGACATTCAACTGGATCGCGTGTTCATCGGCTCCTGCACCAACTCGCGCATCGAAGACTTGCGCGCTGCGGCCGTGATCGCCAAGGGGCGCAAAGTCGCTTCGACGATCAAGCAGGCAATCGTCGTACCGGGCTCGGGTCTGGTGAAGGCGCAGGCGGAAGCCGAAGGTCTCGACAAGATCTTCCTCGAAGCCGGTTTCGAATGGCGTGAGCCGGGTTGCTCGATGTGCCTGGCGATGAACCCGGACCGTTTGGAGTCCGGCGAGCATTGCGCCTCGACCTCCAACCGTAACTTCGAAGGCCGTCAGGGCGCCGGTGGTCGTACCCACCTCGTGAGCCCGGCCATGGCCGCTGCGGCGGCGGTGAACGGTCGTTTCATCGACGTTCGTGAATTGATCTGAAGGAGAGCGCAGCATGAAAGCTTTTACCCAGCACACTGGTCTTGTCGCGCCTCTGGATCGTGCCAACGTCGACACCGACCAGATTATCCCGAAGCAGTTTTTGAAGTCGATCAAGCGCACCGGTTTCGGCCCGAACCTGTTCGACGAGTGGCGTTACCTGGATGTCGGTCAGCCGTATCAGGACAACTCCAAGCGCCCGTTGAACAAGGAGTTCGTGCTCAACGCCGAGCGTTATCAGGGCGCCAGTGTGTTGCTGGCCCGTGAGAACTTCGGTTGCGGCTCCAGCCGTGAACACGCGCCGTGGGCGCTGGAAGAATACGGTTTCCGCAGCATCATCGCGCCGAGCTACGCCGACATCTTCTTCAACAACAGCTTCAAGAACGGCTTGCTGCCGATCATCCTGAGCGACGCTGAAGTCGATGAATTGTTCAAGCAGGTCGAGGCCGAGCCGGGCTATCAATTGCAGATCGATCTGCACGAGCAGACCGTGACCAGTCCGAGCGGCAAGGTGTACCGCTTCGAGATCGACGCGTTCCGCAAGCATTGCTTGTTGAATGGGCTGGACGATATCGGCCTGACTTTGCAGGACGGTGATGCGATTGCCGCGTTCGAGGCCAAGCATCGTGTGAGCCAGCCGTGGTTGTTCCGCGACGCGTGATTGATTCGAGATTGATGTAGTCAGGGCCGGCCTCTTCGCGAGCAGGCTCGCTCCCACACTTGAAATGCATTCCCCTGTGGGAGCGAGCCTGCTCGCGAAGACGGCCGCTCAAACAACACAAATGCAGGATGTGACCATGACCAGCACCGCCCAACACAGTCAGGTTGTACAAAAGCAATTCGGTGAACAGGCCGCCGCCTACCTGAGCAGCGCCGTTCACGCTCAAGGCACCGAATTCGCGCTGCTACAGGCTGAACTGGCCGGGCAGGGCGACGCCCGGCTGCTGGACCTGGGTTGTGGCGCCGGTCATGTGAGTTTTCATGTGGCGCCACTGGTCAAGGAGGTGGTGGCCTACGACCTGTCGCAGCAGATGCTCGATGTGGTCGCCGCTGCGGCGGTTGATCGCGGCATGAAGAACATTGCCACGGTCAACGGCGCCGCCGAGCGCCTGCCGTTTGCCGATGGCGAATTCGATTACGTGTTCAGTCGTTATTCGGCGCACCATTGGAGCGACCTCGGGGTGGCCCTGCGTGAAGTGCGTCGGGTGCTGAAACCGGGCGGTGTGGCAGCGTTCATCGACGTGTTGTCACCGGGCAGTCCGTTGTTCGACACTTACCTGCAAAGCGTCGAAGTGCTGCGCGACACCAGCCACGTGCGCGATTATTCTGCCGGCGAGTGGCTGCGGCAGGTCAGCGAGGCCGGGCTGCACACTCGCAGCACCACGCGTCAGCGCCTGCGTCTGGAATACAGCAGTTGGGTCGAGCGCATGCGCACGCCCGAGGTGATGCGCGCGGCGATCCGCCAGTTGCAGCAGTCGATGGGCAACGAAGTACGAGAATATTTTGAGATTGATGCCGACGGCTCGTTCAGTACAGATGTAATCGTACTGATGGCTGAGCGCTAAGAATTTTTCCGGGCGCGCCCTGAGTGGCGCACCGATTGAAGACACGAGGAAAGCATGAGCAAGCAGATTCTGATTCTCCCAGGTGACGGTATTGGTCCGGAAATCATGGCCGAAGCGGTCAAGGTGCTGGAGCTGGCCAACGACAAGTACAGCCTGGGCTTCGAGCTGAGCCATGACGTGATCGGTGGCGCGGCCATCGACAAGCATGGCGTGCCGTTGGCCGACGAAACCCTCGAGCGTGCCCGTGCTGCCGACGCCGTGCTGCTGGGCGCAGTGGGCGGCCCGAAATGGGACACCATCGAGCGTGATATCCGCCCTGAGCGCGGTCTGCTGAAGATTCGTGCGCAACTGGGCCTGTTCGGCAACCTGCGTCCGGCGAT
The DNA here is from genome assembly GCF_058787295.1 of Pseudomonas sp. FW305-3-2-15-E-TSA4. Classification (NCBI taxonomy): domain Bacteria; kingdom Pseudomonadati; phylum Pseudomonadota; class Gammaproteobacteria; order Pseudomonadales; family Pseudomonadaceae; genus Pseudomonas; species Pseudomonas sp. FW305-3-2-15-E-TSA4. The sequence continues at coordinate 220,907 of NZ_JBYSZP010000005.1, read as the reverse complement.
CCTCTACCCGCAACTGGCTGATGCATCGAGCCTGAAGCCGGAAATCGTTGCCGGGCTGGACATCCTGATCGTCCGTGAGCTGACCGGCGGCATCTACTTCGGCGCGCCACGCGGCACCCGCACCCTGGAAAACGGCGAGCGTCAGTCTTACGACACCCTGCCGTACAGCGAAAGCGAAATCCGCCGTATCGCCCGCGTCGGTTTCGACATGGCCATGGTTCGCGGCAAAAAGCTGTGCTCGGTGGACAAGGCCAACGTGCTGGCGTCCAGCCAACTGTGGCGTGAAGTGGTCGAGCAGGTCGCCAAGGATTACCCTGAAGTCGAACTGAGCCACATGTACGTCGACAACGCCGCCATGCAACTGGTGCGCGCGCCGAAGCAGTTCGACGTGATCGTCACCGACAACATGTTCGGCGACATCCTGTCCGACGAAGCCTCGATGCTCACCGGTTCCATCGGCATGCTGCCGTCGGCTTCGCTGGATTCGAACAACAAGGGCATGTACGAGCCTTGCCACGGTTCGGCCCCGGACATCGCGGGCAAAGGCATTGCCAACCCGTTGGCGACCATTCTGTCGGTGTCGATGATGCTGCGTTACAGCTTCAATCTGCACGATGCGGCCGATGCCATCGAGAAAGCCGTCAGCGTGGTGCTGGATCAAGGCTTGCGCACCGGTGACATTTATTCGGCCGGTTGCACTAAAGTCGGAACGCAGGAAATGGGTGACGCAGTAGTCGCCGCGCTGCGGAATCTGTAATCTCTCGGGCCCGCTGCGAAATTCAATACAAAGCAGCGGCCCACTTTTCAAGAAGGTGTAGTTGCGATGAAACGTGTAGGTCTGATCGGTTGGCGCGGCATGGTCGGTTCCGTGCTCATGCAGCGGATGCTGGAAGAGCAGGATTTCGATCTTATCGAGCCGGTGTTTTTCACCACTTCCAATGTCGGTGGCCAAGGCCCGTCCGTGGGCAAGGACATTGCTCCGCTCAAGGACGCTTACAGCATTGAAGAGCTGAAAACCCTCGACGTGATTCTGACCTGCCAGGGCGGCGACTACACCAGCGAAGTGTTCCCGAAGCTGCGCGAAGCCGGCTGGCAGGGTTACTGGATCGACGCGGCTTCCAGCCTGCGGATGAACGATGACGCCGTCATCATTCTCGACCCGGTCAACCGCAAGGTCATCGACCAGCAACTGGACGCGGGCACCAAGAACTACATCGGCGGCAACTGCACCGTCAGCCTGATGCTGATGGGCCTGGGCGGTCTGTTCGAGGCCGGTCTGGTCGAGTGGATGAGCGCCATGACGTATCAGGCGGCCTCCGGTGCCGGCGCGCAGAACATGCGTGAACTGATCAAGCAGATGGGCGCGACCCATGCTGCGGTGGCCGATCAGCTGGCCGATCCGGCGAGCGCGATCCTCGACATCGACCGTCGCGTGGCCGAAGCCATGCGCAGCGACGCGTACCCGACCGAAAACTTCGGCGTACCGCTGGCCGGCAGCCTGATCCCGTGGATCGACAAGGAACTGCCGAACGGCCAGAGCCGCGAAGAGTGGAAGGCCCAGGCCGAGACCAACAAGATCCTCGGCCGCTTCAAGAGCCCGATCCCGGTCGACGGCATCTGCGTGCGCATCGGCGCCATGCGTTGCCACAGCCAGGCGCTGACCATCAAGCTGAACAAAGACGTGCCGATCGCTGATATCGAAGGGCTGATCAGCCAGCACAACCCTTGGGTCAAACTGGTGCCGAACAACCGCGACATCAGCATGCAGGAGCTGAGCCCGACCAAGGTCACCGGCACACTGAACGTACCGGTGGGTCGTCTGCGCAAGCTGAACATGGGCTCGCAATTCGTCGGTGCCTTCACCGTCGGCGACCAACTGCTGTGGGGCGCGGCCGAACCGCTGCGTCGCATGCTGCGGATTTTGCTGGAGCGTTGATCGCTTGATGCAATGAAAGAACCCGTGCCTTGTGAGAGGTGCGGGTTTTTTTATGCCTCAGGTTTCCCGTTGTCTGGTCTGACGCCTTCGCGAGCAGGCTCACTCCTACAATGTTCGGTGTGAGGCGAACTTTTGTGTGCAACCACCCCTGTAGGAGTGAGCCTGCTCGCGATGAGGCCGGAACTGACAGCGCAAATGCCCGACAGAAATTGCCTGCATCTCACTCACCCGGTAAAGTGCCGCTCCCCCCGTTTCGCCAGAGGTAGAACCATGACCCAGACCCTTGATATTGCCGTCGTCGGCGCCACCGGTACTGTCGGCGAAACCCTCGTACAGATTCTCGAAGAGCGCGACTTTCCGGTCGGCAACCTGCACTTGCTGGCCAGCAGCGAATCCGCCGGCAGTTCGGTGCTGTTTCGCAACAAGAACGTGCGCGTGCGTGAAGTCGACGAGTTCGATTTCAGCAAGGTAAAACTGGTGTTCTTCGCCGCTGGCGCTGCCGTTTCCCTGAGTTACGCGGCGCGTGCCCACGCGGCCGGTTGCTCGCTGATCGATCTGTCCGGCGCATTGCCGGCCGAGCAGGCGCCGCAAGTGGTGCCGGAGGCCAACGCCGAGGTCATTGCCGGTCTGAAAGCACCGTTCCAGGTCAGCAGCCCAAGCCCTTCGGCGACGACGCTGGCCGTGGTGCTGGCACCGCTGCTCGATTTGCTCGAGCTGCAATACGTCAACGTCACCGCCAATCTGGCCGTGTCCGCCCAAGGTCGCGAAGCCGTGACCGAGCTGGCCCGGCAGACCGCCGAGCTGCTGAACATGCGTCCGCTGGAGCCGACTTTCTTTGATCGGCAGATGGCCTTCAACCTGTTGGCCCAGGTCGGCACGCCCGACGCTCAAGGCCACACGCTGCTGGAAAAACGTCTGGTGCGCGAGTTGCGTCAGGTGCTGAAGCAGCCTTTATTAAAGATTTCCGCCACTTGCGTTCAAGCCCCGGTGTTTTTTGGCGATAGCTATAGCGTGACCTTGCAGTCAGCGAGCGCGGTCGACCTGGCAAAGGTCAACGCTGCGCTTGAGGATGCGCCCGGCATCGAGCTGGTTGAGGCCGGCGATTATCCGACTGCGGTGGGTGACGCGGTGGGGCAGGACGTTGTCTATGTCGGTCGGGTGCGCAGCGGTGTCGACGACCCGGCGGAACTTAATCTGTGGCTGACGTCAGATAACGTACGCAAAGGCGCGGCCCTGAATGCTGTGCAGGTCGCTGAATTGTTGATAAAAGACCTGCTGTAAAAGATACTTGGCAACAATTTGTCGACTGATTCTAGGTGAGCGCTATGCTTGCCCGGAGCACTTGATAACGTGTCACCCTCCGGGACTTTCCGGGGCATCAAAGAAATGATCGCGCGCGGCAGTCTGTCGTCGTCGCGCGCAATGCCTTACGGCAGCGGCAATCAACATCTTCTCGCTGGCCGAGGAACGTTCAAACAAAGGATGAGGCTATGGTTCAAGTTCGCAAACTGGTGTTAGCAATAGCGGCCGCCTCGGCGCTGTCCTCCGGTATGGCGCATGCCCTCGGGCTCGGGGAGCTGACCCTGAAGTCGACCCTGAACCAGCCGCTGGTGGCCGAGATCGAGTTGCTCGACGTCAAGGATCTCACTGCTGCCGAAGTGGTGCCGAGTCTGGCTTCACCCGAAGATTTCGCCAAGGCCGGCGTCGATCGCCAGGCCTTCCTCAACGACCTGACGTTCACCCCGGTGCTCAACGCCAGCGGCAAAAGCGTGCTGCGCGTGACGTCGAGCAAGCCGCTGTCGGAACCGATGGTGAAATTCCTCGTGCAGGTGATGTGGCCGAATGGCCGTCTGCTGCGCGATTACAGTGTGCTCCTGGATCCGTCGAAATTCTCGCCACAGACCGCTGACGCCGCTGCGCAACCGGCACCGTCGCAGACCATCACCGCACCGACCACCGGCGCCACGCACCCGTCGCAATACACCACCACGCCGCGCGACACCCTGTGGGAAATTGCCGCGAAGGCGCGCACCGGCGGTTCGGTGCAGCAGACCATGCTGGCGATTCAGGCGCTCAACCCGGATGCGTTCATCGACGGTAACATCAACCGGCTGAAAACCGGTCAGGTGCTGCGCCTGCCGGACTCGGTGGAAAGCACCGCGCTGCCACAGTCCAAAGCGATTGCCGAAGTCGCCGCGCAGAACGAAGCCTGGCGTCAGGGCCGTCGTTATGTGGCCAAGCCGGGTACCGGCCAGCAGCAGCTCGATGCCACCAAGCGTGGTCGCAGCAATGTCGGCGCCGGCCAGAATGCCAAGGACAACCTGAGTCTGGTCTCTGCCGAAAACGCCAAAGGGCGTGGCAAAGGCCCGGCCGGCGATGCCAAGGCGTTGAGCAACAAGCTGGCGGTGACTCAGGAAAGCCTCGACACGACCCGTCGTGACAACGAGGAACTGAAAAGCCGCATGGCCGATCTGCAAAGTCAGCTGGACAAGCTGCAACGCCTGATCGAGCTGAAGAACAATCAACTGGCGAAGATGCAGGCCGAAGGCCCGGGCGCTGCGCCAGCCGCCACTGCTGCCGTACCGGCGATCACCGCCGAACTGGCTGCAACCCCTCCAGCCACCCCGGCAGAAGCGGCGCCAACACCTGAATCGGCGATTGCGCCACCGGTCGACACGCCTGCCGAGACGCCAGTGGTTGCGCCAAAACCGGTAGTCGATGAAGACAAAACCTTCAATGAACTGCTGACCAATCCGATCCTGCTGGGTCTGATCGGTGGCGGTGCGGTGGTGTTGCTGCTTCTGCTGTTGCTGCTGGCTCGTCGCCGCAAAGCCCAGCAGGAAGCCGAGAAACACCTGCGCATGGCCCGCGCTCTGGCAGAAGAGCAAGAGTTCTCCGCCGAGCAGGATCTGCCGGAAAGCAGCTTCGAAGGCCTGGAAACACCTGCTGCCAGCGTCAAGCTCAACACCCCGGCACCTGCGCCAGCGCCTGCTGCGGTAGTGGCTCCGGTGGTGATGGCCGAGCCGATTGCCGCGCCATTGGTCGCACCGTCCGCCGAGCGTTCCGATGACGTGCTGGACAAGGCTCAGTCGCACATCAATGCCGGTCGCCTGAATCAGGCCGCAGCGTTGCTGGAAGAGGGCGTCAGCCTCGAGCCGCAACGCAGTGATCTGCGTCTGAAGCTGATGGAAGTCTACGGTCAGCAGGGTGATCGCGATGCGTTCGTGGGTCAGGAGCGTCAGTTGGTGGCCAACGGTGATAACTTCGCCAAGGTCGAAGAGCTGAAAAAACGCTTCCCGGCCATGGCGGTCGTCGCTGTCGCGGGTCTGGCTGCAGCGGCAGCCGCCGCCGAACTCGATGCGCAATACGTCAAGGAGCTGCTGCTCGACGAGCCGGAGGCGCCTGCACCTGAGCCTGCGGCAGACGATCTCGATAGCGCGTTCGACCTGAGCCTGGACGATCTCGACAACATCACTCCGGTTGAGCCTGCACCTGTTGTTGAGCCTGACGCGCCGGTGGAGCTGGACGAGTTCCCGGCCGACGACGATCTGAGCTTTGAATCGGTGCTGCAACAGCAGACCGAGATCAAAGAGAACCTCGACGACCTGTCGGACTTCGACCTCGATCTGGATCTGGGTGCCGAGCCTGCGCCAGCCCCGGCGGCGGATCTGGCGGAGGATGACTTCCTGCTGGATCTGGACGAAGGCGTGAAAGATCTGTCGCCGGCCGAGCCTGTGGTCGCCAACGAAGTGCCACAGGACGATCTGGAGCTGCCGGCGGATTTCGATCTGTCGCTGGCTGATGAAATGGACAGCAACCCGGCGGCCGAGCCTGACGCATTCGCAGCGGAACTGAATGACGTCAACGCCGAGCTGGATCGCCTGTCGCAGAGCATCGCCGAGCCGACCTTCACCGAAGCCGATGCGGCCATGGGCGATGATCTGGGCGAGGACGATTTCGACTTCCTCGCCGGCACCGACGAAGCCGCGACCAAACTCGATCTGGCCCAGGCCTACATCGATATGGGCGACAGCGACGGCGCACGCGACATCCTCAACGAAGTGTTGACCGAGGGTGACGAGAAGCAGCGTGGCGAGGCCAAGGAAATGCTTTCGCACCTGGCGTGAGTCAGCGGTAAATAAAAACGGCAGCCCATTGAGGCTGCCGTTTTTGTTTGGGCTGGGTTTTGTAGCGGCAGTGCTATCGCCATCGCGAGCAGGCTCACTCCTACAGTTGGAATGCGTTCTCCTGTAGGAGTGAGCCTGCTCGCGATTGGGCCGGAACTACCCATAGAGAATTCTGGCATCCCCGACTCACAGCCTTATAATGCCCGCCTTTGTACATCAGCAGGCTGTCCCACCTTGGCAAACATAGATAACCCGGTCGCCGAAATGGCACCCGAAGGCTTTTACCGTGTGGCACTGGGCGTCGAGTACAAAGGCTCGCGCTACAGCGGCTGGCAGCGTCAGTTGACCGGCGTGGCCACGGTGCAGGAAGAGCTCGAAAAAGCCTTGTCGAAAGTCGCCAATTCGCCGATTTCGCTGCAGTGCGCCGGGCGTACCGATGCCGGGGTGCATGCTTGCGGACAAGTGGTTCATTTCGACACGCCAGTCGATCGTTCGCTGAAAGCCTGGGTGATGGGCGCCAATATCAATCTGCCCCACGACATCAGTGTCAGCTGGGCGCGGGTGATGCCGGCGCATTTCCATGCGCGGTTCAAAGCCATCGCCCGGCGTTATCGCTATGTGATCTACAACGATCAGATTCGTCCGGCGCATCTCAACGAAGAGATCACCTGGAACCACCGCCCACTCGACGTTGAGCGCATGGCGCAAGCTGCGCAATATCTGATTGGCACCCACGATTTCAGTGCGTTCCGCGCCGGCCAGTGTCAGGCCAAGTCGCCGATCAAGAAAATGCATCATCTGCGCGTGACCCGTCACGGCAAGATGATTGTGCTCGATATCCGCGCCAACGCCTTTTTGCACCACATGGTGCGCAACATTGCCGGTGTGTTGATGACCATCGGTGCCGGCGAGCGGCCGGTCGAGTGGATGAAGGAAGTGCTGGAAAGCCGCGAGCGCCGTTCCGGTGGTGTGACCGCGCACCCGTACGGGTTGTATCTGGTGCAGGTCGAGTATCACGATGAATTTCCGTTGCCCGAGCGTTTTATCGGGCCACATTTCCTTACGGGTTTCTCGGAACTTGACGGCTGACGCCCTCGAGCGCTTTTGTTACCATCCGGGACTTTCCCGAATTTGACGCGGAGTTTTTCTCGATATGTCAGCCGTTCGCAGCAAGATCTGCGGGATTGCCCGCATAGAAGATGCGTTGGCAGCGGTCGAGGCCGGGGCGGACGCGATCGGGTTCGTGTTCTACGCCAAGAGCCCGCGTGCAGTGAGCGTGCAGCAGGCAAGGGCGATCATCCAGGCCTTGCCACCGTTCGTGACGACGGTGGGCCTGTTCGTCAATGCCAGCCGCTGCGAGTTGGGGGAAATCCTCGATGCCGTGCCGCTGGATCTGTTGCAGTTCCATGGCGACGAAACCGCTGAACAGTGCGAAGGCTGGCATCGTCCGTACATCAAGGCATTGCGGGTCAAGGCCGGCGACGACATCGCGGCTGCCGTCGATGCCTATCCGAGTGCCAGTGGCGTGCTGCTCGACACTTACGTCGAAGGCGTGCCGGGCGGAACCGGCGAGGCGTTCGACTGGTCATTGATTCCGCAAGCGTTGAGCAAGCCGCTGATCCTGGCCGGTGGCCTCACCCCGGAAAACGTCGCCGACGCTGTGGCCCGGGTCAAACCGTACGCGGTCGATGTCAGCGGCGGGGTAGAAGCGAGCAAGGGCATCAAGGATCATGCGAAGATCCGCGCGTTCATCAATGCCGTACGTAGAAGCTCGCAGGGAGCGTCTACTTCGATGTGACGGCTGGCGAACTGCCGCCGTCCATCAATGCACTTGCACAAAGCAGGCGAGGCTGAGGGTTTCTGGAGTTGCACGCAGGTCATGTTCCGCGCTGACCGCGGCGTTCCATCAATCATCGCCACACACATGAATTTAGCTGAAGGGCATACGCGGGGCTGCGAACCAGAGCGTTCGGGCCGCCGGTACTGGAGAAAGAAAGCATGAGCAACTGGTTGGTAGACAAACTGATCCCTTCGATCATGCGTTCGGAGGTCAAGAAGAGCTCGGTGCCTGAAGGTCTGTGGCACAAATGCCCGTCCTGCGAGGCTGTGCTGTATCGCCCTGAGCTGGAAAAGACCCTGGACGTTTGCCCCAAGTGCAACCACCACATGCGCATCGGCGCACGGGCGCGCATCGACATCTTCCTGGATGCCGAAGGCCGCAACGAGCTGGGTGCAGATCTGGAGCCGGTTGACCGTCTGAAATTCCGCGACGGCAAGAAGTACAAGGACCGTCTGGTCGCTGCGCAGAAGCAGACCGGCGAAAAAGACGCGCTGATCTCCGTCAGCGGCACCCTGCTGGGTATGCCGGTGGTGGTTTCGGCGTTCGAATTCAGCTTCATGGGCGGCTCCATGGGCGCCATCGTCGGTGAGCGTTTCGTGCGCGCCGCCAACTACGCCCTGGAAAACCGTTGCCCAATGATCTGCTTCGCCGCCTCCGGTGGTGCGCGCATGCAGGAAGCGCTGATCTCGCTGATGCAGATGGCCAAGACGTCGGCCGTGCTGGCGCGTCTGCGTGAAGAAGGCATTCCGTTCATCTCGGTGCTGACCGATCCGGTCTACGGCGGCGTTTCCGCCAGTCTGGCAATGCTCGGCGACGTGATCGTCGGTGAGCCAAAGGCACTGATCGGCTTCGCCGGTCCGCGCGTGATCGAGCAGACCGTGCGTGAAAAACTGCCGGAAGGCTTCCAGCGCAGCGAGTTCCTGCTGGAGCATGGCGCGATCGATCTGATCATCGATCGTCGTGAACTGCGTCCACGCCTGGGCAATCTGCTGGCGCAACTGACCGGCCAGCCGACTCCGACCTACGTCGCCGCTCCTGTCGAGCCAATCGTCGTTCCACCGGTGCCTGCCAACGTATGACCGAGCGTACCCTTGGCGAGTGGCTCGCCTACCTTGAGCAGTTGCATCCATCGGCCATCGACATGGGGCTGGAGCGTTCGCAACAGGTAGCGTCCCGCATGGGACTGGGCCAGCCGGCGCCTCGGGTGATTACGGTCACCGGCACCAACGGCAAGGGTTCGACCTGCGCTTTCGTGGCTTCATTGCTGCGGGCGCAGGGCCTGAGCGTGGGTGTCTACAATTCTCCGCACCTGCTGCGTTACAACGAGCGGGTGCAGCTCAATGGCGTCGAAGCCACTGATGCTCAGCTGTGCGAAGCCTTCGCTGCGGTGGAGGCCGGGCGTGGCGACACTTCCCTGACTTACTTCGAAATGGGCACCCTGGCGGCGTTCTGGCTGTTTCAACAGGCAAAACTTGACGCTGTGGTGCTGGAAGTCGGGCTGGGCGGGCGTCTGGACACGGTCAATGTGGTGGACGCCGATATCGCGCTGGTCACCAGCATTGGCGTCGATCATGCCGAATACCTGGGCAATACCCGCGAATCCGTGGCCTTCGAGAAGGCCGGGATTTTCCGTCAGGGCAAACCAGCCTTGTGCGGCGACCTGAATCCTCCGCAACCGCTGCTCGACAAGGTCCGTGAACTCGCGTGCCCGTTCTCGCTGCGCGGACGCGACTTCGATCTGGGGATCACCGATCACAACTGGCAATGGCGCGGCACTGACGCGCAGGGTCAGGTGGTCGAATTGCATGATTTGCCGCTGCTCGATCTGCCGATGGAAAACGCCGCGCTGGCGTTGCAGGCGTATCTGCTGCTCGGCTTGCCGTGGAATCCGTCGCAAATTGTTGCTGCCTTGCAGGCCGCTCGCGTGGTCGGCCGGCTGGATCGCCGCTCGTTCGAATTCGATGGCAAGCGCCTGAACCTGCTGCTGGACGTGGGGCATAACCCGCACGCGGCGGAGTATCTGGCACGGCGCCTGGCCAGTCGGCCGCCGGTAGGCAAGCGCCTGGCGGTGTTCGGCTTGCTGGCCGACAAGGATCTGGATGGTGTTGTCGGCGAATTGAATGCTAGTGTCCAGCATTGGGCGGTCGCGCCGCTGGATTCGCCGCGTTCGCGTCCGGTCAGTGAATTGCACGCCGGATTGCAGAACCTTGGCGCGTCCGTCACGTCCTATGACAGTGTCGCGGCTGCGCTGGAAGGGCAGTGCGAGATCGCAACCAGCGACGACGAGATTCTGTTGTTCGGATCATTTTATTGTGTCGCCGAGGCCCTTGAATGGCTGGCCCGGCGCTCCACGGAGGAAGCGGCAAATGGCTTTGCTGGATAAAGCGTACAAGCAGCGCATGGTTGGCGCCCTGGTGCTGGTGGCACTGGCGGTGATTTTCCTGCCGATGCTGTTTTCCCGCCAGGACGAGCAACGTCAAGTGACGGTCGAGGCGCCTGCCGCGCCGCAAGCCCCTTCGATGCCGCAGGTGCAAATGGAGTCGGTGGCCGTGCCTGAGCCGCAAGCTTTGCCACAAGAACCGGTGCCAGCGGATGAAGAAGTCGCAGAAGACACTGCGCCTGCTGCTCCAGTCGCGGCGGCCTCGGCCCCAACCCCGGCCCCAACGGCGCCCATAGCAATCGCCAAACCGACTGCGCCGCCTGCGGTGGCCAAGCCGATTCCGGCGCCTGCTCAGCCAATTGCTGCTGCGTCGAAGCCTGACACCACGCAAAGTCGCGTCGATGCCAATGGCCTGTCGGTCAGCTGGTCGGTGCAACTGGCCAGTCTGTCGAGTCGCGCGAGCGCCGAAAGCCTGCAGAAAACCCTGCGCAGCCAAGGCTATAACGCTTATATCCGTTCCGCCGACGGCAAGAACCGGGTGTTCGTGGGTCCGCTGATCGAGCGTGCCGAGGCCGATCGTCTGCGTGATCTGTTGAGTCGCCAGCAGAACCTAAAGGGGTTTGTCGTGCGCTTCCAGCCCGAGCGCGGCTAGGATCTATCGATTCGATTGAAATGCACTGAAAATCGCAGCTTACCGACAGCGGTGCGCTCTGCTAAAATGCGCCGCCTTATCCGTCTGTAGGCTGCACTGTGCCATTTACCCTGGTTGACTGGGCGATCGTTGCAATCATCGCCATCTCCGCTTTGATCAGTTTGAGCCGCGGCTTCGTCAAGGAAGCATTATCGCTGGTGACCTGGATCATCGCAGGAGCGGTTGCCTGGATGTTCGGTGGCTCACTGTCCGAGTACCTCGCCGGATACATCGAAACCCCATCGGCTCGCGTGATCGCGGGCTGTGCCATCATGTTTGTCGCCACGCTGATCGTGGGCGCAATGATCAATTATCTTATCGGCGAGTTGGTGCGCGTGACCGGGTTGTCCGGCACCGATCGATTCCTGGGCATGGCCTTCGGCGCGGCGCGTGGCGTGTTGCTGGTGGTCGTGGCAGTCGGGCTTTTGAGCCTGGGGCCGGTACAGCAGGACGGGTGGTGGAAAGAATCACAGCTCGTGCCAAAGTTTCTATTGGTCGCCGACTGGTCCAAAAACCTGATTCTCGGGTGGAGCAGTCAGTGGCTTGCCAGCGGAATCAGCGTACCCGCTGATATTCCGTTCAAGGAGCAACTCTTGCCGTCGGCCAAAACGCCTCAGTGAGTGTTGTTCAGTTCAGATCCATTAAGTAGGGGTTGCGTCGCATGTGTGGCATCGTCGGTATCGTCGGTAAGTCGAACGTCAATCAGGCGCTGTATGACGCGCTAACCGTGCTCCAGCACCGCGGCCAGGACGCTGCCGGTATCGTGACCAGCCATGATGGCCGGTTGTTCTTGCGCAAGGACAATGGTCTGGTGCGTGACGTGTTTCAGCAGCGTCACATGCAGCGCCTGGTCGGCCACATGGGTATCGGCCACGTCCGTTACCCGACTGCCGGCAGCTCGACCTCGGCCGAAGCGCAACCGTTTTACGTCAACTCGCCTTACGGCATCACCCTGGCGCACAACGGCAACCTGACCAACGTTGAACAGTTGGCCAAGGAAATCTACGAATCCGACCTGCGTCACGTCAACACCAGTTCCGACTCGGAAGTGCTGCTTAACGTGTTCGCCCACGAGCTGGCCCAGCGCGGCAAGCTGCAACCGACTGAAGAAGACGTGTTTGCCGCCGTGACCGACGTGCACAACCGTTGCGTCGGCGGTTACGCGGTGGTGGCGATGATCACCGGTTACGGCATCGTCGGTTTCCGTGACCCGCACGGCATCCGTCCGATCGTGTTCGGCCAGCGTCACACCGACGAAGGCGTCGAGTACATGATCGCTTCCGAAAGCGTTTCTCTGGACGTGCTCGGTTTCACCCTGATCCGCGATCTGGCCCCGGGCGAAGCGGTCTATATCACTGAAGATGGCAAGCTGCACACCCGTCAGTGCGCGACCAACCCGTCCCTGACCCCCTGCATCTTCGAACACGTTTACCTGGCGCGTCCGGATTCGATCATCGACGGCGTGTCGGTGTACAAGGCGCGTCTGCGCATGGGCGAGAAACTCGCCGAGAAGATCCTGCGCGAGCGTCCGGAGCACGACATCGACGTGGTCATCCCGATTCCGGACACCAGCCGCACCGCCGCGCTGGAGCTGGCGAACCACCTGGGCGTGAAATTCCGCGAAGGCTTTGTCAAGAACCGTTACATCGGCCGGACCTTCATCATGCCGGGCCAGGCTGCCCGCAAGAAGTCGGTTCGCCAGAAGCTCAACGCGATCGAGCTGGAATTCCGCGGCAAGAACGTGATGCTGGTCGACGACTCGATCGTACGCGGCACCACCTGCAAGCAGATCATCCAGATGGCCCGCGAAGCCGGCGCGAAAAACGTCTACTTCTGCTCGGCGGCCCCGGCCGTACGCTTCCCGAACGTTTACGGCATCGACATGCCGAGCGCTCACGAACTGATCGCACACAATCGTTCGACTCAGGATGTGGCGGATCTGATCGGTGCAGACTGGCTGATCTATCAGGATCTGCCTGACTTGATCGAAGCAGTCGGTGGCGGCAAGATCAAGATCGAAAACTTCGATTGCGCGGTGTTCGACGGCAAGTACGTCACCGGCGACGTCGACGAGGCTTACCTGGACAAGATCGAGCAGGCACGCAACGATGCCTCCAAGGTCAAGACCCAGGCGGTCAGTGCGATCATCGATCTGTACAACAACTGAGTTTCTACCGGCCCTGAGGGGCCGGTTTTGTATCTGACTTTTAATTTTCAAGAACAGGGCAAGGAGTGACAGCATGAGTCAGGAATGGGATGCCGGTCGGCTGGACAGCGACCTCGAAGGCGTAGCGTTCGATACCCTGGCCGTACGTGCCGGTCAGCACCGTACGCCGGAAGGCGAACACGGTGATCCGATGTTCTTCACTTCCAGCTACGTGTTCCGCACCGCTGCCGACGCGGCCGCGCGGTTTGCCGGGGAAGTGCCGGGCAACGTTTACTCGCGCTACACCAACCCGACCGTGCGCGCGTTCGAAGAGCGTATCGCTGCGCTGGAAGGCGCTGAGCAAGCGGTCGCCACCGCCACGGGCATGGCCGCGATCATGGCGGTGGTGATGAGCCTGTGCAGTGCCGGCGATCACGTCCTGGTGTCGCGCAGCGTGTTCGGTTCGACCATCAGCCTGTTCGAGAAATACTTCAAGCGTTTCGGTGTGCAAGTTGACTACGTGCCGCTGGCCGATCTCTCGGCTTGGGATGCGGCGATCAAGCCGAACACCAAGCTGCTGTTCGTCGAGTCGCCGTCCAATCCGTTGGCCGAGCTGGTGGATATCACCGCACTGGCGGAAATCGCTCACGCCAAAGGCGCGATGCTGGTGGTCGACAACTGCTTCTGCACGCCAGCCTTGCAGCAGCCGCTGAAACTCGGCGCGGACATCGTCGTGCACTCGGCGACCAAGTTCATCGACGGTCAGGGCCGTTGCATGGGCGGTGTGGTGGCTGGTCGCAGCGAGCAGATGAAAGAAGTTGTCGGTTTCCTGCGCACCGCCGGGCCGACACTGAGTCCGTTCAACGCGTGGATCTTCCTCAAGGGCCTGGAAACCCTGAATCTGCGGATGAAGGCGCACTGCGCCAACGCCCAGCAACTGGCCGAATGGCTGGAGCAGCAGGACGGTATCGAGAAGGTTCATTACGCCGGTCTCAAGAGCCATCCGCAGCATGAACTGGCCCAGCGTCAGCAGAAGGGCTTCGGCGCGGTGGTGAGTTTCGAGGTCAAGGGCGGCAAAGAGGGCGCGTGGCGCTTTATCGATGCCACCCGGTTGATCTCGATCACCGCCAACCTTGGTGACAGCAAAACCACCATCACTCATCCGAGCACCACCTCCCATGGCCGTCTGGCGCCACAGGAGCGTGAAGCAGCAGGGATTCGTGACAGCCTGATCCGCATCGCGGTCGGTCTGGAAGACGTGGCGGACCTGCAGGCTGATCTGTCGCGCGGTCTGGCGGCGTTGTGATCGAGTTGTCTACTCCGAAGGCGGGCACCCATGGCCGCGTGGCGCTGGTTACCGGTGCTGCGCGCGGCATCGGTTTGGGTATCGCGGCCTGGTTGATCAGCGAAGGCTGGCAAGTGGTGTTGACTGATCTCGATCGTGTGCGCGGTTCGAAAGTGGCGAAGGTGCTGGGCGAGAATGCCTGGTTCATCGCCATGGACGTGGCGGATGAAAGTCAGGTCGCGCTCGGCGTTGCCGAAGTGCTGGGCCAATTCGGTCGTCTCGATGCATTGGTATGCAACGCGGCAGTCGCCGACCCGCACAACATCACCCTGGAAAGTCTCGATCTGGCGTACTGGAATCGGGTGCTGGCGGTGAATCTCAGCGGGCCGATGCTGCTGGCCAAGCACTGTGCGCCGTATCTGCGCGCGCACAACGGCTCGATCGTCAATCTGGCCTCGACCCGTGCGCGGCAGTCGGAGGCTGATTCCGAGGCGTATGCGGCGAGCAAGGGCGGGTTGTTGGCGCTGACCCACGCGCTGGCGATCAGCCTCGGGCCGGAAATTCGCGTCAATGCGGTCAGTCCTGGCTGGATTGATGCCCGGGATCCTTCTGCGCGGCGAGCCGAGCCTTTGGCCGATGCCGATCATGCTCAGCATCCGGCGGGCAGGGTAGGGACGGTCGAGGATGTGGCGGCGATGGTCGCGTGGCTGTTGTCGCGCAATGCCGGGTTTGTCACTGGGCAGGAATTCGTCGTGGATGGCGGCATGACCAAGAAGATGATTTACACGGACTAAGAAGCGAAGCCGCAAACCTGTGGGAGTGAGCCTGCTCGCGATAGCGGTTTCAGGGTTGTTGCTTTCTTCAGGGAATGAAGCAATTTCGTCTTTTTCAGAAAAACTTCAATCCTGCTATTGACTTAGGTTCGCTACCTGCGTAAATTTCGCGGCCTCGGAGATGCAAACGGGTGATTAGCTCAGCTGGGAGAGCGTCTGCCTTACAAGCAGAATGTCGGCGGTTCGATCCCGTCATCACCCACCACTCCCCGAGAAACTTGCGAAAGCAAGAGGTAGGCTGAAAGTGCCTCCACCGACGCGCAGCGGTAGTTCAGTCGGTTAGAATACCGGCCTGTCACGCCGGGGGTCGCGGGTTCGAGTCCCGTCCGCTGCGCCATATTTTACGAGTCAGACATTGTCTGGTTCGCGATTGCAAAGCACCGAAGCTTTCAGTCAAAACGAGTTACTTGAGCGCAAGCTCAAAGCGATACGCAGCGGTAGTTCAGTCGGTTAGAATACCGGCCTGTCACGCCGGGGGTCGCGGGTTCGAGTCCCGTCCGCTGCGCCATATCTGTTTCAAGGACCACTGAACGCCTTGAAACACCGAAAGCAACCGTTGGTTGTTTCGGAATCGATAGCAAAGACCCTGGTCGAAAGGCCGGGGTTTTTTGTGTCTGAAATTTGGCTTTCCTCTCTTCCTCCCTCCTCAATCCAGCGCAAATCCCTGTGGGAGCGAGCCTGCTCGCGAAAGCGGTGTGCCAGCTAATAATGTGCTGGCTGACAGTACGCCTTCGCGAGCAAGCCCGCTCCCACAGGGGGTTGTCGAATTGCCCGGCGATCTGCTGCGGTGCCACGTCGCATTGATTTTTTGATTCTTTAGTCAAATTTTTGTAACTGGTTGTTTGCCGGACGCTCAGAAACCTTTAAAGTTAACCTTTCGGTCAGCTTTGCACTGTCAACACGCCCTTTGTTTCGCCAAGAAGGGCTTCTGCAAGACTCGAGATTCCCAGTAGATAACCAGAAGGGCGGACACATAACCGCCCAGAGGATGATCCATGTCCAACCGTGATGTATCCCGGCGCTCGTTCCTCCAGGGCGGGCTGGTGGCGGGTGTGAGCGTCACGCTCACGCCGCTCAGCAGTCAGGCGCTGGCTGCCTTGATGGAAAACAGCGTCACCGTGCCGTCCGAGAAGTGGCTCGGCAACAACGGCAAGGCACGCCAACGTAACGACGCCCTGTCCAAGGTCTGCGGCGGCAAAGTATTTGCCCGCGACATTCGTTCCAAGGACATGCCGGGCTGGCCTGAACAGCAAGGCCACGCCATGCTGCTGAAAACCATCAAGGCCGACCGAATCTACGAAGGCTACGACCTGTCGTGGCTGGGCGCCGACTTGCAACCTGACCGTATCGTCACCGCTGCCGATCTGGACAAGGACGGCATCGTCTTCCCCGAAGAACACGCGCCAGACCCTTTGCTGCCGGAAGGCAAAGTGCCGATGTTCATCGGCCACCCGGTGGCGATCCTGATCTGGAACGATTTCGAGCGTTTCCGCCAGGCCAAGAACAAACTCAAATTCAATGACAAGGCGATTCGTTACGGTGCACAAGTGCCGTACTACGAAGGCGACCCTTATGGCAGCTTCCGCTACGTGCGCGTGGGCGGTGCGACCTCGGCCGACGAAGACGAATTCGCCAGCCTGAAAGACTCGATTCTGTTCCCGATGCTGAAAAACCGGCGTCCGGTGTGGAATTCCCAGCCGAACCTGCACGGCAACCTGACCGAGCGCGGCCTGTTCTACGCCGACCGCATGAAAAAAGAGATCGATACGCCGCCGGACAACTGGCTGGTGTTCGACGAGCGCTACAAGACCCCGTCGATCGAACCGGCCGCCATGGAGCCGGACAACGGCAACGGCTGGTACGACCCGAAAACCAAGACCCTGCACTTCGTGGTCGCCACTCAGTGCCCGCTGGAAGCGGCGACCGAGACCGCGAAAATGATCGCGCCATCGCGCTTCGGCCTGGCAAACCTGAACATGCACCCGGGTTACACCGTGGGCTACGGTTCCAAAGACCACAACATCTTCGTCTACTACGCGGCCCTCGCTGCGCTGTATGGCGCCGGTGTGCCAATCCGTTTGGCCAACGACCGCTACGAGCAGTTCCAGAGCGGCATCAAGCGCCACCCGTTCGACATCCGCTACCAGCTCGCAGTGGACAAGAATGACTACAGCTTCAAGATTTTCCGTGCCGAGATGAGCGTCGACGGTGGCGGTCGCATCAACTACAGCCCGTCGGTGGCGGCAGTCGGTGCCACGGCAGCGCAGTCGATCTACTACATGCCGCAGAACGATCTGCAGGTCACCGCTTATCACTCGCGTGGTGTTGAAGCGGGTTCGATGCGCGGTTACGGCACCCTGCAAAGCATGGCCTCGACCGAAATGATGGTCGACGAAATCGCCAACCGCCTCGGCGTTGACGCGATTGATCTGCGTCGCAAGAACGCCTTGCGTTCGGGCATGAAAAACACCCAGGGCGCGATTCCGGCCGGTGCCCTGCGCCTGCACGAGATTCTCGACAAGGCCTCGGTGCACGAAGTCTGGAAAAGCCGCGACGCGATCAAGAAACAGCGCGAAGCTGCCGACCCGGACAACTGGTACGGCGTGGGTTTCGCCATTTGCCAGAAAGATTTCGGCACCGGTTCCGAAGCGCCGATGGCCAGCATCGAATTCACCGCTGAAGGTCGCATCACCCTGCGCCACATCGGTATCGAAATCGGCACCGGCATGTCCACTTCGCAGGCGCTGGTCGTTGCTGATTTCCTTGGCAGCCCGGCGCACGACGTGAAGACCGGCGAAACCGAATGGAAGGAAATGCAGCTGATCACCAGCGGCAACCCTTACATCATGAGCCAGGCCGAACAGGACAACCTGCTGCGCAACCCGCGCTGGGTTGGCAAGCTGGCCTCGGCGTCGTCCGCGACCAACTCGGCCTACTACTTCAGTCACGCCACCCGTGAAGCGGCGCGCGTGCTGTTCAACAACGGTTTGTGGCCGGCGGCCATGGAAATCTGGCGTCAGGGCCCTTACGGCGGTCAAGCCAACCCTTACGTGGTGCGTCGTGAAGATGCGCATTGGGTCGATGGCAAGCTCACTGCCAATGGCATGCAGCCATTGAGCTTCGAAGAGCTGGCCAAACGCGCTCACGAACGTGGTCTGGTCACCGGCGCCACCGTGCACGCGTTCAACCGCTGGAGCTGGGCCGAGGCCGAATACAGCATCGACGGCGTGCGCGAGCGTCTGCCGCTCGACGGTCTCGCAGTGAAGTACGGTGATGGCGCGCCGAAGGCGAAGAAAGCGTTGATGATCACGGCGGGTTTCCACCTGCTGGATCGCCAGAACATCAACTATCCGGTGGTCCAGTTGAACAACGCGGCGGTGACTTACTACAGCCCGGTGGCCACGTTGGTCGAGCTGAAGGTCAATAAAGGCTCGGCGGAAGTCGAGGTGCTCAACCACCATTCGTGGGTCGAGTGCGGTCGGGTGCTGGTCGAAGAACTGGTCAAGGGCCAGCTCGAAGGCGGGATTGCCATGGGCATCGGTCACGCGCTGATGGAAGAGATGCCGCTGTACGAAGGCGGACCGGGGGAGGGTGACTGGAACTTCAACCGTTATCGCCTGCCGATGGCCCGCCACGTGGCGGTGTGGAAGCAGACCGCGGAGATTCTGCCGCCGCTGTCGCCTAGCGATCCGTCCAAAGGCATCGCCGAAGTGGTGATGATCCCGGTGGTCGGTGCCATCGGTAACGCCGTGGCGCATGCCATCGGTAAACGTGTTCGCGATCTGCCAATCACTGCTGCGCGCATCAAGGAGGCCCTCAATGGCTAACCGTCCGCTTCAACTGACCCTCAATGGTCAATCCGTCGGCCCGGTGGACATCCCTGATGACCTGCCGATGATCGACTACCTGCACGAATACAAGAATCTCACTGGTTCGCGCCTGGGCTGCGGCCAGGGTATCTGCCACGCCTGCGTGGTGATCGTCGACAACCCGGACGGCACCAGTGAAGAAGTGCGCACCTGCATCACCGGCGCGCATTACTTCGAAGGCAAGAAAGTCCGCACCATCGAAAGTCACGCCAAGCGTGATGAGAGTGGCCAGGTCACTGAGCTGAACCCGATCCAGCAGCGTTTCGTCGACGAATTCGCCTTCCAGTGCAGCTACTGCGCGCCGGGGTTCGTCAACGCCGCGACGGTGCTGGTGGAGAAGCTGCAGCGCCAGCCGATCGTCAAAAGCCAACTGGAAAAAGTCATCGAGGACAGCCTCGGCCACCACATCTGCCGTTGCACCGGGTACGTGCGTTACTACAACGCCACGCGCAACGTGCTGACCGATCTCGGCCTGGTCAAGGAGGGTTGAGCATGAAGCATCTATTGACCCGCCTGACCCTGGCGGTCGGGCTGGCTGCGCCGGTGTTGTTTGCTCACGCTGATGATCAGGTCAAGCGCGGCGGATATCTTGCTCGCGCTGCCGATTGCATGGCGTGCCACACCGCGCCGGGCGGCGCGCCATTTGCCGGCGGGCTGTCGATCGTTTCGCCGTTCGGCACTATCTACGGCACCAACATCACCCCGAGCAAAGAGCACGGCATCGGCCTGTACAGCGATGACGAATTCTTCGCTGCACTGACCGAAGGCAAGCGTCGCGACGGGGCGAATCTGTATCCGGCGATGCCGTACACCTCGTATCACCTGATGCCTCGGGAAGACTCGGATGCAATCCACGCGTACTTGAAAACCATCGAGCCGATCGAGCGCGCCGCGCCGGTCACCAGTTTGAGCTTTCCGTTCAGCGTGCGTCCGGGCCTGATCGGCTGGAACATGCTGTACGGCAAGGCCTTGAAGCTCGAGTCTGGCGAAGGCAAAAGCGCAGCCTGGAAGCGCGGCCAGTACATGGTCGAGGTGCTCGGTCACTGCGGCGAATGCCACACGCCACGCGGCCTGCCGGGTGCGATGCAATTGGAAAAGCGCCTGACCGGCGGCATCCTCAACGGGTATCTGGCACCGAGCCTGCTCGCCACCGATCTCGCGGCGCGCGGCTGGAATCAGCAGGACCTGAGCGCGTTCCTCAAGCACGGCATGAGCGCCCAAGGCACGATGTTCAACGAGATGTTCCCGGTGTTCCACAACAGCACTCAGGGTCTGAACGATCAGGATCTGGCGGCGATGGCGACGTTCCTGCTTGGCGACAAGCCGCCAGCGGCGAAAGAGCTGACTGAAGTGTCGCTGGACAAACTCAGCCCGAGTGCGCAACGCGGCCGTCAGGAATATTTGAACGTCTGCGCCGGTTGTCATGCCGCCGGTGGTGAAGGCAAACCGCACATCGCCGTGGCCATGCGTGGCAATACCACGCTGCGCCTGGAAGATCCGCGCAACCTGGTGCGGGTGATCGAGGACGGTATCGGTGAACAGAAATTCGCCGGGTTCGAACACATGCAACCGATGCCGGGTTTCGCCGACAAGCTCAAGCCTGAGCAACTGACCGATCTGCTGAACTACCTGCGTCAAGGCTGGGGCGGTCAATCGGCAGAGTTGGCAGTGAGCGACGTGCAGAAGCTGCAGGCTGACGCTCCGGCCGTCGAGCACAAGGCGCACTGACATGCAGCATCTCGATCTACAGGTTGTGCGGCGGGCACTGGAGTGGTCGGTGGCGGGGCAGCGCATTTGGCTCTCCACCGTGCTGACCACTTACGGCTCGGCGCCGCGTGCGCCGGGTTCGTTGCTGGCGGTGAACGATAGCGGCCAGTGGATCGGCTCGCTGTCCGGTGGCTGTGTCGAGGAAGACTTTCTCGAGCGCGTCGCTGAAGGCGCGTTTCTCGATGCGGTCAATGTCGTGCGTTACGGCGAAGGCGATGATCCGCGCTCGCGGGTCAGCTTGCCCTGTGGCGGCATTCTCGACGTACTGGTAGAGAAGTTTGACGCCGACTGCGAGGTGCAGGCGCATCTGCGTGAGCTTGAATCGGCGCTGCTCGGCCAGCGCCGTTTGATTCGCGAGGTCGATCTGGCCAGCGGTGCGCGCAGTCTGTTCACTGATCGCGAGCAGGGTGCGCGCATCGAGCGCGAGATTGATCGGGTGCGGATTCGCGTCGGTGCTGCTCAGCGTCTGTTGCTGGCGGGATACTCCAGCGTGGCGCAGGCCTGTGCCGAGTTCGCGGTGGGTCTGGGTTTCGAAGTGATTCTCTGCGATCCGCGCGATGAAGTGCTCGAAGGCGTGGTGCTGAATGGTGTGGAGATTCGTCGGCAACTGCCGTCAGTGTTCATCGCCGATGGTGGTTGTCATCGCGATACCGCGGTGGTGGCGCTGACCCATGATCCGCGCATCGACGATCTGGCGATGATGGAAGCGGTGCGCACCGAGGCGTTTTACATCGGCGTCATGGGTTCGCAGCAGACTTCGCAGAAACGCTTCGAGCGCCTGCGCAGGATTGGTGGGCTGGGGGAGGTCGAGTTGGCGCGGATTCATGCGCCGATCGGGCTTAACCTCGGCAGCAAGACACCGGCGGAGATCGCTTTGGCGGTGCTGGCGGATATCTTGCGGATTCGTAGCGGAATTGCCCGAGACCAGCTCTGATCTGGATTCTGCAAATTTGTGGCGAGGGAGCTTGCTCCCGCTGGACTGCGCAGCAGGCCTTCTTTTTAGATAAAAGAGAGTCCGCTGCGCGACCCGGCGGGAGCAAGCTCCCTCGCCACAGTTTCTTGTCAGTCAAGAAAACTGATCAGAACCCCAGCTTGTCACGCAACCCGTAATACCACGCACCCAATGCCGCAAAGGGCGTGCGCAGCAACTGCCCGCCCGGGAAGGGATAGTGCGGCAGATCGGCAAACGCATCAAAACGCTCGGCCTGACCGCGCAACGCCTCGGCCAGTACCTTGCCGGCCAGATGCGTGTAAGTCACGCCGTGGCCGCTGCAGCCTTGCGAATAGTAGATGTTATCGCCCAAGCGCCCAACCTGCGGCAGGCGCGACAGGGTCAGCAGGAAGTTGCCCGTCCACGCGTAGTCGATCTTCACGTCCTTCAGTTGCGGGAACGCCATGAGCATTTTCGGGCGGATGATCGCTTCGATGTTCGCCGGATCCCGCGCACCGTAAACCACGCCGCCGCCGAAGATCAGACGCTTGTCGCCGGTCAGTCGGTAGTAGTCGAGCAGATAGTTGCAGTCTTCGACGCAGTAATCCTGTGGCAGAAGAGATTTCGCCAGCTCATCGCCCAGCGGTTCGGTGGTGATTACCTGGGTGCCGCACGGCATCGATTTCGCCGCCAGTTCCGGTACCAGATTGCCGAGATAGGCGTTGCCGGCAACGATGATGAACTTGGCCCTGACCTTGCCTTGCGGCGTGTGCACCACCGGGTTGGCACCACGCTCGATGCGCACGGCTGGCGATTGCTCATAGATGGTGCCGCCGAGGGACTCGACCGCAGCAGCTTCACCGAGCGCCAGGTTCAGCGGATGAATGTGGCCGCCGCTCATGTCGAGCATGCCGCCGACGTATTGATCGCACGCCACCACTTCGCGAATGCGGCGCTGATCGAGCAGTTCCAGTTGCGTGTGGCCAAAGCGCTCCCACAGGCGCTTCTGCGATTCCAGGTGTCCCATCTGCTTGGCGGAGAGCGCGGCGAACACGCCGCCGTCCTTCAGGTCGCACTGGATGTCGTACTTGGCCACGCGCTCCCGAATGATCCGGCCGCCTTCGAAGGCCATCTGCCCGAGCAGTTGCGCCTGCTTTGGGCCAACCGTGCGCTCGATGACGTCGATGTCACGGCTATAGCTGTTGACGATCTGCCCGCCATTACGCCCCGACGCACCGAAGCCGACCTTGGCAGCTTCCAGGACTGTCACGCGAAAACCGTTCTCCAACAGAAACAACGCCGACGACAGCCCGGTATACCCGGCGCCGATCACACAGACATCCGTCTCCACATCATCCTGCAAGGCCGGACGTGGCGGTACGGCATTGGCCGACGCAGCGTAATAAGACTCTGGGTAAGGGGTGTTCGCCATCCTGCAGCCTCTGTTTAATATATTTTACGAGTGCGTCGATCCTACCCGAGTTGAAAAACCTCCGCCAGCCACCGGAAAAATCTTATCTGCCGGCCCGAAATTAAATATTTTGCATATTCATAGGGTTAGGTGAAAAAAAGGTGTTGACACCCCTCCGGAATTCCGTAGAATGCCGCCTCACAGCAGGCACGTAGCTCAGTTGGTTAGAGCACCACCTTGACATGGTGGGGGTCGTTGGTTCGAGTCCAATCGCGCCTACCAAACAAAATCCGCTCTGCTGGGCGGTCTAGAAGGGCTCACCGAAAGGTGGGCCCTTTTTTGTTGTCTGCGATTTGCAAAACTTTTGCAAAGCTTTTTCAAAACCCCCACCTCAGCGCACCTTCCAACACTGCATCTCTTCCGTTACCCAAGCGCTTAGCGTGTTTCGAAATAACACGATCTGTTGATATGGCGTTCTGTTCTTTTTTTGGATCCGTCGAAAAAGTGTGGATATTGAACGGGTTACCGGTATTTTTAACCGACCGGTTATCAAAAAAATGTTGTTGCTGATCGTGAAGTTCAGTAACATCTGCCCCGCGTTCACCACCACGGTTTATGCATTTTTAAATCCCAAGCTTCCATCAGCTGCTTGGGATTTTTTTTGCCTGCGATTTGGTGAATTGCGCTTTTTGTCTCCCGGCTTCCAGTGCGAAGCTTTCCAACCCCACGATCGTGTGCGGGCGAAACCGGTTTTTTTCGACTACTACTGACTGGCGTTTTCCAGGGCTTTCTCAAAGGAGTTCGTCGATGCTGGTTCACTGGTTTCTCGCCGCGATTCATCTCTTGGCTTTTGCACTGGGCTTCTGGGCCGTGTTGACCCGTGGCACGGCGTTCAGTCGTCTGGCCGCTGGCGTCGGTGAGGCCAGGCGGGTTTTGCTCGCTGATAATCTGTGGGGGATTGCTGCGCTGGTGCTACTGGTGACCGGTGGCATGCGCGCCTTCGGTGGCTTTGAAAAGGGCACTGACTATTATCTGCACCAGCCGCTGTTTCATTTGAAGATGACGTTGTTCGTGCTGATTCTGCTGACAGAGCTGGCGCCGATGATCACGCTGGTCAAATGGCGGATCGCATTGGCGCGGGGCAAGGCGCTCGATACCGGACGTGCAAAGCTGTTCGCACGGATCAGCCATGTCGAGGCGCTGCTGTTGGTACTGATGATGATTGCAGCTACCGGCATGGCGCGCGGCGTGACGTTCGGCTAGCAGGGAGCAATTCCCTGTGTCCTCTCGGAAATGTCTGACAGCCAGGCTTGGCAGTCGCAGGTAGTATCGCGCTGCTGGAGAAAGGAAGGGAAGCGAATGAAGCGGAGAAGGGATGTGTCAGGCGCCGTGCCAAGTGGACTGGGGAGCGGATGGCAGTACGGCGCGTGAATCTTTAGCCAGTCATTACGCAGAGGCAAACGGACTGGCTACTGACTGCAATGCGGCTCAGGGAGTTTGTGGCTTGTCCGGGGCGGTCAGGCCAGCCTGAATGCGCTGATAGATCTCTTCACGGTGCACGGCAACGTTTTTCGGGGCGTTGATGCCGATACGGACTTGCTGACCGCTTACGCCGAGGATGGTGATCGTAATGTCATCACCAATATTTATGCTTTCACCGACTTTGCGGGTGAGTATCAGCATGGTCTTCTCCTTGATTGCTTTGTAGGGCACCTGATTCAGACAGTGCAGAGGTCGGTGGTACGTATAGATTAGTGCGAAGTCTCACGGTTTGGGTGCCTCTTTCTGACGCGCAGATGCGGCATTAATTCCCAGGGCGTAACTATACAGAGGCTGCAATCATCAATCTCGTTGTTTTGTGCCCATTTTGCGGGCCTCGCGAAGTATTTATGAATGTTAAGATCGCCGCTTTGTGATTTTCGAGGAAAGCGTTGTGCGCAAATTGGTCTGGATGGTCGCGGCACTGGCATTGGCGGGATGTGGTGAAGGCAAGAGTGTAGACGTGCAGAAGCCGAAAACGGCCGTCGCGGCCGCACCTGCGGCAGCGTCCGCCCCGCAATGGGACCTCGAAGTACGCGGCGAAACGCCTCAGGCTGTCAGTGACCTGAGTGGCTGGTTGATCGAGCATGCGTTCGTGCCGACCGTGATCAAGGACAGCAGCGGCAAGACGCGGATCCTGATTGGCCCGTTCAACTCCCAGGCCGACGCGCAAGCGCGCAAGGTAGAGGTGGATGCGGCATTGGTGAAGGCCAAGAAGCAGAACGTCGAGTCGGTGCTCGTCGAGCATCCGCTCGCGCCGTAAGCAGCACTTTCAGCGGAGCGGCCTAAAGGACATCGCGGGCGATTCGTCTTATACGAGTCAATCACGATTTCTTGAAGGAGCTCCGCATGGCCTCCGCCGCTCCCTATAAACTCTTCAATGCGGTTTTGCACCGCAAGACGCTGGTGAGTCCGCACATGATGCGGATCACGCTCGCCGACCCTTCGATAGGTGGCATGGCCACTTGGGCGCCGGATCAGCGCGTCAAACTGTTCTTCCCTGCTGAAGATGGATCGCCTGCACGGCTTGCGCAGGAGGAGGGCTGGTACGCGCGTTTTCGTTCGATGCTGGCGAGCCGGCGGCCAGCAATGCGTACCTACACCATTCGTCATTTGCGCGCCGAGCAAGGCGAGGTCGACATCGACTTTGTTCTGCATGGCGAAACCGGTCCCGCGTCGCGCTGGGCGCTGCGTGCGCAGCCAGGAGCGTCGATGCAGATTCTCGCTCCTGACAGCGGTTTTTCCGCGCAGGACGCCGGAGGGTTCGAATGGAAACCGCCGCAGGTGCTCAAGGAGGTTTTGCTGGTGGCCGATGCCACGGCATTGCCGGCCGCCATGGGCATTCTTGACGAGTTGGCTGCCATGGCTGAACCGCCTCAGACTCAGGCTTACTTTGAAGTGGACAGCGCACCAGACATGCTCCCGGTGCCGGATTGGCCTGGGCTGTCGGTGCAGTGGCTGATTCGCGATCAGGCGCCAGAAGTAGTGGCTGGGGCGCTGATGGTAAAGGCAGTGCAGCAGGCGTTCCTGCCGGCAGAGGATTCATCGGTCGGGCAAGCTGCCGAACTCGCCGAAGTCGATATCGACAAAGACATACTCTGGGAGATCGCCAACACGGCCCCTGAAGGGTTTTATGGCTGGATTGCCGGAGAAAGCGCGGCGGTCATGCGTCTGCGCAAATACCTGATCAGGGAGTGCGGTATCCCCCGCGAGTCACTCAATCTGATGGGCTACTGGCGCTACAACAAGGCTGGCAGCTAAAAACAAAAAAGGCCTCGAACATCACGTTCGAGGCCTTTTCTTTTGCGCTGAAGAATCAGCCGCAGGCTTTCAGGTTTACCGGCCCGACAAATTCATTGCCGCGTCCCATCACGCAAGCCACGCTCTGATTGCGTTGACGTTCCCAGTCCTGCACTGGATAAGTTTTGTCCCACGCTTCGTACAGTTGCCGATCCTGTTTCGACAGGCGCAAGCCGTACTGCTTGCTCATGTAGAAATAGGTGCGCGCGATCATGCCGCGAATCGACGGGCGCGGCATGACCTTCTTGGCCTTGAAGTCGACCTGGGTCAGGCACGAGCCGTACTGCCCGGATTGCACCGGCAGCCAGCCATAACTGAAGTTGCTGCGGTCACCGTTGACCTCACCAATGCTCGGCACCAGGTTGTGCAGGTCGGCTTCGGCTTTCTGGTAACTCGGGTCATAGCGGGTGCAGTTCTTGCGCCCGCCCGACTGCCAGCATTGACGCTGGTGACCGAACTCCCACGCCGGGACGATGTGTTCCCATTCGATGCGTGAAGCACGCTTGGCATTCTTGCGCGGCACGTAACCGCATGCCTTCAAGTCCACCTTGTTGCCGGTGTACTTGCAGCCGCAGTAAAACTCGGTGGACTGCGGTGCATAGAGTTTCCAGGCGGCCTTTTTGGCCTCGGTAAAAGTGCGGGGCGCGCCAGCCTGGGCGCCAAAAGCGATGAACAGCAGCAGCAAAGCAAAACAGCGGACACTCATTGAATCAATCTTCCTTCGGCACAACCCAAAAAATCTGCACGCCGCCATCGTCGCGATAGGCGAGTGTGACGTTGTCGTTCTCGTCGATTTCCTCGAGCAGTTGCTCCCATGCATCCACAGGCTCGTCCGGCAGACGGAAGATCAGTGCGGCTTTGGCTTTTTGTGCGGTAGGGGAATTGATGATTTTCTGAACGCGCATGCCCATGCGTTCGTAAGCGTCAGGAGCATCAGGAGAGGTGGCCACGAGGTTATCCTTATTAAGCTGTACGTGCATACAGTATTTAACTGTAAGCATTTTCGCAACTGCTTAAAATTCAAGAAAATCCTCTGACAGCGCTTTTCCGCTTTTGGTGTAGGTCGGGTCGATTATTTTGTATGAAAAAGTCGCGCTCAGCGTAAGTGGCAGCACCACCCGCCGCACGGGCGAGTGGTGAGCAGGTTGCCCGACCCGAAAGGGTCAGGCGAGGGCCAATCAATATTCCCAGAACATCCGTTGCAGTTCTTTGCTGTCGTTGGTTTTGGTCAGGGCGACCATGGCCAGAATGCGGGCCTTTTGCGGGTTCAAGTCGTGAGCGACTACCCAGTCGTACTTGTCGTCAGGTTGTTCGGCGTTACGCAGAACGAAACCACCGGCGTTGACGTGGGACGAGCGGATGATCTGCACGCCGTCTTTACGCAGGGCTTGCAGGGATGGCACTACGCGCGAAGACACCGAACCGTTACCGGTACCGGCATGGATGATCGCTTTGGCGCCGGCCTGGGCCAGGGCCTTGTAAGCGGTGTCGTCGACGTTGCCGTAGGAGTAGGCGATTTCTACGTCAGGCAGGCTCTTGATGTTTTTGATGTCGAATTCCGAATCCATGGTGTGACGCTTGGCCGGCAAGCGGAACCAGTAGGATTTGCCTTCAACCACCATGCCCAGCGGACCCCAAGGGCTTTTGAACGCCTCGGTCTTGATGTTGATCATTTTGCTGACGTCGCGACCGGACTGGATCTCGTCGTTCATGGTCACCAGCACGCCTTTGCCGTGCGCTTCTTTGCTGCTGGCGACGGCGACGGCGTTGTACAGGTTGAGCATGCCGTCCGCCGACATGGCGGTGCCCGGACGCATCGAGCCGACCACGATGATCGGCTTGTCGGTTTTTTCCACCAGATTCAGGAAGTACGCGGTTTCTTCCAGGGTGTCGGTGCCGTGGGTGATGACGATGCCATCGACGTCTTTGCTGTCGGCCAGTTCCGATACGCGGCGACCCAGTTGCAGCAGGTTGTCGTTGGTGATGCTTTCCGAAGCGATCTGCATGACTTGTTCGCCACGCACGTTCGCCAGTTTGCTCAGTTCGGGGATGCCGGCGATCAGTTGTTCAATCCCGACTTTGGCCGCTTGATAGGTGGCGCTGTTGGCTGCGCTGGCGCCGGCACCGGCAATGGTGCCGCCCGTGGCAAGCACCACGACGTTGGCGAGTTTGGTCTGGGTTTCGACTTCTTTTGCCTGAAGGGCAGTGGGCAGGAGCAGGAGGAGGGCCAAAGCGCCCGGAACCAAGGTGTTGAAAGCAGATTTCATTATTTTTCTCTCTAGTAGTGAGACGGTGCTGATGCAGGTTCATCTAGATGCGCCCCGAGCCGATCTGAATGCCCGGGGTGCAGGCTAGGGAGCAGGATCTGTACCAGTGCTACTTTGCTTTAGAGAAATGTTTAACCTGATGATTTATATCAATATTTTGTAAGTTGGCGGATTCTTGAGTGAATGGCTTATCCGGGTTTCCGAACAAAGGAAGCTTTCGTGTTCGGTTCACCGAAAGGGACTGCACCTCCTGGCGACCGCAACGGCTTGCCGGTTCAGGTTTTCTGCTAAAGAAACCCGTCAGCAAGCCGATGGCTGTGGAAGGAAACGTTTATTTAGGGAGTTCACATGTCACTGACGATCGGTTTTTCAAATCCCGGCTCAGTCACCATTGGCGGTAAAACCGCAGCGACAATCAATGCAATGAACCAGGCGGAAGCAGATGCGGCCGACGAGGCGCTTGGCGTTGAAAAAGAACCGAGCAATCAAATCCGCACCGGTGGTCCGGCACAGGAAGCCGATAAGGCGAGTAGTACCGACAGCGGCGACAGTCTGAGCGTGACCGTAAAAATGTTGCTCAAGCGCATGCAGGAATTGCAGAAGCAACTGCAGGAGCAGCAACAGCAACTGGCGGCGGCTCAGGCGGCGAGCTATCCGACGCCCGAGGCCAAGTCACAGGCGGTGATGTCCGTTCAGGGGCAGATCGCGCAAACTAGCGGCGCGCTGATGGAAGTCGCAGCGGCACTGGTCAAGGAAATGTCCAAGGATTCCACCAGCGGCAACCTGGTCAGCACCACGGCTTAAGCGGTAAGGGGTGAATCAGACGATTGCGCCCCGCAATACAACGACGATTTCTGATTGTTGACAAATGTCGGCGGGATTCGCATAGTTCGGTCTACGCAAACGTTTGCGCGGCTTCCCCGGTGCACTATTATCCGGAAGAGAGCGCTGAAGCTTACGCCAGCGCGAGCGTTGCTCACAATAATCATAAGATCGGAGTGAACCCATGAAGCTGCCATTCGCTGGACGTCTTCTTGCTGTCGCTATGCTGGCTGCCGCAGCCGCCGCACTACCTGTCTCTTCGGCTTTCGCCGAGTCCCCGGAAAAACCCAAAGTCGCACTGGTCATGAAATCCCTGGCCAACGAATTCTTCCTGACCATGGAAGATGGCGCCAAGGCCTACCAGAAAGAACACTCCGCCGACTTCGACCTGATCTCCAACGGCATCAAGGACGAGACCGATACCGCCGGCCAGACCCGTATCGTCGAGCAGATGATTCTGGCCAAGGTCAACGCGCTCGTTATCGCACCGTCCGATTCCAAAGCCATGGTGCCGGTGATCAAGAAAGCCGTCGATGCCGGCATCACTGTGATCAACATTGACAACCAGCTTGATCCGCAGATCGTCAAAAGCAAAAACATCAGCGTGCCTTTCGTAGGCCCGGACAACCGCAAAGGTGCGCGTCTGGTCGGCGAATACCTGGCCAAGCAACTGAAGGCCGGTGACGAGGTCGGCATCATCGAAGGCGTGTCCACCACCACCAACGCCCAGCAACGCACCGCAGGCTTCAAGGATGCGATGGAGGCGGCGCAGATCAAGGTTGTCTCCTTGCAATCCGGTGACTGGGAGATCGACAAGGGCAACAAGGTTGCTGCGTCGATTCTCAGCGAATACCCGGATGTGAAGGCGCTGCTGGCGGGTAACGACAGCATGGCCGTTGGCGCTGTTTCCGCTGTGCGCGCTGCCGGTAAGGCGGGCAAGGTCCAAGTGGTCGGTTACGACAACATCAATGCGATCAAGCCGATGCTCAAGGACGGTCGTGTGCTGGCGACGGCCGATCAGTTCGCTGCCAAGCAGGCCGTGTTCGGTATCGAGACTGCGCTGAAAATCCTCAAGGGCGAAAAAGTCGACAGCGGCGTCAATGGCGTGATCGAAACGCCAGTCGAGTTGGTCACTAAGTAAGTCTTCCGGCGACACAACGGCGCTCGTCCGTCCGGACGAGCGCATGGAGAGTTTTTTATGTCAGTTTCCGCCCCGAACGCTGTCCTCTCGGTCAGCGGTATCGGTAAGACCTATGCGCAACCGGTGCTCACGGGCATCGACTTGACGCTGATGCGCGGTGAAGTGCTGGCGCTGACCGGTGAGAATGGCGCCGGTAAAAGCACGCTGTCGAAGATCATTGGGGGGCTGGTTACGCCCACCACCGGTCAGATGCAATTCCAGGGCAAGGACTACCGTCCGGG
This sequence comes from Pseudomonas sp. FW305-3-2-15-E-TSA4, assembly GCF_058787295.1. Classification (NCBI taxonomy): domain Bacteria; kingdom Pseudomonadati; phylum Pseudomonadota; class Gammaproteobacteria; order Pseudomonadales; family Pseudomonadaceae; genus Pseudomonas; species Pseudomonas sp. FW305-3-2-15-E-TSA4. Next base: position 189,841 of record NZ_JBYSZP010000005.1, on the reverse strand, counting down.
CAGTCGCACCCAGGCCGAAGAGCTCGGCGTGCGCATGGTCATGCAAGAACTCAATCTGCTGCCGACCCTCTCGGTGGCGGAAAACCTGTTTCTCGACAACCTGCCGAGCAACGGCGGCTGGATCAGTCGCAAGCAATTGCGCAAAGCCGCGATCGAGGCCATGGCGCAGGTTGGCCTCGATGCCATTGACCCGGACACCCTGGTCGGCGAACTGGGCATTGGCCATCAACAGATGGTCGAAATCGCACGCAACCTGATCGGCGATTGCCATGTGCTGATCCTTGATGAACCGACTGCGATGCTCACCGCCCGCGAGGTGGAAATGCTCTTCGAGCAGATCACTCGCTTGCAGGCGCGTGGCGTCTCCATCATCTATATCTCGCACCGCCTCGAAGAGCTGGCGCGCGTCGCGCAACGCATTGCCGTGCTGCGTGACGGCAATCTGGTCTGCGTCGAACCGATGGCCAACTACAACAGTGAGCAGTTGGTCACCTTGATGGTCGGTCGCGAACTGGGCGAACACATCGACATGGGCCCGCGCAAGATCGGCGCCCCGGCCCTGACGGTCAAGGGCCTGACCCGCTCCGACAAGGTGCGCGATGTATCCTTCGAAGTGCGTGCCGGCGAGATCTTCGGGATTTCCGGGCTGATCGGGGCAGGGCGCACCGAATTGCTGCGACTGATCTTCGGCGCCGATCTGGCCGACAGCGGCACGATTGCGCTGGGTTCGCCGGCACAGGTGGTCAGTGTGCGTTCGCCGGTTGATGCGGTGAACCATGGCATTGCCTTGATCACCGAAGACCGAAAGGGTGAAGGCTTGCTGCTCAGTCAGTCGATCAGCGCCAACATCGCCCTGGGCAACATGCCGGAGATTTCCAGGGCAGGAATCGTCAATGCCAGCGACGAAATTTCCCTGGCGCAGCGTCAGATCAACGCCATGCGCATCCGCAGTTCCAGCCCAACTCAGTTGGTGTCGGAATTGTCTGGCGGCAACCAGCAGAAAGTGGTGATCGGCCGCTGGCTGGAGCGCGATTGCTCGGTGCTGTTGTTCGACGAGCCGACCCGCGGCATCGATGTCGGTGCCAAGTTCGATATCTACGCCTTGCTGGGCGAGTTGACGCGTCAGGGCAAGGCGCTGGTGGTGGTGTCCAGTGACCTGCGCGAGCTGATGCTGATCTGCGACCGGATCGGTGTGCTGTCGGCAGGGCGTTTGATCGATACCTTCGAGCGCGACAGCTGGACCCAGGATGATTTGCTTGCCGCCGCGTTCGCCGGCTACCAAAAACGTGATGCGTTGCTCAATGAAGCGGCGCCTAGGGATCTCCCATGAAAACTGCATCTTCCGCCGGCAAACGTAGTGGCAATTTCTACGGTCTGGGCACCTATCTGGGCCTGGCCGGGGCCTTGTTGGCGATGGTGGCGCTGTTCTCGATGATGAGCAGCCACTTTCTGTCCTATGACACTTTCAGCACGCTGGCCAACCAGATTCCCGATCTGATGGTGCTGGCGGTGGGCATGACCTTTGTACTGATCATCGGCGGCATCGACCTGTCGGTCGGTTCGGTGCTGGCACTTGCCGCTTCGACAGTCAGCGTGGCGATTCTCGGCTGGGGCTGGAGCGTGTTGCCGGCCGCGTTGCTCGGTATGGCGGTGGCGGCACTGGCGGGAACGGTGACCGGTTCGATCACCGTGGCGTGGCGCATTCCGTCGTTCATCGTTTCGCTCGGTGTGCTGGAAATGGCCCGTGGCCTGGCGTACCAGATGACCGGTTCGCGCACCGCCTACATCGGTGATTCGTTTGCCTGGCTGTCGAACCCGATCGCGTTCGGCATTTCGCCGTCGTTCATCATTGCCTTGCTGGTGATATTTATTGCGCAAGCTGTGCTGACCCGCACCGTGTTTGGTCGTTACCTGATCGGTATCGGCACCAACGAGGAAGCGGTGCGGCTGGCCGGGATCAATCCAAAACCGTACAAGATTCTGGTGTTCAGCCTGATGGGGCTGCTGGCCGGGATTGCCGCACTGTTCCAGATTTCCCGTCTGGAAGCTGCAGACCCGAATGCCGGCTCCGGTCTCGAATTGCAAGTGATCGCCGCCGTGGTGATCGGTGGCACCAGTCTGATGGGTGGCCGTGGTTCGGTGATCAGTACCTTTTTCGGTGTGTTGATCATTTCGGTACTGGCCGCCGGTCTGGCGCAGATCGGCGCGACCGAGCCAACCAAACGCATCATCACCGGCGCGGTGATTGTCATCGCGGTAGTGCTCGATACCTATCGCAGCCAGCGCGCCAGTCGACGGGGCTAACAGATGGCAACGATCAAGGATGTGGCGGCGCTCGCGGGGATTTCCTACACCACGGTTTCTCACGTGGTGAACAAGACGCGCCCGGTCAGCCAGGAAGTGCGGTTGAAGGTCGAGGCGGCCATCAAAAGCCTCGACTATGTGCCGAGTGCGGTGGCGCGTTCGCTGAAAGCCAAGACCACTGCGACCATTGGCTTATTGGTGCCCAACAGTCTCAACCCGTATTTTGCCGAGTTGGCACGGGGCATCGAGGATTACTGCGAGCGTAACGGCTACTGCGTGATCCTCTGCAATTCTGACGACAACCCGGAAAAACAGCGCAGCTATTTGCGCGTGCTGCTGGAGAAGCGCATTGACGGCCTGATCGTCGCCTCCGCCGGTGGCGACATCGGGCTCGCGCAAGGGCTGGCCGGGGTGAAGACGCCGATGGTCATCGTCGACCGCGGGCTGGATGGCGTCGACGCCGACCTGGTGCGTATCGACCATGAATATGGCGCTTATCTGGCGACGCGGCATCTGCTGGAGCTGGGCCATCGCGATATCGCCACCATCGGTGGTCCGTCGAGCACCAGCGTGGCGCAAATGCGTCAGGCCGGTTTTTGTCGGGCGCTGCAGGAGGCGGGCATCAAGGTGCGGGCCGAGCGCATGCTGGAAAGCGATTTCACCAGCACTGGCGGTTACAACGCGGCGGCGATCCTGCTTGAAAGCAATCCGCCGAGTGCGATCTTCGCCGGTAACGACATGATCGGGATCGGTGTGCTGCGCGCGGCGGCCGAGCGCAATGTCCGCGTGCCAAGCGAGCTGTCGGTGATCGGCTTCGACGATATCCAGATGAGTCGCTACGTGTACCCGGCGCTGACCACGGTCGGCCAGTCGATCCTGCAGTTGGGCGAGATGGCTGCCGAAGTGTTGCTGCGAAGGATTGCTACCCCGAGTCTGGTCACCGATCAACGGATCGTGACCCCGAGTATTGTCTTGCGCGAATCGACTGCGCCGCTGTCCGGCGTATTCACCGAGTACCGCTGAAACCGAATTGACGAGTAGTGATGTATGCCAGCAAATGTAGTGGTAATAGGCAGCCTGAACATGGATCTGGTCACCCGGGCGCCACGGCTGCCCAAGGGCGGTGAAACGCTGATCGGTCATTCCTTTGCCACCGTGTCCGGCGGCAAGGGCGCCAATCAGGCAGTCGCTGCTGCGCGCCTGGGTGCGCGGGTGGCAATGGTCGGCTGTGTTGGCAACGATGACTACGGCGTGCAATTGCGTGAGGCATTGCTGGCCGAGCAGATCGATTGTCAGGCGGTGAGCACGGTCGAAGATTCCAGTGGCGTGGCGCTGATCGTGGTCGATGACAACAGTCAGAACGCGATCGTGATCGTTGCTGGCGCCAACGGTGCAATGACCCCGGCCGTGATCGACCGTTTTGATGCGGTGCTGCAGGCGGCCGACGTGATTATCTGCCAGCTCGAGATCCCCGATGCAACGGTGGGGCATGCGCTCAAGCGGGCACGTACGTTGGGCAAGACGGTAATCCTCAATCCGGCGCCGGCCAGTCGTCCGCTACCGGCAGACTGGTTTGCCGCCATCGACTACCTGATCCCCAACGAAAGTGAAGCATCCGCGTTGAGCGGGTTGCCGGTCGATTCGCTGCAAAGCGCAGAAAGCGCTGCCAACCAGTTGATCGCAATGGGCGCGGGCAAGGTCATCATTACCCTCGGTGCGCAAGGTTCACTGTTTGCCAATGGCAAAGGTTTCGAGCACTTCCCGGCGCCAAAGGTGCAGGCGGTCGATACCACCGCCGCGGGCGATACCTTCGTCGGCGGTTTTGCTGCGGCGCTCGCCAGTGGCAAATCCGAGGCCGAGGCGATCCGGTACGGGCAGATCGCGGCAGCGCTGTCTGTGACCCGGGCCGGCGCACAGCCTTCCATTCCAACCATGTCCGACGTACAGGCGTTCAAACCCGCATGAAAAAGACTCCTCTGCTCAACGTCGCGTTGTCGCGGCTGATCGCCTCCCTGGGCCATGGTGACATGGTGGTCATCGGTGACGCCGGACTGCCGGTGCCACCAGGTGTTGAATTGATTGATCTGGCGCTGACCCATGGTGTTCCGGATTTCGTCAGTACCCTGAAAGTCGTGCTCAGCGAGATGCAGGTGGAAAGCCATGTACTGGCCAACGAAATCCTCGACAAGCAGCCGACCGCCCTGGTCGCGCTGGACGAGTTGCAAGAAGAGGGTGCCCTCGGTCGGCGCGATCTGCTGACGCATGAGCAATTCAAGGTTCTCAGCCGACAGGCGCGGGCGATTGTTCGTACAGGCGAATGTCAGCCGTACTGCAACATCGTGCTGGTGGCCGGGGTAACGTTCTAATCGGGTTCCGACCCTTTCATTTTCATCAGCACAAGGAATGCGCCATGCACCGCTATGCTCAAAAACTCCACCAATTGCTTCGGAGTCTGCTGCTTTTGTCTTTTATTACCGCCACCGGCGCTCAGGCTGCTGAAAAGATCGACCTGATCATCGACACCGACCCGGGTGCCGACGACGTGGTCGCCTTGTTGTTCGCCCTGGCATCGCCGGATGAACTGAACATCCGCGCCTTGACTACCGTGGCCGGCAACGTGCGCCTCGACAAGACATCGCGCAACGCGCGCCTGGCTCGCGAATGGGCAGGGCGCGAAGACGTTCCGGTGTATGCCGGTGCGCCGAAACCGCTGATGCGTACGCCGATCTACGCCGAGAACATCCATGGCAAGGAAGGCCTGTCGGGTGTCACCGTGCATGAGCCGAAAAAAGGCTTGGCCGAAGGCAATGCGGTCAACTACCTCATCGACACCCTGAAAAAAGCCAAGCCGCACAGCATCACCATCGCCATGCTTGGCCCGCAGACCAACCTGGCGCTGGCGTTGATCCAGGAACCTGAGATCGTCAATGGCATCAAGGAAGTGGTGATCATGGGCGGCGCGCACTTCAATGGCGGCAACATCACCCCGGTGGCCGAATTCAACCTGTTCGCCGACCCGCAAGCGGCGGAAGTGGTACTCAAGAGCGGCGTGAAACTGACCTACCTGCCGCTGGACGTGACCCACAAGATCCTCACCAGCGACGCACGCCTGAAACAGATTGCCGCGCTGAACAACAACGCAAGCAAGATTGTTGGCGACATCCTCAACGAGTACATCAAGGGTGACATGGAGCACTACGGCATCCCGGGCGGCCCGGTGCACGACGCTACCGTTATCGCTTACCTGCTCAAGCCTGAGCTGTTCACCGGTCGTTCGGTGAACGTTGTGGTGGATAGTCGCGAAGGTCCGACTTTTGGCCAGACCATCGTTGACTGGTATGACGGTCTGAAGGCGCCGAAGAACGCCTTCTGGGTGGAAAATGGGGATGCTCAAGGCTTCTTCGATCTGCTGACCGAGCGTCTGAAGCGCTTGAAGTAAGGCATGAGCCCGCAGGTGCCAGCCTGCGGGTTTTTATTTTCTCTCGGTGTCCTGCGTGTTCTCGCCGTCATGCTGGTACCGCTCGAACACCTGGGCGATAAACGTTTGTGCGCCCTGGGTTCCCATCGTCTTGACCAGCAGATCGATGCTGATCAATGCCAACTCCTCCGCACTGCCCGGGCTGTACGAGCTGTGCCCCTTCGGCCAATGAACCTTGATGTCGGCGGAGATGCTTACGGTGTTCATGAGTGCGCTCGAAAAGTCGGAAATGTCTGAAAGCGAGTTAACCACTTTGGCGGGCGTTTGGCACTGCGACTTAGGCATGAGCGCGGCGCTATGCGACACTTGGTCTTTTCCGGCTGATCCAAGGAATGTGCTGTGCAGATCGATATGAACACCCCCGACGGCCTGACACTCGACGCTGTGCGCCAGTTGCTGGCGTCGGCCAGCGATGATGAGCACACGCAACTGCGTGTGACCAAGGGTGGGATTGCCTATATCTCTTCCGGTGTGACCGGCGGCCAGGATATTGATGGCCTGCTGTTTCGCCTGGAGACCTGGGCCAAGGGCTCGGGTTATGTCGGCAATGTTGCGGCCAGCGATGAAGTCTGGGTGATGCAGATTTTCAACGCGCTGAAAGACAACTGGCCGAATCCGCCGCTTGATTACATCGACGTCTATTGAGCGTCGTTAATATTCGGTGACGATTGCGTGAGGATGCGGTGCCCGCACTTCAGGCAGACTCAGCGTTTTTCCGGGTCGTGGGGCAGGGTGATGGCACCGGCTGTGAAACCAAACGCCGGATTGGCGGTCGCACGATCTCAGCTTAACCATTTGAAAGAAGGAGGCTTCATGCCTTTGAAGTTCGCGTCTCTGGGTGCACTTATGGCCGTTGCCATGTTGGCCGGTTGCAGCACAACCTCCAGCGAGTCGGCAAAGGATCCTGTGGCGACCGATGCCGGTCATAGCCGCTGTGAAGCAAAAGCCGCGGAATTTGCCATCGGGAAAAAGGCTTCGCCGGAACTGCTCGATCAGGCTCGTGCCAAGGCTGGCGCGCAAAACGCCCGCTTCCTCAAGCCAACCGACATGATCACTCTGGAGTACCGTTCCGATCGCCTGAATCTGAACACCGACAACAACCTGGTGGTCACTCGCGTCAACTGCGGCTGATCGCAGACCGCTTTTGTTGCAGGCATAAAAAACCCCGTCACATGGACGGGGTTTTTTTAGTGCGCCAGGAAATTACTCTGGGCGAACTTGTGCAGCTTGCATACCCTTTTGGCCTTTCTCAGCCACGAAAGAGACGGTCTGGCCTTCTTTCAGGCTTTTGAAACCGTCGGATTCGATAGCTTTGAAGTGTACGAACAGGTCGTCACCGCCACCTTGAGGAGTGATGAAGCCGAAGCCTTTTTCATCGTTGAACCATTTAACGGTGCCGGTTTGGCGATTAGACATGGTGTATCTCCAAGAAACATATATTTTCAGTAGTACTGTGCTGCTCAGGCCAACTGGGCACACCGGAGTATCATAGTCGAAATGTTCGCTTTGGTAGCCCCCCGGACGTGCTGTTTGCTTTCATATTGCATCGATTTCAACCTCTGAAATGTCTGCAAGCCCCGGTTTCAGTGGCTTTCAGGCGAGTGAAGAGGGTGTAAAAAAAGCTATAAAACCTGCGTAAATTATCGATTTCGGGGTCTTTTTGGCGGTTTTCAACCTGCTGGACGCCCGAAAAAACATTCGTCAGCGCTTATTTCTGCACGCGGCAAACCGAGATTTCTTTCAGTGCGCGCTGACCCAGTTCACCACTTGGCGGGGTGTTCTTGTCCATCAGTTGCGCGATCTCTTGCGTGGTGAATTTCTTTTCCAGAACGTCGGCACCGCAAGCGCAATGTTTATTGGCTTCGGCCGGATTGACGCTCTTGCTGGCTGCGGCGGTGCAGTCGTTCATGTATTGGGCTTTGACGCCGGCAGGCCAGGCCGCGTTGGCGCTCAGCGGCAGCAGCAGGGCCAGCGGGGCCGCGAAAGCAAAAAGTCGGATGAGGCGCATGTCGGAAACTCCTTGGGTTGATATCGGCGACGATTCTCAGCCTATTTGAGGCAAAGCGTATATCCCAAGTTCACTTCGCGCCGCAAAAATGCGCAAATCAGCAACACCTCAATTCGATGACGTCGATGACCGCTCATCTGTGCTAGCATGCCGGGCTCAAGCGTTCTCAGGCTCCGGTTGGCCTTCAGCCCCGGCAGCGGTCAGCGTGCGAAAAATTCTGATTTGAATCCCAGTCACTCTGGTTCGGTTTTCCGGTTGGCCGCAAGGCTCCTGCCGCTGTAAGGCAGGCGTTCGTCATTGAATGGCCTGGATCGGATCTTGTACTGGCTCATCCCAACCCACGTGACCTTTGGTAGGGGTCACCACTAGGAGAGGAGGCGCCATGCCAACTATTACTCTTCCCGACGGCAGTCAACGTTCATTCGATCACCCGGTTTCCGTAGCCGAGGTCGCCGCATCCATTGGTGCCGGTCTGGCCAAGGCCACCGTGGCCGGCAAGGTCAACGGCAAGCTGGTCGACGCCTGCGACATCATCGACAGCGACGCGACGCTGCAAATCATCACGCCAAAGGATGAAGAGGGGCTGGAGATCATTCGCCACTCTTGTGCGCACCTGGTTGGCCACGCGGTCAAGCAGCTGTACCCGACTGCGAAAATGGTCATCGGGCCGGTCATCGACGAAGGCTTCTATTACGACATCGCCTTCGAGCGTCCTTTTACCCCGGACGACATGGCCGCCATCGAACAGCGCATGCATCAGCTGATCGACAAGGATTACGACGTCATCAAGAAAGTCACTCCGCGCGCCGAAGTGATTGAAGTGTTCAAGGCCCGCGGCGAAGACTACAAGCTGCGTCTGGTCGAAGACATGCCGAACGAACAGGCCATGGGCCTGTACTACCACGAAGAATACGTCGACATGTGCCGCGGCCCGCACGTGCCGAACACGCGTTTTCTGAAATCCTTCAAGCTGACCAAGTTGTCCGGCGCCTACTGGCGCGGCGATGCCAAGAACGAGCAATTGCAGCGCGTTTACGGCACAGCCTGGGCTGACAAGAAGCAGCTGGCGGCTTACATCCAGCGCATCGAAGAAGCGGAAAAGCGCGATCACCGCAAGATCGGCAAGCGCCTGGGCCTGTTCCACACCCAGGAAGAAGCGCCGGGCATGGTGTTCTGGCACCCGAACGGCTGGACTCTGTATCAAGTGCTCGAGCAGTACATGCGCAAAGTGCAGCGTGACAACGGCTACCTTGAGATCAAGACCCCGCAAGTGGTTGACCGCAGCCTCTGGGAGAAATCCGGGCACTGGGCCAACTACGCCGACAACATGTTCACCACCGAGTCGGAAAGCCGCGACTACGCCATCAAGCCGATGAACTGCCCATGCCACGTGCAGGTGTTCAACCAGGGCCTGAAGAGCTACCGCGAGCTGCCGATGCGTCTGGCCGAGTTCGGTGCGTGCCACCGTAACGAGCCGTCGGGTGCGTTGCACGGCATCATGCGTGTGCGCGCGTTCACTCAGGACGACGCCCACATTTTCTGCACCGAAGAGCAGATGCAGGCCGAATCCGCGGCGTTCATCAAGCTGACCATGGACGTTTACCGCGATTTCGGCTTCACCGACGTCGAGATGAAACTGTCCACTCGTCCGGAAAAACGCGTAGGTTCCGACGAGCTGTGGGATCGCGCCGAAGCGGCACTGGCTGCAGCCCTTGATTCTGCGGGTCTGCCGTATGATCTGCAGCCGGGTGAAGGTGCGTTCTACGGTCCGAAAATCGAGTTCTCGCTGAAAGATTGCCTCGGTCGCGTCTGGCAGTGTGGTACCTTGCAGCTCGATTTCAACCTGCCTGTCCGTCTGGGCGCCGAATACGTCTCCGAAGACAACAGCCGCAAACACCCAGTGATGCTGCACCGGGCGATCCTCGGTTCGTTCGAGCGTTTCGTCGGGATTCTGATCGAGCATTACGAAGGTGCATTCCCTGCGTGGCTGGCGCCAACCCAGGCAGTGATCATGAATATCACTGATAAACAGGCAGATTTCGTCGCTCAGGTTGAAAAAACTCTCAACGAAAGCGGATTTCGTGCCAAGTCCGACTTGAGAAATGAAAAGATCGGCTTTAAAATCCGCGAGCATACTTTGCTCAAGGTTCCCTATCTTTTGGTTATCGGAGATAAGGAAGTCGAGATGCAGACTGTCGCTGTGCGTACTCGTGAAGGTGCTGACCTGGGCTCGATGCCCGTCGCCCAGTTCGCTGAGTTTCTCGCGCAAGCGGTTTCCCGGCGTGGTCGCCCAGATTCGGAGTAATTATTATTAAGCGTGAAATGAGACAAGATAAACGAGCTGCACCGAAAGCCCCGATCAACGAGAATATCTCGGCACGCGAGGTTCGGTTAATTGGCGCTGATGGCGAGCAGATTGGCATCGTCTCGATTGATGAAGCGCTTCGTATTGCTGAAGAAGCAAAGCTTGATCTGGTAGAAATCTCTGCTGACGCAGTCCCACCGGTTTGCCGGGTGATGGACTACGGCAAATCGATCTTCGAGAAGAAGAAGCAGATTGCAGCAGCGAAGAAAAACCAGAAGCAGATTCAGGTAAAAGAAATCAAGTTTCGTCCAGGGACGGAGGAAGGGGATTACCAGGTAAAACTGCGCAACCTGGTACGTTTCCTGAGTGACGGGGACAGGGCCAAGGTATCCTTGCGATTCCGCGGCCGTGAGATGGCCCACCAGGAGCTGGGGATGGAACTCCTCAAGCGGGTTGAAGCTGACCTGCTCGAGTACGGTTCGGTCGAACAGCATCCTAAGATGGAAGGACGCCAGCTGATCATGGTCATCGCCCCGAAAAAGAAGAAGTAATCAACAGGGCACGGCAGGCCTTCTGATTATGTTTATCAACTGAATGCGGAGTATCCGAACATGCCAAAAATGAAAACCAAAAGTGGTGCTGCTAAGCGGTTTCTGAAAACTGCTAACGGTATCAAGCACAAGCACGCTTTCAAGAGCCACATCCTGACCAAAATGTCGACCAAGCGTAAGCGTCAACTGCGCGGTAGCAGCTTGCTGCATCCGTCTGACGTGGCAAAAGTCGAGCGCATGCTGCGCCTTCGTTAATTTTAGTCAAGAATAGAGGAAGTAACTCATGGCTCGTGTAAAGCGTGGCGTCATTGCCCGTAAGCGTCACAAAAAAATTCTGAAACTTGCTAAAGGCTACTACGGCGCACGCTCCCGCGTATTCCGTGTTGCCAAGCAAGCGGTAATCAAGGCAGGCCAATACGCCTACCGTGACCGTCGTCAGAAAAAACGTCAGTTCCGCGCTCTGTGGATCGCTCGTATCAACGCTGGTGCTCGTGTTAACGGTCTGTCCTACAGCCGTTTCATCGCTGGCCTGAAAAAAGCGTCCATCGAGATCGACCGTAAGGTTCTGGCTGATCTGGCAGTGAACGAAAAAGCGGCGTTTGCTGCGATTGTCGAGAAAGCTAAAGCCACCTTGGCTTAAGTACCCCCGACAGTCACCCGGCCTCACCTCTGTGGGGCCAGGTGTTAAACGTCATAAATAGGGGAAGAGCCTTCAAGCTCTTCCCCTATTTTGTATCTGGAGTCTGTACATGGAAAACCTGGATGCGCTGGTCTCTCAAGCACTAGAGGCTGTGCAAAGCGCTGAAGATATCAATGCCCTGGAGCAAATCCGGGTTCAATACCTTGGCAAAAAGGGTGAATTGACTCAGGTGATGAAGACCCTGGGGAATTTGCCGGCAGAAGAGCGTCCGCAAGTCGGCGCCCTGATCAACGTTGCCAAGGAGCGTGTTACAGGCGTTCTCAATGCGCGCATGGCTCTGTTTGAAGAAGCCGAACTGGCTGCCAAACTGTCTGCCGAATCCATTGACGTGACGTTGCCGGGCCGTGGCCAGACCTCCGGTGGTCTGCATCCTGTGACCCGGACTCTGGAACGAGTCGAGCAGTTCTTCACCCGCATCGGCTACGGCATCGCCGAAGGCCCTGAGGTCGAAGACGACTATCACAACTTCGAAGCGCTCAACATCCCAGGCCACCACCCGGCCCGGTCGATGCATGACACTTTCTATTTCAATGCCAACATGTTGCTGCGCACCCATACCTCGCCGGTACAGGTCCGCACCATGGAGTCCAAGCAGCCGCCGATCCGCATCGTTTGCCCTGGCCGTGTGTATCGCAGCGACTCCGATATCACCCACTCGCCGATGTTCCACCAGGTCGAAGGCCTGCTGGTCGATCGCGACATCAATTTCGCCGACCTCAAAGGCACCATCGAAGAATTCCTGCGGGTGTTCTTTGAAAAAGAGCTGGCCGTCCGTTTCCGTCCTTCGTACTTCCCGTTCACCGAGCCATCCGCTGAAGTCGACATGGAATGCGTGATGTGCAGCGGTAAAGGCTGCCGCGTCTGCAAGCAGACCGGCTGGCTGGAAGTCATGGGCTGCGGCATGGTGCACCCGAACGTGCTGCGCATGTCCGGCATCGATCCGGAAGAGTTCTCCGGTTTTGCCTTCGGCATGGGTGTCGAGCGTCTGGCAATGCTCCGTTACGGCGTGAACGACTTGCGTCTGTTCTTCGACAACGACTTGCGGTTCCTCGCGCAATTTCGCTAGTCGTAACGAATTCTTAGGAGAGCAGGATGAAATTCAGTGAACAATGGCTGCGTGGCTGGGTTAGCCCGCAGGTAAGTCGCGACGAGCTGGTTGCTCGTCTGTCGATGGCGGGTCTGGAGGTCGATAGCGTGACCCCGGCCGCCGGTATATTCAGCGGCGTGGTCGTGGGCGAGGTGCTGAGCACCGAGCAGCACCCTGATGCCGACAAGTTGCGTGTGTGCCAGGTCAGCAATGGTGCGGAAACCTTCCAGGTCGTGTGCGGTGCGCCAAACGTGCGTCCGGGCCTGAAGATTCCGTTCGCCATGATCGGTGCCGAACTGCCGGGCGACTTCAAGATCAAGAAGGCCAAGCTGCGTGGCGTCGAGTCCAACGGCATGCTGTGCTCGCAAGCCGAGCTGCAGGTCGGTGAAGGCAACGACGGTCTGATGGAACTGCCGGCCGATGCGCCGGTGGGCGAAGATTTCCGTGTGTACCTGGATCTGGAAGATGCCAGCATCGAGGTCGACCTGACCCCGAACCGTGGCGACTGCCTGTCGCTGGCCGGTCTGGCCCGTGAAGTGGGTGCGCTGTACGACACGCCGGTCACTCGCCCGGTGGTCATGACCATTCCGGCTGTGCACGACGAAGTGCGTCCGGTAGAAGTGCTGGCGCCTGCCGCCTGCCCGCGTTACCTGGGTCGTGTCATCCGTAACGTTGATCTGTCCAAACCAACCCCGCTGTGGATGGTTGAACGTCTGCGCCGCGCCGATGTGCGCAGCATCGACGCTGTCGTCGACATCACCAACTACGTGATGCTTGAGCTGGGTCAGCCACTGCACGCTTTCGATCTCGCCGAAATCAATGGCGGCATCCGCGTGCGTATGGCGGAAGAGGGTGAGAAGCTGGTTTTGCTCGACGGTCAGGAAGTCAGCCTGCGTAGCGATACCCTGGTGATTGCCGACCACACCCGCGCTCTGGCGATTGCCGGCGTAATGGGTGGCGAGCACAGCGGTGTGTCCGCAACCACTCGCGACGTTTTCCTGGAAAGTGCCTTCTTCGATCAGATCGCTGTGGCGGGCAAGGCTCGTTCCTACGGCCTGCACACCGACGCCTCGCACCGTTACGAGCGTGGCGTGGACTGGCAACTGGCCCGTGAAGCCATGGAGCGCGCCACTGGCCTGCTGCTGGAAATTACCGGTGGTGAAGCCGGCCCGATCATCGAGACCGTCAGCGAACAGCACCTGCCGTCGATCGCGCCGATCACCCTGCGTGCGCAGCGCATCACCCAGATGCTGGGGATGGAAATGGATTCGGCGCAGGTCGAGCGTCTGCTCAGCGCCTTGGGTCTGAAGATTTCCGCTGACGGCGCAGAGCAGTGGCGCGTAGAAGTGCCAAGTCACCGCTTCGACATCAGTCTGGAAGTCGATCTGATCGAAGAGCTGGCGCGTCTGTACGGCTATAACCGTCTGCCGGTTCGTTATCCGCAAGCGCGTCTGGCGCCACAAGCCAAGGCTGAAGCACGCAGCGAATTGCCTGAACTGCGTCGTCTGCTGGTAGCCCGTGGTTATCAGGAAGCGATCACTTACAGCTTCATAGATCCGAAACAGTTCGAACTGTTCAACCCGGGCGTTGAGCCGCTGTTGCTGGCCAACCCGATTTCCAATGATATGGCTGCCATGCGTTCCTCGCTGTGGCCGGGCCTGGTCAAGGCGTTGCAGCACAACCTGAACCGCCAGCAGGATCGCGTGCGTCTGTTCGAAAGCGGTCTGCGCTTCGTCGGTCAGCTGGAAGGTCTGAAGCAAGAACCGATGCTGTCGGGTGTTGTTTGTGGCAGCCGTCTGCCGGAAGGTTGGGCGCAGGGTCGCGACACCGTCGATTTCTTCGACGTGAAGGCTGATGTTGAAGCGGTGTTGGGCTTTGCCGGTGCACTGGATACCTTCACTTTCACTCCGGGTAAACACCCGGCGCTGCACCCGGGTCAAACCGCGCGCATCGAACGGGACGGGCGTGAAGTCGGCTTTATCGGTGCGATTCACCCCGAGCTGTCCAAAGCCCTGGGCCTGGATCGTCCGGTCTTCGTCTTCGAGCTGGTTCTGGCTGAAGTCGCTTCCGGAAAAATGCCGCAATTCCACGAGTTGTCGCGTTTTCCTGAAGTGCGTCGTGACCTTGCACTGATCGCACACAAAGACGTCGCGGCCTCGGCTGTATTGGACGTAATTCGTGAAAATGCAGGCGAATGGCTCACGGATCTCAGGCTGTTTGACGTGTATCAGGGTAAAGGTATTGATCCTGATAGAAAAAGCCTTGCAGTTGGCTTGACCTGGCAGCATCCATCGCGCACTCTTAATGACGATGAGGTGAATTCGACGACGCAAAATATCCTCACCTCGCTCGAACAAAGGTTGAACGCCACGTTAAGGAAGTGACGTATGGGGGCTTTGACGAAAGCTGAGATGGCGGAACGTCTGTATGAAGAGCTGGGCCTGAACAAGCGGGAAGCCAAGGAATTGGTTGAACTGTTTTTCGAGGAAATCAGGCACGCTCTTGAAGACAACGAGCAGGTCAAATTGTCCGGTTTCGGCAATTTCGACCTTCGGGACAAACGCCAGCGGCCTGGCCGCAACCCGAAAACGGGGGAAGAAATCCCGATCACGGCTCGCCGTGTGGTCACCTTTCGTCCAGGGCAGAAGTTGAAGGCCCGAGTTGAGGCTTATGCTGGAACCAAGTCATAACGACGAACTACCCGTCATCCCGGGCAAACGCTACTTCACCATTGGTGAAGTCAGCGAGCTGTGTGCGGTAAAGCCACACGTGCTGCGCTACTGGGAGCAGGAGTTTCCTCAACTCAACCCCGTCAAACGCCGCGGAAACCGCCGGTATTATCAGCGCCAGGATGTGCTGATGATCCGGCAGATCCGCGCGCTCCTTTACGATCAGGGATTCACCATCGGCGGCGCACGCTTGCGTCTGTCCGGTGATGAAGCCAAAGACGACACCACCCAGTACAAGCAAATGATCCGCCAGATGATCGCTGAGCTTGAAGATGTACTGGTGGTGCTCAAGAAATAAAAAGCTGCGTTTGAATACTTCCAGTTTTCAAAAGCTTGCGATATATTCTTGAGCGCTCTTCGAGACGAGGGGCGGGTTTCAAACCAGTCGGGGCGTAGCGCAGTCCGGTAGCGCACTAGCATGGGGTGCTAGGGGTCGAGTGTTCGAATCACTCCGTCCCGACCATTATTCCTGAGTAAAATCAGACACTTAAGCCGATCATCTAGATCGGCTTTTTTGTGCCTGCGCAAAGCTCGCGCAAAAAAAGGTCGCTGGATGAAAAATTTGGATCACTTGATAGACAAGCGGGATCCGGCGCTGCCCATCATTGAAAAAATGCTGGGGGAAGCCGTACTCAACTATCAGTTACTCCCTCCCTCCACCGAAAATGGCAGAGTTCTTTCAGGTCTTCAGCT
The DNA here is from genome assembly GCF_058787295.1 of Pseudomonas sp. FW305-3-2-15-E-TSA4. Classification (NCBI taxonomy): domain Bacteria; kingdom Pseudomonadati; phylum Pseudomonadota; class Gammaproteobacteria; order Pseudomonadales; family Pseudomonadaceae; genus Pseudomonas; species Pseudomonas sp. FW305-3-2-15-E-TSA4. The sequence continues at coordinate 173,986 of NZ_JBYSZP010000005.1, read as the reverse complement.
CACGACTAAATCGACTTTAGGTGCGATCGCCTTCGAAACGGGTGGGCTGTTGATTGATCACGGCTGGTTACGTGTGCTCGGCTCCGGGCATCTGCAATTACCGCGAAATCTTCTGGATTGGAATGGCGGCCGTGCTGATGCTTATATGTTGGTCGCCGACGATGCCGCTGGAGGTTTTTTTGCTCTCAATGGCGGTGGTTTGGGTGAAGAGGTTGGGGCGATGTATTACTGGGCGCCTGACACGCTCTTGTGGGAGCCATTGCACATTGCTTACACCGACTTCCTTGGTTGGGCGTTGAGCGATCGGCTTGCGACCTTCTACGACGGTTTGCGCTGGAACGGCTGGATTCGCGACCTGCAGGCGCTGGAAGCGGATCAGTGCTTTTCGTTTTTCCCATTTCTCTGGACTCGGGAAGGCTCAGTCGAAAAGAGTCGCCGTACGGCGATTGATGTTAGCGAACAGTTCGAAATGAATGTCGAGTTGGCACGCAAGCTCGGCAAAGGTTCTGCGCAGTTACTCTGATGTCGGGTTAATACTCTGCCTGTCAGGGCTGATTTCCTTCTACTTCTTTACCTTCAGTGAGCCGAGCCATGTGCAGCAGTATTGCGGGGTTTGATAGACCGTACTGTCAGTGCGCTCGCCTCTGAAGCGCCACTAAATATTGGCGATCGGGTGCCGATACTTAGTCATCTAAATTCCGATCGAGCGAAGGCGCATGGACATCAGCAATACCAGCAGTGAATATCAAAAGCCGAAAAATCTCGCAGGGCTGGGCCGTCGCTGGGGTGGGCAGATCATCGATACGTTGATCACCTACTTTTTGATCCTCTTCGTAGGACGGCTGGCGGAGTTTATTGGTTTGCCGCCAAATGTGGTGGCTGTCCTGGCTCTTGGTACGGGTGTGGCGTATTACCTGTTTTCCGACGCAATGCCCAACGGGCAAAGCCTGGGTAAAAAGCTGCTGGGGATGTCGGTGATTGATGAGCGTAGCTACTTGAACTGCAATCTGTATCAATCGTTCATACGCAATATCACAACGCCGTTTCTGAACATCCTCGACTGGATTTTCATTTTCTTTGGCTCGCGCAAACGCCTGGGCGACATGCTTGCGTCAACAATTGTGATTCGTGTCAGGTGAGTCAAGTGGGCGACGGCAGTCGCCCAAGTGTTAAGGTTTCGAATCTTGCTGAATATCCTCCGAGTCACTGGAGGTTGCGGCGTCCTTCTGCGTTTCTTGCGGTTCGGCGCCGGAGTTTGAGCCTGACGCTTCTTCGCCTTTTTTATTGGCCTTTTCCTCGTTGGACTCTGAGCTTTGCGCCTGATTTGTGCCGGAGGAGGCCGTCGGTGTTGCTGCCGAACTGGTCTGCGTGAAGAGCGAGCCAGTCAACAGCAGGCTTGCAAGCGTCAGGGTTGCAATCGACTTGTTCATGATCTGAGTCTTCCGCGCGATGTGGGTAACTCTTTGGAGGCATGAACAGGCCTAAGGTGCTGGCCGTTGGACGAGCGGTAAAGTCACAGATACCCGGCCCAATGTGAAAGTAGAAGGATTTCTACCAAGCCGACCACAAACATGACCGCGACAAAGCGGCGCGAAAACACACGATTACTGCGCCGCCTTGATCTGAAGTCATCGTAAGCGACGAGTGCTGCCAGGAAATCAAAAAGCTCGCTCAAGTTGTAGTGGCTCTCATGGGGCATTATTTTTCGGGTGGCCGGCAATGAATGTCGAGCTTATGAGTGCATCTGCTTTCGTGCAAGCTGTGTGCCTCAGTCGAGGGCGCTATGTTTTGCGGCCTTGCAAGTCGGCCCATTCAATCCCGAAGCGGCTCAGGTATTTTCTCAAGCGATCTGCATCATTCGGCTGCGCCTTGGCCTGGCGCGATACGCCGAACAGTCTGCGTCCGGCATCCGACAGTCTGTCCGCTTGCCGACATACGTCAATTACCGCTTTCAATTGCAGTCGATCAAACAGGTCGAGGCTAGCGGCGTCTCCCGGGAGGTCATCCGACACGCCGTCCGCTTGCGCCAGCCCCCACGCATAACGCAGTCGATCAATTTCTTCCTGCACTTGCGCCTCATCAATTCGTCCGCTGTCCGCCAGCGTGGCCATCCGGGTAATCGACGCTGACAATTCGCGAAAGTTGCCCAGCCATGCCGCTTCCCGAGAGCTGGCGAAGGCGAGGTAGCGTCGGCGCGCTTCGAGGTTGAAGCGCACCAGTTGGCCGTGATCGCGAGCGTGACGTTCGAGCTCGAAATCGATGTTGGGCTCGATGTCTTCGCGGCGGCCGGCCAGGCCGGGCAAATCAAATGTCCAGAGGTTGATGCGCGCGTACAGATCCTCGCGGAACAGGCCTTCGGCGACGCGGCTGCGCAGATCGCGGTGAGTGCCGGCGATGATCAGGAAGTCGCTGTCGACCTCCTTGTCGGAGCCAAGCGGAAAGAAGCGCTTTTCTTCGATCGCCTTGAGCAGCATCGCCTGTTCGTCCGCGCCCAGCTCCCCGATTTCATCGAGAAACAACATGCCGCCGTCCGCTGCCCGTAGCAGGCCGTCGCGGGCGTTCTGCGCTCCGGTGAATGCGCCTTTGACGTGACCGAACAGAGCCGACATCGCACCGTCGCCCCGCAGGGTGGCGCAGTTGACCTCAACAAACCGGCCCTGCATTTGATGGCGGCTGCGTTTGAGTTCATAGATGCGTCGGGCGAGAAACGATTTGCCGGCGCCGGTCGGGCCGATCAGCAGCATGGGCGCCTTGGAGCGCACGGCCACGCGTTCAATCTGTTCGATGGAGCGGTTGAACGCCGCGTTACGGGTGGCGATGCCGGACTTCAAGAACTCCAGGCCCTCGAGGCGTTTGTTGGCGAAACGCGAGGCAATGCGGTCATAACGCGACAGGTCGAGGTCGATCAGCGCGTGAGTGCCGGTGGCTTGTTCATCTTCGCTTTTGCGTCGGGCGGGGGAGGTCTGGATCAGGCGCGCCGGCAGATAGCGTGCTTCGGTCAGCAGGAACCAGCAAATCTGCGCGACGTGGGTGCCGGTGGTGATGTGAACCAGATAGTCCTCGTGCTCGGTATCGAAGCTGTAGGCCGTCGTGAAGTCATGCAGTGCGCCGTAGACCTCTTCGAAATCCCACGGATTGCGCAGTGCCATGGGGTGCAGGTGTACCTCGGTTTCCGGCGAGACCTGCTGGATATCGGCGCGAACCCGTTCAGCGAGGCTGATGTCGCGCGCGTCGATACCGTGAATCAGTTCCAGACGATGAATCAGCACGTCCGGTTGCTGGCACAGGCCAACGCTCGGTCGCCAGTGGCTCCAGCGATTGGCGCCTTTGCCAACGCGGTCCAGGGTGGCGCCGATAAAACCGATGGCGACGGTGCGTTTGTTGGGCATGGCTATCTCAAAAGATAAATGACGATATCAAATGATAGGTTTCTCACACTGGGTTTGTCTTCGGTTCAGCTCAAAGAAATCGATAAAAAATAAAAAAACTATATAAATCAATAAGATAAAAAATAAATTTTGCGCCTCTCAAAAACTGGCACAGCCGCTGCAATATCTATCGCAACGAACAGGACAACACAGCGAGACGCCACGATGGCCAACTTCAAACTCTTCAACACGCAATCGAAACAGCTGCCAGCCTGCGACACTTTGAATGCCTCCGGTGCCTCGGCATATGCCTACACGCCGAAGCATCAACTGGCCCAGCTGGCGGTCACCGGTTGCCTGAACCAGACGTTTTACGCCAGCGCTGAAAGCCAGCTGGATCAAGTATTGAAGCTGGTGGCTGAACTCGACAGCCGTTTCGTGGCGAAGGCTGCTGTCTACGCTCGCCAAAAGGGCCACATGAAAGACATGCCGGCATTGCTGCTCGCGGCGTTAACGGCAAACCGTTCGACGCTGGTGCCTGAGGTGTTTGAACAAGTGATCGACAGCGGCAAGATGTTGCGCAACTACGTGCAGATCCTGCGCAGTGGCGCCACCGGGCGCAAATCCCTTGGTTCGCAACCCAAGCGTCTGGTGCAGAACTGGCTGAACCGCGCGACCGAACGTCAACTGCTGCAAGCGTCGATTGGCAACCAGCCATCGCTGGCGGACGTGGTGAAGATGGTTCACCCAAAGCCGGCTGAGGCCTGGCGCGAAGCATTCTTCGCGTGGTTGATCGGTAAACCGGTGGATGTGCAGGCATTGCCTGAGTTGACCCGCGATCTGCTGGCATTTCGCAGCGGCGCGAGTCATCAAGTACCCGCGGTACCGTTCCAACTGCTCGGCAACGAAACCCTGAGCAAAGAGCAATGGGCTGCGCAGGCTTACAACATGGGCTGGCAGGGATTGCGCATCAACCTCAACACCCTGGAGCGGCATGGCGCGTTCGAGGTACCGGGTTGCGTCGAGTACGTGGCCGCGCGACTTGCAGATCCGCAAGAAGTGGCTAAGGCGCGGGTTTATCCATACCAGTTGCTGGCGGCCTATCGGATGGTTGGCGATAACGTACCGCTGCAGATCCGCGAGGCGTTGCAGGATGCACTTGAGCTGTCGCTGGCCAACGTGCCGAAGCTGGAAGGCGCGGTGGTGGTTTGCCCGGACGTATCGGGTTCGATGGGCAGCCCGGCGACCGGTTATCGTCAGGGCGCGACCACGGCGGTGCGTTGCATCGATGTGGCGGCACTGGTCGCGGCAGCGGTGTTGCGCAAACAGCCGGCGGCGCGGGTGATGCCGTTCGAAGTGAAGGTGGTGGATATCAAGCTCAACCCACGGGACAGCGTGATCAGCAATGCGGAGAAACTGGCCGCGGCCTTTGGCGGCGGCACCAACTGCTCGGCGCCATTGAAGAAACTGGCGGACAGCAAGGCCAGGGTCGATACGTTGATTCTGGTATCGGACAACGAGTCCTGGATCGACACGCGGCGCCGTGGTGCCAGTGAGACCATGCTCCAGTGGGAGCGCATCAAGCGGATCAACCCGCAGGCACGGCTGGTGTGCATCGATATCCAGCCGGGTTATGCAACGCAGGCAGCCGACCGCGACGACATTCTGAATGTCGGCGGTTTCAGCGATGCGGTGTTCGATGTGGTCGAGCAGTTCACCAGCGGTCGTTACGGTGCCCAGCACTGGGTCGAAGCGATCGAGAAGATGCAATGAATTGATTTGTCACAGGCGCTGAATGCCGGTGGGACTACATCCAAGACGTCTCATCAAACCCTTGTCAGCGTGTGTGACGGCACGAATGCCTGATGGCTGTACATCTGAGGCCGGTTAACCCCGGTGCGCGGCGACGCGCAACAGTCATCAACTTTTGTCGTGCCACCTTATTGAAAAAGAAGGCAGCGAATGCAACAGGTACTCCATCGGAACGCGGGTTCGAATCCCGCCCCGGCAACGGGGGCTCGACTGGCAGAGCCACAGTGTCTGTTTTTTTGTCGCTGCACATGACGGAACAACGCCGAATCATCGGCCAACGAATAAAGAATAGAGAAATGAAAGCACACACTTACCAACTGCTCGAAGTCGCCAACGGCAAGCCGATCAAACTCTGGACTGAAGGCGTCCCGGTGGAAAACGAGGCCCGCGAGCAGCTGATGAACACGGCAAAGATGCCATTCATCTTCAAGCATCTGGCGGTGATGCCGGATGTGCATCTGGGCAAGGGCTCGACTATTGGCAGCGTGATTCCGACGGTGGGCGCGATCATCCCTGCGGCCGTCGGCGTGGACATCGGTTGCGGCATGATCGCCGCACGCACGTCGCTGACCGCAGCCGACTTGCCGGACAACCTGCAAGGTCTGCGCAGCGCCATCGAGCAAGCGGTGCCCCATGGCCGCAGTTCGAACCGTTCTCGGCGCGACAAGGGCGCGTGGGACGAGATTCCGCAGCAAGCCGATCAGGCCTGGGCGGGGCTTCAGCCACGTTTCAAACTGATCACCGACAAGTACCCGAAACTGACCAACACCAACAACCGTGGGCATCTGGGCACGCTCGGCAGCGGCAACCACTTCATCGAAGTGTGCCTGGATGAAGCCAACCGGGTCTGGTTCATGTTGCACAGTGGTTCTCGCGGTGTCGGCAACGCCATTGGCAACCTGTTCATTCAGATGGCTCAGGCGGATATGCGGCAACATATCGCCAACTTGCCGGATCGTGACCTGGCGTACTTCGAAGAAGGCAGCCAGCACTTCGATGATTACGTGGAAGCGGTGAGCTGGGCGCAGGACTTCGCCAGACAGAACCGCGAATTGATGATGCGCGCGGTGATTCAGGCCACGCGCCAGATCATTCGCAAACCGTTCGAGGTGGCGCTGGAAGCGGTCAACTGCCACCACAACTACGTGCAGAAAGAGCGGCATTTCGGCGAAGAAATCCTGGTCACCCGCAAAGGCGCGGTGTCGGCGAAGAAAGGTGAACTCGGGATCATTCCGGGTTCGATGGGCGCCAAGAGTTTCATTGTGCGCGGCCTGGGCAACGAAGAGTCGTTCAGCTCCTGCAGCCACGGCGCCGGCCGCACCATGAGCCGAACGAAGGCAAAGAATACATTCACCGTCGAAGACCAGATCCGCGCCACGGCGCATGTCGAGTGCCGCAAGGACGAAGCGGTGATCGACGAAATTCCGATGGCCTACAAGGACATCGACAAAGTCATGCACGCCCAGCGCGAGTTGGTGGAAGTGCTGCACACCCTGCGGCAAGTGGTGTGCGTCAAAGGATAAAAGGATCAGCAGTCATGGAATTTGCAGAACGCCACCCGCTGTGCGCCACGATGCGTGCGCGGGTACTGGAAGAGTTGGCGCGTATAGAGCGTGAGCGCAATGTCACGGTGTTGTACGCCTGTGAGTCCGGCAGTCGGGCCTGGGGCTTTGCCTCGACCGACAGCGACTACGACGTACGGTTCGTGTACGTGGAAAAACCGCAGTGGTTCGTTCAGGTCGACACGCCGCGCGCGGTGATCGAGCGGCCATTGGACGATGAGCTGGACGTCAGCGGCTGGGAACTGCGCAAGACCCTCGGGTTGTTGCGCAAGTCCAATCCGACGTTGCTGGAGTGGCTCGACTCGCCATTGGTGTACCGCAGCGAAAGCGCGCAGGTTGCGCAACTGCGGGAACTGGCCGAAGCGTTCTACAGCCCGCCGGCAGCCCGCAACCACTATCTGTCGATGGCGAAAAACAACTTTCGCCAGTACCTGCAAGGCGATAGCGTACGGTTCAAGAAGTACTTCTACGTGCTGCGGCCGTTGCTGGCGGTGCGCTGGATCGATCAGGGGCGCGGGCGTCCACCGATGACCTTCGCCGACCTGCTGACCACGGTCGACGACCGCGCACTGCTCGCTGAAGTCGACGAACTGCTGGCACTTAAACGCAATGCCGACGAGCGCGCCTACGGCCCGCGTCGTCCGGCACTGCACAGGTTCATCACTGCCGAACTCGAGCGCGATGTGCCCACATTACTCAGAACTCAGGAAGACTCGCGACGACTGGATGACTACCTCAGGGAGACCGTCGGGTTGTACGCATAAGGAATGAAATGGAACAGCAAGTGATTGAACTGGACGGCGCGATTGGCGGCGGTCAGGTGTTGCGCAGCGCGCTGAGCCTGTCGATGGTGACGGGCCAGGCGTTTCGCATTAAACAGATTCGCGCCCGCCGCAGTCGGCCGGGACTGCTGCGTCAGCATTTGACGGCGGTGATGGCGGCCGCCGAAGTCTGCGGCGCACGGATCGCGGGAGCGGAACTGGGCTCGCAGGCGCTGTTTTTCGAGCCGGGAGCGATTCGTTCGGGTGATTACCGGTTTGCGATCGGCACGGCCGGCAGTTGCACGTTGGTGTTGCAGACCTTGCTGCCGGCGCTGTTGCAGGCGCCGGGCACAAGTCGCGTACGGATCAGCGGCGGTACGCATAATCCGTTGGCGCCGCCTGTCGATTTCCTTACGCGCAGTTGGTTGCCGTTGATGCGGCGCATGGGTGCCGGCATTGAGCTGGATCTGCTGCGTCACGGCTTTGTCCCGGCCGGTGGCGGTGAGATCGACGTCACGGTGCAGCCGTCGCAACTGACGCCGCTGGACCTGTGTGAGCGTGGGGCGCTGCTGTCGCAGCAAGCCTTGGCGCTGACGGCCGGTCTCGCACCGAGCGTCGCCGAGCGTGAACTGAATCAGGTGGCGAAACGCATGCGCTGGGCAGCGGAAACTTTGCATCCGATCACGCTCGACCCGGCGCGTGGCCCCGGTAACGTGCTGTTACTGGAGTACGTGTTCGAGCAGGTCACCGAAGTCTTCAGTGCCTTTGGCCAGGTGTTGTTACGGGCGGAGAAGGTCGCTGATAGCGCAATCAATCAAGCGACAGACTGGTTACGCAGTGACGCTGCGGTGGCGGAACACCTCGCCGACCAGTTGCTGCTGCCGATGGCGCTGGCCGGTGGCGGATCATTCACTACCCCAAGAATGACCGAGCATCTGCACAGCAACATCGCGGTGATCGAGCGCTTCTTGCCGGTCACTATCGAATGCTCGGAAGCGGGCCCCGAGCGTCTGCGGGTTGAGGTCCGCAACGGTCGCTGACCGCGTCGCAAGCCCGGATCAATCTCGCGAATGCGGCAATTTGCTGGCCCCCAGGCTTGGGCTTCCCCGGCAAAATCGCCTTTTTTCAAAAGGTTAGGTTGGCTATATGCGGACGATTGTCATAACCGTTGCAACGCTTTCCCTGGCTGCCTTCGCTTCGGCCATTGAAGCGAGGGAGTTGAGCAAGAGTCACCGGTTCGCCTGTACCTGGGGCTCGGACATCGCCGCCGGGGCGCAGCAGTCGAAGCTGTCGGGGATCTCGTTGTACGGCGCGCGCAAGCAGTTGCAGGTGCGCAAGTTCCAGCAACCTTGGATGCGCATGACGGCAATGGGGATTACCGAGCAGACCTACAACAGCACCTCGAAGCTCAAGCCGGCAGCGGTCAAGCAGACCTATTATGAACAATGCGTGCGGCATGAGCTGGCCCAGCGATAAATCGAAAAGCCCAACCTGAAGAGGTTGGGCTTTTTCATGCCTGACGAAACGTCGGCGTTACTTGTCAGTCTCGCAATTGACCATCCACGACACGCCGAAGCGATCGACCAGCATGCCGAAGCGGGCGGCCCAGAACGTGGTTTCCAGCGGCATATCGACGCGACCGTCCTTGGCCAGCGCATTAAACACCCGCTCGGCTTCGGCAATGCTGTCGACGTTGAGGGAGATCGAGCAACCGCTCATGCCCCCGGTCGGGCGATCAGGTGTGGTGTCCGAGGCCATGATCATCTGGTCGCCGACCTTCAGGCAGGTATGGATGACCAGGTTGTGGTGCTCTTTCGGTACGTGTTCGGCGGCGGGTGTTTCGCCGAAGGTCATGATTGCTTCGAGTTTTCCTTGCAGCGCTTGCTCATAAAAGGTGAAGGCTTCACGGCAGTTGCCGTTGAAGATCAGGTAGGGATTGATTCGCATGATGGCGTTCCTGGCAGTAGGCGCGGAGAGAGGCGATGTTCGCCAGGTTCCGCGAAAGGCGGTTAAACCATAGCAAAGCATTGGACGTCGCAACGGCCGGAGTTTTTCCAGATGTTTTTCTTCTGAAAACGCCGCGCTTCAGCACGGATAAAACCTGCGGAGTACCATGACACCCTGTATGACCTATCGAGCTTGTTCTGCCATGCCTTTGATTTCCCGCTTCAACGCCCTGTTCGATCAGGCCCGGCGCGCCTTGCTGCTGGTCTGGGCAACTTCACGCGGGTTATTTCTGGGCCTGGTGCTGGCGACCCTGATAGCGGGTGTGCTGCCGGCGCTGGCCGCATGGCTGGGTCAGCGCATTGTCGATGCGGTGGTGACGGCGATGCAGTTGCACGCGCAGCAGGGCGATGCACCGCTGTGGCCGGTGTTGCGTTATGTGCTGATGGAGGCAGGGGTGTTGGCGCTGTTATCCGGAACGCAACGGGCGCTCTCGGTGCAGCAGTCGTTGTTGCGGGTGCAGTTGGGGCAGAAGGTCAACACGCTGATTCTGGAGAAAGCGCAGACCCTGTCGCTGGTGCAGTTCGAGAATTCCGAGTTCTACGACAAACTGGTGCGCGTACGCCGCGAAGCCTCGACCCGGCCGCTGGCGTTGGTGATGAAGTCGCTGGGGTTGATCCAGAACCTGATCATGCTGATCAGCTTCGGTGTGCTGCTGGTGCATTTTTCGCCGTGGGCACTGCTGTTGCTGGTGATCGGCGCGTTGCCGGTGTTCTTTGCCGAGGCGCATTTCTCCGGCGACGCTTTCCGCCTGTTCACCCGCCGGGCCCCGGAGAGTCGGCAGCAAAATTACATCGAAACCTTGCTGTCCCATGAGGCCTACATCAAAGAGGTCAAGCTGTTCGGCTTTGCGCCGTTGCTGCTGCAGCGTTATCGGGACACTTTTGCCAAGCTCTACGCCGAGGATCGGCGCCTGACATTGCGTCGTGATGGCTGGGGTTTCGGTCTCGGCTTGCTCGGTACAGGGGCGTTCTATCTGGCTTATGCCTGGGTGGTGATCGATGCGGTGCACGGCAATATCAGTCTCGGTCAGATGACCATGTACCTGGTGTTGTTCAAGCAGGGGCAGAGTGCGGTCAGCAGCAGCCTGAGTGCGATCAGCGGTTTGTATGAGGACGGTCTGTACCTGTCGAGCCTGTATGAGTATCTGGCCGAACCGGTGTTGGCTGATTGCGGTCATCTCACCGTCGGCGCGCATCCGGGTGATGGCCTGCGTTTTGAGAACGTCGGTTTCCGCTATCCGGGGGCCAGCCGTGCCGCACTGGAAGGCATCGACCTGCACCTGGTGCCGGGCAAGAGTGTGGCGCTGGTGGGGGAGAACGGCTCAGGCAAAACCACGCTGATCAAATTGCTGACGCGCCTTTATCGGCCCGATCAGGGGCGGATTCTGCTTGATGGCAGCGATTTGCAGGATTGGGAAGAGAACACATTGCGGCGGCGTATCGGCGTGATTTTTCAGGACTACATTCGCTACCAGTTCACCGTGGGCGAAAACATCGGCGTGGGGGATACCTCGGCGTTCAATGATGAATCGCGCTGGCAGGCCGCAGCGGCCGAAGGCATGGCCGCGCCGTTCATTGAAGGTCTCGATCGTGGCTATGCCACGCAGTTGGGCCGCTGGTTTGCTGGCGGTCAGGAGTTATCGGGCGGGCAATGGCAGAAGATTGCCTTGTCCCGGGCGTACATGCGCCGCGATGCCGACATCCTGATTCTCGACGAGCCGACCTCGGCGCTGGATCCGGCAGCGGAAGCGGCAGTGTTCGAGCATTTCAGCCAGCACACCGAAGGGCGCATGACCTTGTTGATTTCCCATCGCTTTTCCAGTGTGCGCAATGCCGATCAGATCATGGTGCTGGAGGGCGGACGGATACTGGAGAAGGGCGATCACAACAGCCTGATCGCTGCAAACGGGCACTACGCCAAGCTGTTCGATCTGCAGGCTCGCGGCTATCGCTAGGAATCCTGCGCGCTGCGCACCAATGCTGGGCCGGCCACGCGCGGCGCGGGTTTGGACTGCATCAGCGCATCGATCGCCTTGCGATAATTCTGCCCGCCCAGCGCCATGCTGTTGTTGTGGGTGGCACCCGGCACCAGAAGCAATCGTTTCGGTTGTTGGGCGGCGTTGAACAGTTGCTCGCTGAAGCGTGGCGGCACGAACGCGTCGGCCATGCCGTGCACCACCAGCAGCGGCATGTGAATCTCGGCGATCTTGTCGATGGAGTCGAATTTCTGCGACAGCAGCCAGCGCACTGGTAGCGAAGTGTTGGCCACGGCGGCAGCCACGTCGGCGAGAGAGGTGAAGGTCGATTCGATCACCAGACCTTTGACCGGCAGCGGTGTCTTGTCCCGTGCGGCGTCCTGGCCGAGTTCGGCGGCCAGATCAATAGCCACGGCGCCACCCAGTGAGTGGCCGTAGATCAGGCGCTTGCTCGGGTCGGGCTGCAGGAGTTTGAAGCGCTCCCACGCCACACGGGCGTCTTCATACACGCTGCTTTCCGAAGGCAGATCGCCCTTGCTCTGGCCGAAACCACGGTAGTCGATGGCCAGTACCGAGTAGCCGGCTGCGCGCAACTGCTCGATGCGGAACAGCTGTCCGGTGAGGTTCCAGCGCACGCCATGCAGATAGAGAATCGCCGGAGCGTTCGGTCGTTCTGCGGGCCACCACCAGGCATGAATATTCTGCCCGGCCTTGAAGCTCTTGGGCTGCAAGTCGAGTTCCTGCACGCTGCCCGGCAAACCGTGATACCAGCCGGCCGTGCCCGGTTCGATGCGAAACAGCAGTTTGCGCTCGGTGTGTTCGAGCACCGCACAACTCGTCGGCACGCCAATGATCAGCGCAGCCATGCAGGCGAACGCCAGACGGCGACGACGCAAACGGGTCATGAAGGACAGGAACATTAAACGGTTCACCACAGCGCAGACAAAGAAGGCTTTTTACCAGAAGGCTCGGTCTGCGCGTGAGTTTTTCGACCACCGTCTACTCGCAACGATTACAAAATGCTGCAGCTCAGCCCACGCGCAGGACGATTTTGCCGATGTGGTTGCCACCTTCCATGCGCGCATGCGCCTGGGCCGCATCGTTCAGCGAATAAACCTTGTCGATGATCGGCAAGCAGCGTCCGGCGGCCAACGCCGGCCACACGTGTTCGCGCAGTTGCTCGGCAATTTCGGCCTTTTCCTCAGCGGTTCGCGCACGCAGCAATGAGCCAGTGATCACCGCACGCTTGGCCATGATCGCCAGCAGGTCGATGTCGTTGGCCTTGCCGCCACCGAGAAAGCCCAGCATCACCAGCCGGCCATCCATCGCCAGCGCGCTGACATTACCGTTGAGGTACGAAGCGCCCATGATGTCGAGAATCGCGTTAACGCCTTGGCCAGCAGTTTTTTCGGCGATGACCGTGGCGAAATCCTGCTCGCGATAATTGATCGGCTGCCCACCCAGTTTGCTGATCGCTGCGCATTTATCGGCGTTGCCGGCGGTGGCGAAGGCTTCGATGCCGAATTCGCGGCACAGCATCAGTGCGGTGGTGCCGATGCCGCTGGTGCCTCCGTGGATCAACACGCGCTGACCACGCTGGGCGTCGCCGAGGCCGAACAGGTTGGCCCACACGGTAAAGAAGGTTTCCGGGATAGCGGCGGCCTGCACCCAATCCAGTCCATCGGGGATCAGCAGGGTTTGTCCGGCCGGGACGTTGCAGTATTCGGCGTAACCGCCACCGTTGGTCAGCGCGCAGACCTTGTCCCCGACGGCAAACTGACTGACACCGGCACCCAACGCCACCACTTCGCCGGCCACTTCCAGACCGGGGATCGGATTCATCCCCGGCTTCATTGGATACTTGCCGGCCCGTTGCAGGGCATCGGGACGATTGATCCCTGCGGCATGCACGCGGATCAGCACTTCACCGGCTGCAGCGACGGGCAGGGGCACACGTTTGGCTTGCAAGACGTCCGGGCCACCAGGTTGAGTGATTTCGATCCGGGTCATTTCGTTGGGCAAAGTCATGTCGATTCCTGTTGCTTGAGGTTCTGAAGATGGGAGCGCAGCCCGCAGGCAATGATTCCCTTCAATTTTCACAGACACGTGGTTCAGTCGCTGAGGGCAGCCATTTCAGGGCGTACTCCAACAAAATCGCCACGACAATCGCCCCTGCGGCGATCACGAAGAGCATTGCGTGCTGACCGCCCGTGGCATTGAACAGCGCCGAATAGGCAAATCCGGCCAGCGCCTGAAACGTGGCAAACGATACGGTGGCGCGGCTCCAGGCGATTTGCTGGCGATGGTGATCCGGCACCAGTTCATGCAAGCGGGCCAAGGCCAGCGGGACGATGCCGGGCGGGAATGAACCGACGATCACTGCCAGCACGGCCAACGCCACGAAAGAGTGGGAAACCGCCAGCAGTCCCAGCGCAATCGCCTGCACCACCAATACCAGCCGAATGCCCATCCGCGCGCCAAGCCGGTCCGCGAGAAAGCCGTAACTTACCGGGCCGACAATTGCGCCCAGGCCATACATCACCCAAACCAGTGCACCAATCTGCGCCCCGGCACCGAGCCCGCGAGCCACGTAATCCACCAGAAACACCATGGCCGGCACCAGACCTGCGGCCATGAGTGCGTATTGGCCGAACAGCAAATAGACGGCGGAGGGCGTTGGCTCAACCGTCGCGCCTGCGTGAATGGCGGTCGGGTGTGGTAGATCAGCAGGCCAGCCAAACCAGCTTATTGCGGTCAGCAACAACGACAATCCGCCCAGCCCCAGCCAGGTGGCGTGCAGGCCCATATTCAACAAGGGCGGGACGATGGTTCCGGAGGCGGCGATGCCCAGGCCGATACCGAGAAAAATCGCCCCGCTGGCCAGTCCTTTGCGGGATGCCGGCACGTGGGGCAGAACAGTCGCCGCCACCAGCACCATAATTGCGCCGCCGGTAATCCCCGACAGCAGCCGCCAGCCAAAGAACCAACTCACCGACAATGGAAATGCACAGGCAAAAAACGCTGCGGTGACCAGCAGCATCATCAGTCGCAGGGCGTTTTTATTGCCCAGTTGCCGCGCGATCGGTCGGCCGAGCAGGGCGCCGATCAGATAGCCGACCAGATTGGCTGCGCCGAGGTAGACCACGTCATTGGCAGAAAACCACTGCGCCTGAATCAGCGAGGGAATAAGCGGTGTGTAGGCAAAACGCGCCAGCCCAATGCCGACCAGGCTGGCGCAGAGTCCCGAGAAAATCGGTAAGGCTGAGGTTGATGTACGCATGACAGCAATCCTGAGGAAGGTCTATGGCGCTCAGAATATCGGCTATCTTTGCTGCGGTAATGCAGCGATTTGGCTTTATAGTGATGCAAATTCGCATCGGTTGGGGGGCAGCATGAACTGGGATGATGCGCGGGTATTTCTCGCGGTATGCAGAGAGTCGACCTTACGCGGCGCAGCGCGGGTTTTGGGGGTGGATCAGGCGACCGTCGGGAGACGGATCACGGCGTTGGAAAAGTCCCTGAGCGCGACCTTGTTCCTGCGCACGTCCGACGGCTACGCATTGACCGCGGTCGGCGAGGCCGCGCTCAAAAGCGTGGAAAAAATGGAGCATTCGGCGCTGGAACTTGAGCGGCAGATTCAGGGCCTGGATGATCGTCTGACCGGCACCGTACGCGTCAGCACCACCGACTCGCTGGCCATCGACTTCCTGATCCCGGCCATTAGCCGCCTTCACGCGCAGCACCCGGACGTGCGTGTGCAACTGGACGCCTCCACGCAGATCCTCAGCCTGGCCAAGCGCGAGGCCGACATCGCTGTGCGCAATACCCGGCCTGACAATCCCGATCTGATCGCGCGGCGGATTGCGCGCTGGCCCGTGGGATTGTTCGCATCACAGGCGTATATCGACGCCCATGGCATCCCGCCTCAGGGTACCGCGTTCGAAGGCCATGATCTGGTGGTCTACCAACCGTATTTGCAGACGCACAAGGACATGACGCTGGTTTGCGAACCGCTGCATCGCGGGCGGATTGTCGCCAGCCTGAGCTCCAGTCTGCTGGTACGGCGCTCGATTGCGGCTGGCCTGGGCGTAG
The DNA here is from genome assembly GCF_058787295.1 of Pseudomonas sp. FW305-3-2-15-E-TSA4. Lineage (NCBI taxonomy): Bacteria > Pseudomonadati > Pseudomonadota > Gammaproteobacteria > Pseudomonadales > Pseudomonadaceae > Pseudomonas > Pseudomonas sp. FW305-3-2-15-E-TSA4. Next base: position 158,409 of record NZ_JBYSZP010000005.1, on the reverse strand, counting down.
GAGAAATTCCGGTGTACATGGGCGAGCGCGATGGCCTGATCAGGCTTTGGCCGGAGCGCAATCGCCCGCAACCGTATGAGGTCTGGCTGGTGACCCACGCGGACTTGCGCCACACCGCACGGGTCAGGGCGGTGATTGAGCAGATTGTCGAGGCGTTTGCACTGGAGAATGAGTGACGGCTCAAAGCGCTTTGGAGAAGCTACAGCGTCTGACGAAACGCCCTACATCCACAGCAGAATCTGCCGGCTTGTGGGCTTGGAGCGCCAGTCCTAAGGTTGATGCAACTCGCAGCGCCAGGAAATCGGTGCGCCAGAGAAGGTATCGCTAACCCAGGGAAGGGGGTCGGATTGAAAGCCAGGGAATTCGAGCAATATCAAAGCTTCGACACATTGAGCAAAGGTCGTAATACACAAATCATGAACGCTATCAGCCGTGAAGAATTCAACGCCAGGATCGAGACCATCGAGGCAAGGATGGATGCTCGGGTAGAGCGAGTGCACGCAGATATCCGAGAGTTCCTTTGCTCCCAGGCAGAGCGAGACAAGGCGAATGAGCGCATCCAGTGTGAGCGAGATAAACGCTACGACTCGATGATTCAAGGCATTGCCATCGAGTCCAAAGAGGCGCTCAAAAAGGCGGGTTCCGTGAATGCCAACGTCTGGATGGCAACGGCTGTGCATCTGTTTGGTGTGGTCAGTATTGTCGTGGGCGGGTATTTCGCCAGTCAGGCCAACCTGTATGCAGCGATACAAACAACCTTGGCGGCGGTTCAGGCGGGCAAAGAAGTCGGCGCAGCCAAGCCTGCCGAGCAGCCATCACCGGTGTTGCCAAAATAAAAAAACGGCCTTCAATCGAAGGCCGTTTTTGTTGGCTTTGGAAACCCTGCCTCATGGCATTTGCGGCAGCTCTTGCGGACGCAGGTCAAACACCAGCACTTCTGCATCCGCGCCATTGCTCAGGGTCAACGCCTGTTCCTCGCGAACCCGCACGCCGTCACCTTCCTGCAGCAACTGGCCGTTGAGTTCAACACTGCCGCGAGCCACATGCACGTAGGCGTAACGGTTGGCGGACAGTTTCAGGGTGGCGCTTTCCTTGCCGTCGAACAACCCGGCGTAAACCCGCGCATCCTGGCGCACTGTCAGCGAACCATCGCTGCCGTCCGGCGAGATGATCAGTTGCAGGCGACCGCGTTTTTTCTGCGCACTGAAGTGCTCCTGCTGATAGCGCGGTTTGGCGCCGCTGATCTCCGGCACAATCCAGATCTGCAAAAAGTGCACGGGTTTGGTGGCCGAATGGTTGAACTCGCTGTGCGCCACGCCGCTGCCGGCGCTCATCAGTTGTACGTCGCCAGGGCGGATCACCGAGCCGGTGCCCAACGTGTCTTTATGTTCCAGTGCGCCTTCGAGCACGTAGGAAAAGATCTCCATGTCACGATGCGGGTGCTGGCCGAAACCTTTACCGGCGGCAACGCGGTCATCGTTGATCACCAGCAGGTCGGAAAAACCCTGTTCACGCGGGTCGCGGTAGCTGGCGAAGGAAAAGGTGTGGAACGACTTCAACCAGCCATGATTGGCGAGGCCACGATCGGAGGCTTTGCGAAGAGTCAGCATGATGAAATCTCCTTGGGGGACGTGAATTCGTCCGAGTGAGGAGGAGATTACTGTTTACTCTGCGGGGTAATAAGTAGATGGAAATTGAAATACTGTCCGTTTCTGGTTGACAGTTGTGTGCGCTCGATCACGTATTTTTTTCCGACGACTGTGCCGCAGTTGGCCATAATGCTCAGCCTGTCCTGTCCGCTTACTTTTGATTATCAGTGATGTGTACCCCATGAAAACCGTGGCCATGGTGTTGTTCCCCGACTTTCTGCTGCTCGACATGGCCGGGCCGCTGGAAGTGTTTTCGGTGGCCAATCGCTATTTGAAACCGGAGTCGCACTATCAGCTGACGACCCTTGGCACCGAGCGCGGGCCGTTGCGTGCGTCCAACGGTGTGCTGGTACACACCGACCGGCATATCGAACAAGCCCTTGAGCGCTACGATTTGCTGCTGGTGCCAGGAGGGCCGGGGGCTTACAACGAAAAACACCCGGCGTTGCTGGCCTGGCTGAAAGCGGCCGTGCCCTGTGCCGAGCGATATGGTTCGATCTGCACCGGCGCCTTCGTGCTCGGCCATGCCGGGTTGCTCGACGGCTATCGGGTGACCACTCATTGGAACTACACCGAACGCCTGATCAAGGCATTTCCAAAGGCGAGCGTCGCCACCGACCAGATTTTCATTGAGGATCGCAATCTGATCACCTCTGGCGGGGTCACGGCCGGCATCGACCTGGCGCTGGCCCTGGTGGCGCAGGATCACGGCAAGAAGTTGGCCCAGGACGTCGCCAAAGTGCTGCTGGTGGTGATGAAACGTCAAGGCGGACAGGCGCAGTTCAGCCCCTTGATGGCGGCGGTGGCGCCTCAGGAAACACCGATCACCCGAGTACAGAATTACGTCCTGGACCATCTCGACGAAGTGTTCACTGTCGAGCGCATGGCAGGATTGGCCAACATGAGTGCACGGCACTTCGCGCGGACGTTTGTCCGCGACATCAATATGACGCCGATGGAGTTCCTGCAAAGTGCGCGTATCGACTGCGCACGAAATCTTTTGGAAACCACTGACCTGCCTTTGAAAACCGTGGCCTACAAGAGTGGTTTTGGCAGTGTTCGGCACATGCGTCTGTTGTTCGCGGAAAAACTCGGCCTTACGCCTGTGCAATACCGCGAACAGTTCAGCTAGAGCGGTTCTGTCCGTTGTGCGCACCCGGATGTCCGTGCTGCGCCCTGTGTGAAGGTTGTGCCGTCATCGCAGGCTGCCAAGATAGTTGGCATGAACAGCCTCAACGATTTGCACTCGGCGTCAGTCCTGTATTTCGGCCCTTACGCCTTTCATTTGCGCCAACGGCTGATCCTCGACGGGGATCGGCAACTGCGCATGGGCGGGCGTGCGCTGGACATTCTGCAGGTGCTGGTCGAGCGTGCAGGCCGAGTGGTCAGAAAGGAAGAGTTGATTGCACGGGTCTGGCCCACTTCGGTGGTCGAAGAGATCAATCTTCGCGTCCACATTGCCGCCCTGCGCCGGGCGCTCGGTGACGGTGAGAACGGCCAACGCTACATCGTCAATGTGCCGCAATGTGGCTACAGCTTCGTTGCTCCGGTGCACGGCGACAATTTCGAGCACGTGGCCCTGGAACACCTGCAAGCGCCACAACACAACTTGCCTGTGCGGCTGACGCCGGTGACCGGTCGCGATTCAGTGGTGGGCTCGATGGTGCGGCAATTGCCACTGTGCCGATTGATGACCGTGACGGGGCCTGCGGGTGTCGGCAAAACCACGGTGGCGTTGCGTGCTGCAGAGTTGCTGTTACAGCATTTTCGCGACGGGGTCTGGCTGGTGGACCTGGCGGTAGTCAACGACGCCACGCCACTGCTCGATTATCTGTTGCACACCCTCGAAACCGATCTCGTCACGCTGGCAGCGCGTCACAGCTTGCTGGTGCTGGATAACTGCGAGCATCTGCGTGAAGCCTGCAAGGCTCTGGTTGAACGTTTACTGGAGGCCGCGCCACGGTTGTCGATTCTTGCGACCAGTCGCGAAGCATTGCAGGCGAGTCTGGAGACCGTGCAAACCCTGCCGCCACTGGCCATTCCCAAGTCCTCAGCGTTGGGCAGTGTCGAAGAGACCATGAGCTATTCGGGCGTGCAATTGTTTGTCAGTCGTGCCCGAGCCCGGCAGCAGGGTTTTACCCTGCGTGAACAGGATCTTAATGCTGTGCGCGACATCTGTCGGCGGCTCGATGGGCTGCCACTGGCGATTGAACTGGCGGCGGCGCACATTGATGCGCTGGCGTTGGTCGGCTTGCAGTCTCAACTCGACAATTGTTTACAGCTGCTCAGCCATGGTCGGCGTACTGCCGTGCCACGCCATCAAACCCTGAAAGCCGCGCTGGACTGGAGCTATCAGCACCTGAGTGAGCAGGAACAGCGGGTGCTGCAACGCCTGTCGGTCTTCAAAACGGCGTTTGCCATTGATGCGGCGATGGGTGTCATCAGTTGCTCGCAATTACCCCCGTCGACGTTGGCCCTGATGATTGATCGGTTGGCGCAGAAGTCTTTGCTGGCGGTGGAGCGGGGCAGTGCCGGGTTGCGCTATCGCATGCTCAACACCACCCGTCGTTACGCCCGCGAACAACTGGAACGCAGCGGTGAATCCAACGAGTACGAGCGTCGGCATGCGCGCTTCGTCAGCCGCAGTCGTTGGGTGTCAGGCTCGCAGTTGGCGGCCCAACTCGTCGAGTAACCAGCGCACCTTGCGCAGGTCCGGGGTAGCGTAGCCCTCGGTGAAGCGTTGATAGATCGGGTTCAATAACTCCAGTGCTTCGCGGTAGCGGTTCTGCCGTTGCCACAACTGCGCCAGCGAAGTAGCACTGCGCAGTTCCCAGGCCAGGGCGCCCTGGGTTTGCGCGATCGACAGTGCCTGGAGCAAGACCTTTTCGGCTTGCCGGGTGCTGCTGTCGGGGCAAGCCGATTGTTCAAGCAACATGCGATCGGCCCGAGCCCGCAGAATCTCCGCCGTGCTCCAGCCTGCAGCTCCGCTGTGTGCCCGCTCAAGCAACGCATCATCAACAAAGCGGCTGTCCAGGGTCACCATGATTTCTCTGATCAGACCGCTGTCATCGGTCGCTATCGGCACGGCGGCATCGGCGTCGAGGACCTGCGCGTATTGCCGTGCCCAGCGATAGAACAGCAATACGGAATGCTTCTGCGCCTGCTCCAGCAACAGCTGCAGCAAAGCACGGGCGTTTTGCGGGTCACCGTTGTAATGAGCAATCAGGCAACTGGCCAGCGCCAGGGTGTAGCAGATCGAGGTGCCGTGGTTGATTTGCACGGCGATGTCCAGTGCCTGCCTGGCCGTACGCCAGGCCTGTTCAGGGAAACCTTGCAGCCACAACACCCGGGCCAGCACCGTCAGCGAGGCGACGCTCTGGTCGTACTGCACGCCGAAGCCATGGGTGAAACGGTTGGGATTGCCGTTTTGCGCCATGTGCTGAATCACTTGCTCGGCATGCAGGCGTGCCTGCTGCTGGTCGCCGGCGTAATGCAGCGCCAACACCCGCAGGCGATGTGTACTCAGCGACAACTGCGGGTCGCCGTGCAGGCCGAGGCGATCGAACTGTTCGCTCTGTTCCAGCGCCGATCGATAGTGGCCACAGCTGAGGTTGACCGCCATGTGCCCGGACACTGCACGCAGCTGGCCGGCCACGTCGTCGTACGCTTGCGCCAGCGCATGGGCATCGACGAACGCCGCGATGGTTTCCGGGGTACCACCCCAGGTGTGGTAGCAGGCGCTGCCGAGCGCCAGCTTCAGCGCGATCTTCACCCGAGGGCAAGGTTCGGCAGCGTTTTCCAGCAGGGCCAGCGCCTGACGCACGTAACCGCCGTATTCCTTGAGCAGCGACAACTCTTGCCACAGGGGCGCCGAGGTCGCGGCCAGATAAATCCCCACATCGTTGGGGCCTGCACCGTTCAGGCTCCAGTCGAGCGCCGCGCGCAGGTCTTCCAGACCGCGTGCGTAGCGTTCGATCCACAGGGCGGTTGAGGTCGTTTCCCAATCGGTCTGCGCCTGATACATCAGCGCCAGACAACGTTCAGCGTGGCGTTCGCGGGTGTCGGCGAGTTCGGCGCCTTGCTCGAGTTTTTCCAGGGCATAGCGGCGCGTGGTGTCGAGCAACCGATAGAACACTTCTTCGTCACCGACTTCGACGTTGAGCAACGACTTGGCGACCAGTTGGGTGATCGAACCGAACACCTCGCCGGGCTGGATGTGCTGTCCACCGATCACCGCAGCGGCGGACCCCGGCGTGAAGCCACCCCGAAACACGCCGAGCCGGCGCAGGCAGGTCTGTTCGCAATCGGTGAGCAGGTTGAAGCTCCAGTCCAGCGTGGCACGCAGCGTCTGGTGGCGCTCCACGCTGCTTTGATTGCCGGCCGCCGATACCGGCAGACGCCCTTGCAGCTGGCTGAGCAAACCCTGCAGGCCGAGTTCTCCAACCTGCGCCGCCGCCAGCTCCAGCGCCAGTGGAATGCCATCCAGACGCCGACAGATTTCAAGCGCATCGGGCAACTCGGCGTCGCTCAATTCAAAGCCCTCGTGCGCGGCCAGGGCGCGTTCGGCAAACAGTTGCAGTGCCGAAAAACTCAACGCCTGCGCACGATCAAGCACGGCAATCGGCGGCGGGTAATCGAGGGATTCGAGACGTTGCACATACTCGCCTTCGGCACGCAGGCTCTCGCGGCTGGTGGCCAGAATGTGAACCTGCGGCGCACCGCGCAAAATGCTCTCGCTGAGCAGTGCCATGGCGTCGATCAGGTGTTCGCAGTTGTCGATCACCAGCAGCATCTGGCGCTCGCGCAGCGCATTGACGAGGTGGGTCAGCGGATCGTTGTCATGCGGCACCACGTCCAGCAGGGCCGCCAGGTGCGAGCAGATCATTCGTGCGTCGTTGATCGGCGACAGATCCAGCAGCCGGATACCGTCCCGATAGTGGCCGATCATCTGCTCGGCAACGCGCAGGGCCACGGTGGTTTTGCCGATGCCGCCGGGGCCGACCAGCGTGATGCAGCGCTGGCGTGGCAACTGCCTGATCAGGCTGTCGACCAGCGGCTGGCGGCCGATCATTCGCGTGCGGCGCAGTGGCAGGTTATGCCGGGTGCCGGTCTCTGCGCAGGTGTGCTGTTCGATCGATTGCAGCCTGATCGGTGCGACAAAGCTGTAGCCGCGCTGCGCCACCGTGACGATGTATCTCTGCCCGCCCTGACCATCGCCCAGGGCTTTGCGCAACGCCGCCATGTGCACCCGCAGATTGATGTCTTCGACGACGCTGTCCGGCCACACGCCGGCAATCAGTTGCTGCTTGCTCACGACATCGCCGGCATGCGCCAGCAGGATCAGCAGAATATCCATGGCACGTCGGCCCAGGCGTAACGGCTGCTCGCCCTCAAGCAGCAGCCGTTTGCCGGGCTGAATCCGATAGGGGCCGAAACCGAGGGCCTGATTCGGGGGAAGACTCAACAGCTCACTCCTGCGAAATTTTTATAATCCTGCCCACGGCGTGTGAAGCCTCCGTGAAGGGCAGCGCGGATCAGCGTCAGCGGCACGCAAGCCTTCTAATCCGCAGTTTTGCGGACATATTCCGCAGGTTCTGGCGTCAGTGCAACGTGCAGATTGCCGGCAATGCTCGAAAGTGATGCTGCGATCGGCATTTTTGCCCGTTGCAATGTTCAGACCAGCGCTTTGTCTCGCGGACAATTAACAACGATTAACTCGTCTGTGTTCGCTTCAACCCCAAAAATCCGCTGAATCAAGCTGGCCTCAGGCCAGGACCTGATGGCTGCAATGGAGTGCACCCGAGCGGAGGACGGCGCAATGAGCAACGTGGTGGTGGTCTATCACAGCGGCTATGGCCACACTCGCGTCATGGCAGAAGCCGTGGCGCAGGGCGTCGAACGGCACTTGGGCAGTACCTGTCGGTTGGTGGCGGTAGAAGAAGTCGAGTTCTATTGGGATGAGTTGCACCGCGCCGACGCGATCATTTTCGGTGCGCCGACTTACATGGGCAGCGCGTCGGCGGGCTTCAAGCATTTCATGGAGGCCAGCGCGGCGTTCTATCTGGCGAAACCGTGGCGCAACAAGGTTGCCGCCGGGTTCACCAATTCCGGAAGCCTGTGCGGCGACAAGCTCAATACATTGCTGCAAATGGCGGTGTTCGCCGCGCAGCATTCGATGATCTGGGTGGGTCTCGACCTGCTCCCGGCGCGCTCGGTGGCGGGCTGCTTCGATGGTCAGTTGAATCGTCTGGGCAGCTCGCTCGGGGCCATGTCGCAATCCAATGTCGAACAGCCCCCCGAGCAGGCGCCGCCGCTCGAAGATCGGCGTACGGCGGCACATCTGGGCGAGCGGGTGGCGCAAGTGGCGCAGCGGTTGAGGCAGCAATGAAGCGCAGGGAATTGAGCTTGGCGCGCGACAGCGTCTAGACCGCCAGGCGTATGCCGACAGGCGCGGCCGCTGATTGCGGTCTTTCGGGCTTCATGCCCGGCACCTCACGACACCGCCAGGCGAACGGGCTGATCCCTTCGCTGCGGGTGAAGATATGGCAGAAATGTGCCTGATCACAGAAGCCACATTCCAGGCTGATCTGCGTCAGGCTCAAGTGGGTGAGCCGGATCAACTGCTTGGCGCGAGCGATGCGCTGGGTGCGGATCCAGTCCTGTGGCGAGAGTCCGGTACTGCATTTGAACGCCCGGGAAAAATGACTGCGTGACAAAGAACAGGCCTCTGCCAGTTCGGTGACTTCCAGGCTTTCACCCAGGCGATCGAGGATCAACTGTTTGGCCCGCCGTTCGCGTTGCGGACTGAGGCCGCCGATGCGCGGTGTGCGGGATTCGCTGGAGGGGGCGAGGGCGACTGTTTGTTGTAAGTGAGCCATGGCCAATGTCCGTGTCGGGGGGGTAACGCACGCTCGGCACGTTTCCCTCTGGTCAAAAAAACAATGTTTCGCAGAGGGTTTCATTGTTGGACGGGGCCGGAAGACTGACGAGTTAAACGTTGTTAATTGCGCCGCAAAACGTTGAACTCAGCACATCGCTGCAAGTCGTCGCCATCGACAAACACTTCCAATGGGTGCCGCTGAAATACGGCCCATACAAACGTGCGGCCAGCGTACCGTTGATCAAGTAAAGTACGGCGCTATCGCACCTGACTGAACATGACTTCTCAAGCAAGGAACTCGAGCCCATGAACCGTAACGATCTGCGTCGCGTCGACATGAACCTGCTGGTGATTTTCGAAGCGCTGATGTTCGAAAAGAACCTGACCCGCGTCGCTGAAAAACTGTTCATGGGCCAACCGGCGGTCAGTGCGGCGCTGGGTCGTTTGCGCGACCTGTTCGATGATCCTTTGCTGCTGCGCAACGGTCGCAGCATGGAGCCGACCGCCCGCGCGCTGGCGATTCTGCAGGAGCTGCAACCGGCGATGGATGTGATCTCCGGTGCGGTCAGCCGGGCCAAGGAGTTCGACCCGGCCAGCAGTTGCGACGTGTTCCGCATCGGCCTGTCGGACGACGCCGAGTTCGGTCTGTTTCCGCCGCTGCTGCGACAGCTTCAGCAGGAAGCACCGGGGATTGTCGTGGTGGTGCGCCGTGCCAATTATCTGTTGATGCCGGCGCTGCTGGCGTCCGGGGAAATCTCGGTCGGGGTCAGTTACACCACCGATCTGCCGGCCAACGCCAAGCGCAAGAAACTGCGCGACATTCCCTGCAAAGTGCTACGCGGCGATGACCGGCCTGGGCCGCTGACGCTGGACGAATACTGCGAGCGCCCGCACGCGATGGTGTCGTTCTCCGGTGACTTGAGCGGCAACATCGACCTGGACCTGGCCAAGGTTGGCCGGCGTCGGCGCGTGGTGCTCGGCGTGCCGCAGTTCAGCGGTTTGCGCGCGTTGCTCGCCGGCACCGAAATGATTGCCACCGTGCCGGACTATGCCGCGTGTGCGCTGGTCGAAGGTTGCGCGTTGCGCGCTGAAGATCCACCGTTCCCGATCGACGCCGCACAGCTGTCGATGGCCTGGAGCGGGGTACACGACAACGACCCGGCCGAGCGCTGGCTGCGCTCGCGGATCAGCCAGTTCATGGCGGCGCCGCTGGATATCCCGCCTGCCTGACGCGCCAAGTTTCCCTGTGGGAGCGGGCTTGCTCGCGAAAACGGTATGTCATTCAACAATGATGCTGGCTGACCGGACGCCACTGTCGGATCGCCGCCCGCACCAGGCTCGCTCGCACAGGAATCCGACTCGCCTGAAAGAGAGCACATCCATTCAATTTTCCCTCGCCCGCACCGAGCATGATTCAACCCGATAAGGATTTAAGGGTAGGGTCATGAGCGCATCACAACACGATGAACAGGCACAGGATGTCGGTCTGCTGTTTCTGCGGGTCAGCGGCGGGCTGTTCCTGCTGTGGGTCCACGGTTTGCCCAAGCTGCTGGATTTCAACGCGCAATTGCAGCAGATCGAAGATCCGTTCCACCTCGGCGCGCACCTCACACTCTGCCTGGCGATTTTCGCTGAAGTCCTCTGTCCGCTACTGATCGTCGCTGGGGTGCTGGCGCGATTGGCCTGCTTGCCTATTCTTTTTGTTCTGCTGGTGGCGCTGCTGGTCGTGCATCCGCAATGGAGTGTGGCCGAGGGGCAATTCGGTTGGTTGCTGTTGATCCTGTTCGCCACTGTGTTTATCGCCGGGCCGGGACGCCTGGCGCTCAATGTTCGTCTGCCCGGAGTGCTGCGTTATGCCTGAAGCCCTGAGTCCAAAAGCACCGGGGGTCGGTGAAACCGTGACCCTGATCGTCAAGCACCGGGTCAAGGCCGGGTTTGAACAGCCATACGAGGCGTGGTTGCGCAACATCGTCCGGGTCGCCGGGCAGCGCGACGGTCACCTCGGGGTCGACGTGGTGCGCGGCAAGTTGGCCGGTCTCGACACCTACACCTGCGTCCTGCGCTTTTCCTCCACCGAGGCCATGCAGCTGTGGCTGGAGTCGCCGCAGCGTCAGGCGCTGGTGGATGAGGCGGCGCCGATGCTCGCCGATGGCGACCAGACTGAAGTCGCACCGGTCAACGAATTCTGGTTCGCGCCGCTGGCCGATGCCGCGAAGCCGCCGCCGCGCTGGAAGCAAGCGGTGATCACCCTGCTGGTGATTCTGCCGCACACGCTGTTGGTGCCGCTGATCTGGGGGCCGCTGCTCAAGCTGCACCCGCTGCTGTCCAACTACGTGGTCGCCACGTTCCTGATCACCCTGACCATCGTCCTGTCGGTGGTGTACGTGTTCATGCCCCGCGTGACCCGGTTGTTCGCGCCGTGGCTGGAAGCCGGTCAGGCCCATGCTCACGTCGAGCCGGCGAAACAGCCGTCACGCTGACACCCATTCATCTACTCGAAAGGAACTGCGATGAACGCCGATCTGATTCTGTTCAATGGCCAATTTCATACCGTAGACCGCAGCAAGCCGCTGGCCAGTGCCGTGGCGATCAAGGATGGCCGCTTTGTCGTCGTTGGCAACGACACCCAGGCCATGGCCCTGCGTGGTTCGGCCACGCAAGTGATCGACATGCACGGGCGCTGCGTGATCCCCGGTCTCAACGACTCGCACCTGCACCTGATCCGTGGCGGCCTCAACTACAACCTCGAACTGCGTTGGGAAGGCGTACCGTCGCTGGCCGATGCGTTGCGCATGCTCAAGGAGCAGGCCGACCGTACGCCGACTCCGCAATGGGTGCGTGTGGTCGGTGGCTGGAACGAATTCCAGTTCGCCGAAAAACGCATGCCGACCCTCGAAGAACTCAACCAGGCGGCGCCGGACACCCCGGTGTTCGTTCTGCATCTGTACGACCGCGCGCTGCTCAACCGTGCCGCACTGCGCGTCGCCGGTTACACCCGCGACACGCCGAACCCACCGGGCGGCGAGATCGTCCGTGATGCCAACGGCAACCCGACCGGCATGCTGGTGGCAAAACCCAACGCGATGATTCTGTACTCGACGCTGGCCAAGGGGCCGAAGCTGCCGCTGGAATATCAGGTCAACTCGACCCGGCAGTTCATGCGCGAACTCAATCGCCTCGGTCTGACCAGCGCGATCGATGCCGGCGGTGGTTTCCAGAACTATCCCGACGACTATCAGGTGATCGAGCAACTGGCCAAGGACGACCAGTTGACCGTGCGCATCGCCTACAACCTGTTCACCCAGAAGCCCAAAGAAGAGCTGACCGATTTCCAGAACTGGACCGGCAGCGTCAAGTTGCACCAGGGCGACGATTACCTGCGGCACAACGGCGCCGGCGAGATGCTGGTGTTCTCCGCCGCCGACTTCGAAGACTTCCTCGAACCGCGTCCGGACCTGCCGCAGACCATGGAACAGGAGCTGGAACCGGTGGTGCGCCATCTGGTAGAGCAGCGCTGGCCGTTCCGCTTGCACGCCACGTACAACGAATCGATCAGCCGCATGCTCGACGTGTTCGAGAAGGTCAATCGTGACATTCCGTTCAACGGTCTGCCGTGGTTCTTCGACCACGCCGAAACCATCACACCGCAGAACATCGAGCGGGTGCGGGCGCTGGGCGGCGGCATCGCGATTCAGGATCGCATGGCGTTCCAGGGCGAATACTTCGTCGACCGTTACGGCGCGAAAGCCGCCGAAGCCACGCCGCCGATCAAACGCATGCTCGCCGAAGGCATACCGGTCGGCGCCGGCACCGATGCCACGCGGGTTTCCAGCTACAACCCGTGGACATCTCTGTACTGGATGGTCAGCGGTCGCACCGTCGGCGGTCTGGCCTTGTACGAAGAAGGTCTGCCACGCACTACCGCACTGGAACTGTTCACCCACGGCAGCGCCTGGTTCTCGTCGGAGCAGGGCAAGAAGGGCCAGATCAAGGTCGGGCAACTGGCGGATCTGGCGGCGCTGAGCGCGGACTTCTTCCACGTCGAAGAAGAAGCGATCAAGTGGATCGAGTCGGTGCTGACCGTGGTCGGCGGCAAGATCGTCTACGCCGCCGGCGACTTCGAAGACCTCGGCCCACGCTCGATCCCCGTGCTGCCGGACTGGTCGCCGGTGGTCAAGGTGCCGGGCCACTGGCGCCCGAACTCGCCGTTGCAGGCGCAAGTGCACCAGTGCGTCGGTGCCTGCGCAGTGCACGCGCACAGCCATGAAAAAGCCCGACTGTCGAACGCACCGGTCAGCGACTTCGCCGGTTTCTGGGGCGCGTTCGGCTGTTCCTGTTTCGCTTTCTGATCACTACAAAAAAGCGCCGGCCAACCGGTCGGCGCCTCACGCAACAACCATCCACCGAGGAGTTTCCCATGAGCGTTCCCTACAAGCGTCTGAACAAAGATGATGCGGTCGTGCTGCTGGTCGACCACCAGACCGGTCTGATCTCGCTGGTACAGGATTTCACCCCCAACGAGTTCAAGAACAACGTGCTGGCGCTGGGCGACATCGCCAAGTTCTTCAAGCTGCCGACCATCCTCACCACCAGTTTCGATGCCGGCCCGAACGGCCCGATCGTGCCTGAGCTGCGCGAGCAATTCCCCGATGCACCGTTCATTCAGCGCCCTGGGCAGATCAATGCCTGGGACAACGAAGACTTCGTCAAGGCGATCAAGGCCACCGGCCGCAAGCAACTGATCATCGCCGGTGTGGTGACGGACGTCTGCGTAGCATTCCCGACCCTGTCGGCCATTGCTGAAGGTTTCGAAGTGTTCGTGGTCACCGATTCTTCCGGCACCTTCAACACCACCGTGCAACAAGCCGCGTGGGCGCGCATGTCGGCCGCCGGTGCACACCTGCTGAACTGGTTCTCGGTGGCGTGCGAGCTGCAAGGTGACTGGCGCAACGACATGGAAGGCCTGGCGCATCTGCTGTCCGAACGCCTGCCGAACTATCGCAACCTGATCAACAGCTACACCAAGTTCACGGCCAAGTGATGCCTGAAGCCCCTCACCCTAGCCCTCTCCCAGAGGGAGAGGGGACTGACCGAGGGGTTTGTTCGCGATACGCCGACCTGCAATACCGAGCCGATCTCCGAAATTGAAGTACCCGGAGATCGGCTCCCTTTCCCCCTCGCCCCCTTGGGGGAGAGGGTTGGGGTGAGGGGGGCTCTTGATCTTGCTTTCGCATCAGCGCTTTTGCAGCCAACCCAAAAAACCACCCTTGCGCACCGCCACCGGTTTGGCCATCAACGCCAGCCGGCTGTTCTGCTGTCGCACGGCCTGCAATTTGTTCAGCGCCTGGCCGACTTCGCTGCGCTGCTCCATGCATTGGCGGGTCAGCGCTTTGTCGAGGCGATAGATGATGCTCGACGTCAGCGCGGTGAATGTGGCTTGCGACGGGGTATCGGCGAGGATGCTCTGTTCGCCCATGACCTCACTCGGCCCCATGCGTCCGGCTTCGGTCTGGCCATTGCCGTCGGGCACGGTCGCACTGACCACCCCGGTGGCGATGACAAACAGACTGTCGGGCACTTCATCCAGCCCCAGCACCACCTGACCGGCCGCGTATTGCTGCGCGACCATCGATTCGGCGAGGCGATCACGTTCCTCATGGCTCAGCGAGCGGAAGATTTTCACTTCATCGAGCAAGGCCCGGGCGCGGGTCGAGGGTTCGATCACGCCATCAGGGTGCCGGGAAATACCTGCGGCTTCGAGATGCCGATGGGCGAGGTCGAACAGTTGATTGCGCACTTCGCCTTTCTTGCTCAGTTCACTGATGAAACCGCTGGCAACATACTCCGACATCTCCTCGCCGGCCTCTTTCAACACCGCTTTGGGCGGCGGATTGAGCAGCAGAATGCTGCTGCCTTGCAGCGTGCGGTCGAGGGCGTCGAGCACCCGCCGTGGGCGAATGTGATTCGGCACCTTGATGCTGATCGACACCCCGTGCAAGTTGGTCGGGCGACTGAGATTGACGATCTTCGCCTTGGCCGCCACCGAGTTCGGCACCACGGCCAGGGTTCCGCTGCTGGTCAACAGATGCGTGGCGCGCCAGTCGATGTCGATGACCTTGCCTTCGACGCCGTCGATCACCACGAAATCGTCGACCTGATACGGCTTGGTGGTGTTGAGCACGATCCCCGAGAACACGTCGCTCAAGGTGCTTTGCAATGCCAGACCAACGACGATCGCCACTACCCCGGAAGTCGCCAGCAAGCCCTTGACCGGCAGTTCCAGCACATAGCCGGCGGCCGCGACGATCGCCGCCAGAAACACCAGCGCACCGATCACGTCCTGCAACAGCCGACCGCTGTGGCCGATACGCCGCATCAGCGCCAGACCGATCACCTCGGTGAGCACCCGCGCGGAGTACAGCCACCAGACAATCCCCAACGCCGTTGCGCCCAGTTGCATCACCCGGTCATCGGCGAACAGCGGCGCCTGCAACGGGCTGATCTCGGCGTTGATGATCAGTGCGCTGAACGCCAGAAACAGCGCCAGGCGAATGCCGACTCTCGGTGCGCGATGCTTGAACGGGGCGAGGTGCCAGAGCAGCGCGTCGAGCAGCAGCAGGGCGGCGCTCCAGGACAGTGGGTGGGTGAGGAGGATGGACATGGCGATCTCCGGAACTGCATGAACGTTGGTGTAGAAGAGGCTTTTGTGGTGAGGGGATTCATCCCCGATGGACTGCGCAGCAGTCCCCTGCCTTTCTGGTTAGCGGCGGGGTCGCTTCGCAACCCATCGGGGATGAATCCCCTCACCACAAGGGTTCCTGCAGACAAAAAACTCGCCACACCGTCAGGTGTGGCGAGTGAGGGGGGCTCAGTTCAGATGTGTTTTCAGCTCAGCCGCGGCCTGGCGCACGGCCGCTTTCACTTCGGGAATCTGGCTCAGTGGGTTGAGCAAGCCAAAGTCATGAATCATCCCGTTGTAACGCACCGACGTCACCGGCACACCGGCCGCATCCAGATGCCGCGCATAGCCTTCGCCTTCATCACGCAACACGTCGAACTCGGCGGTCTGCACCAGCGCGGCGGGCAGGCCCTTGAGCTGTTCGCTGCTGGCGTTCAGTGGCGAGGCGTGGATCTGTGCGCGCTCGGCCGGGTTGGTGGTGTAGTTGTCCCAGAACCATTGCATCATGCCCTTGGTGAGGAAGTGGCCCTCGGCGAATTGCTGGTACGAGCCGTCGTCGAACTGTGCGTTGGTCACCGGCCACATCAGCAGCTGGAAGCGCAGGGCCGGGCTCTGCTTTTCTTTGGCCATCAGCGCCACGACCGCCGCCATGTTGCCGCCGACGCTGTTGCCGGCCACCGCCAGACGCTTGCCGTCGACGCCAATGTCCTTGCCATGCTCAGCCACCCATTTGGTCGCCGCATAGGCCTGGTTGATCGCTGTCGGGTACTGCGCTTCCGGCGACGGCGTGTAATCGACGTACACCGCGACCGCTCCAGAACCGACCACCAGATCGCGAATCAAGCGTTGGTGCGTCGGGTAATCGCCCAACACCCAACCGCCGCCGTGGAAGAACATGAACACCGGCAATTCACCTTTGACCTTGGCCGGACGCACCACTTTGAGGTTGATCGTCTGGCCATCGACCTTGATTGCCTTGTCGCTGACTTCAACTCCGGACAGGTCAACCTTTACCGACGCTTGCGCACCGGTCAGCACCGCACGGGCATCCTTCGGGCTGAGTTGCTCCAGCGGTTTGCCGCCGCCGGCGGCGAGGGCTTCGAGAAACGCCTGGGTGTTGTGTTCGACACCCGGGCTGCCGGCGGCGAACGCGTTGCCGATGGACAGGGCGAGGAGGGATGCGGTCAGGGTTTTTTTGATGTTCATGCTCAATTCCATTTTCGAAAGTTATTGGTGTTGTGTCGGGCTGTTTTCAAACCGTGAGCACAGATTAATGAGCTGTCGAAAAGTGAAAAAGCGGCTATAAAGCGTTTGACTGTCTACCAGAGAGTGACAATGAACCCGTTCGAAGACATGCGTATTTTTTGCCAGGTCATGGACTCCGGCAGTTTCACTGCTGCGGCCGATCAGTTGGGCTTGTCCAAGCAGTTCGTCAGCCGCCGTTTGATGCAGCTCGAAGAGCGCCTCGGTGTGCGGCTGTTGAACCGTTCCACCCGACGCCTCGACGTCACGCCACTGGGCCAGAGCTACTACGAATCGGCGCTGCGTCTGCTGGGCGAAGTGGAACAGGTCGAGCAGGGCATCGCCGGGCAGACTGCCGAGCCGCGCGGGACCATTCGCGTCAGTGCACCGCTGTCGTTTGCAGTGGCGCATCTGGGCTGTCTGCTGCCGCTGTTTCTGCAGCGCTATCGCGATGTCACCGTGGAGGTGGATTTGAGCGACCGCCCGGTGGACCTGCTTGGCGAAGGTTATGACCTGGCGCTGCGCATTGGTGTGCTGGAAGACTCGACGTTGATTGCGCGGCGCATCGCCGCCATCGAACGGGTGTACTGCGCCAGCCCGGCATATCTGGCCGAACGTGGCACGCCGCTCAATCCCGAAGACCTGCACAGCCACGACTGCCTGCCGTACGGCCATGGTCGTTCGGTGCAGTGGCGCTTCAACGCGGGGCAGGGCAAGCCGCTGCTGGTCAACGTCACCGGACGCATGCGGGTGAACAACGGCGAGTTGCTGAGGGACGCGGCGGTGCAGGGGATGGGGATTACTTATCTGCCGACGTTCATCGTCGGCGCGGCGCTGAAGGACGGGCGGCTGCTGCCAGTGCTCGACGACTACCGCCCCGAACCGCTGACCCTCTCGGCGGTGTATCCGCAGCACCGTCAGGCGTCGCGCCCGGTGCAGGCACTGGTCGAATTCCTGCGCGAACGCCTCAACCAGATGTGACCACGCCAACAGTGTGGGAGCGGGCTTGCTCGCGAAGACGTCGGTCCGGCCAACATCTTCATCGACTGACACGACCTCTTCGCGAGCAAGCCCGGTCCCACAGTGGATCGGCGGTGCGGCTTACAAAGTCGCAACAACCGTACTGATCGGGCTGTTCTAGACTCGGGTCCGCTCAATCACGAGCATCGCCCGGAGTGCGCCATGGAAGTGCCCGACAATAAAACCGCCATCGACAGCAATCGACAGGCGTGGAACGATTCTGCTCGTCATCACCGTGAGTCGGCGGAATGGCAAGCGCTGTTGAACGACGTGTCAAAGGCTGATTTCTCTTGCCTCGACGACACCTTGCGTGGCGTGCTGGAACAGGTCGGCGTCGACGGTAAAGCGCTGATTCAACTCGGTTGCAACAACGGCCGCGAAAGCCTGTCGCTGTTCGCCCTCGGTGCGTGCAGCGTGGTCGGCGTCGATCAATCGGAGGCGTTTCTCGAACAGGCCCGTGAGTTGAACCAGCGCTCGCCGTACAACGCCGAATTCATCGAAAGCGATATCCATCACCTGCCGGCTGCGCTGCACAGCCGCTTCGACGTGGCGCTGATCACCATCGGCGTGCTGAACTGGATGCCCGACATCGGCGAGTTCTTTCGCCATGTCGCGCTGACTCTCAAACCGGGCGGCAAACTGGTGATCTACGAAACCCATCCGTTTCTGGAAATGGTCGACCCCGACGCCGAAGACCCGTACCGCCTCGCCAGTTCCTACTTCCGCGCCGAGCCATTCGTGCAGGAAGAACCGATCGTCTACGTCGGCAAGGTCGAGCAGCAGGCTGCCAAGTCCTACTGGTTCGTACACACCCTCGGCGCGATCTTCAGCGGCGCCATCGCGGCCGGGCTGAACATCGCGCACTTCAAGGAGTATGCGCACTCGAATCGGGAGGAGGTGTATGACCAGTATCTGAATCGCGAGGCGCAGATGCCGTTGTGCTTCACCTTGGTCGCTCGCAAAACCTGAGAATTTGTTGCTCCATCTGGCCTCATCGTGAGCAGGCTCACTCCTACACGTGATCGGTGTCGTACACAAATCCACTGTGGGAGCGAGCCTGCTCGCGATGGCGGCCAAATGGCCGCCATGCCTCTAACGATTGATCACGCCTGCGCCGCCGCACTCACCACCGGCCGCCCAGGTTTGCGCAGGGGGTCCAGGCGTGAGCCGTCATAGCGGCTTTCGCGGTAGAAGCGCCAGCGGCCGAACAGGCCGTAGACGTGGGTGACGCGGCCCTGTTCGTGGTAGCCCATGCGGATGTGCAGTTTCAGCGCCGGGATGTTGTGGGTTTCGCAGACATCGACGACTTTGTCGCAACCCTGGGCAGCCATGGCTTCCCAGAGGGCGACTTGCACGTCCACCGACAGGCTGGTGCCGAAATACGGGCGGGCCATTTCGCCACCGAATTCGAAGAACTCGCCGGGTTTGACCGGGAACCAGCAGCCGTAATAGTGGCGGTCGTAGTAGTCGCGCATGCTGCCCCAGATGAACGCCACCGCGTGGCCGTCGGCATCCAGGTACATGTGCCCGGTGTGGCCCTCGGCGGCGAGTTCGGCCATGGTCTCGACGCGGTCGCCGAAGTGTTTGGCGAAGGCCCCGGTGTTGAGCTGGGTGATATCGACTTTGCGCAACCCTTCGTACGGGCGCAGCTTGTGCGGTGGCACCGGGGAGACCAGATCGCGCTCCATCCACAGCAGCTCCCAGTGGAAGAACACGTAGCGCTTCCACAGGGTGGCGAAGAGACGGCCGAGGCCTTTTTGACGAATGCGTTCGCGCAGTTTTCCGATGACGTTCATGTTGCCCTCCGTGGCCGAAGCCCGGTGTGGTGGATGTTGCTGTTGTGGGGATGAATCAATCGAGTGCCGTGGCACCCCGTAAAAAATCCTTGTGCAGATCGGCATAGGACACCCGTGGCACACCCGGCAGTCGCTGCTCCAGCACGCGGCTCAGGGATTCTTCGGGGTTGAGGTAGGCATCACCGAAATCGCTGCCTAGCTGATTCGGGTGGGCAACGATTTCCAGCACGCCGTCGTTCGGCGCGGGGTCGTTACGCAGATCCACTGGCGTGCACACATAGTCCGCCGTGGCTCCGGCCAGACTCTGCAAGCGCCAGTTGAGCAAACCTTTGAATATGCGTTTCGGCAGACTGAGGTTCTGCCCCAGGTTGCGCGCCAGGCGAATCGGCACGCCTTGATGGGCAGCAAAGCGCGCGACGATTTCGCCGATCGGCCAGATGTTGTGCACGTGCTGATGCGAGTCGATATGGCTCGGCCGTACGCCGTGTTCGACGCAGCGCTGCCACTGCGCCTGCAACTCTTCCCGTACCGCGTCGCGATCTTCGCGACTGAGCCAAAAGCTGTGCCGTGGCAGGCTCAGATCGAACACGCCGTGGCCGTCGCAGAAGGTGCGACTGCGCAGGATTGAGGTACTCAGCGGCCGCCCGTAGGTCAGGTTGAAATGCAATCCGACCCGACCTTGCAGCGACGGATGCCGGGCCATTGCGCAGGCTGCTTCGAACGCCGGCATGTTGGCCATGGCCGTGGCCGAGCTGATGACCCCGGCCTGAAACGCGGCGAAGATCGTCGCGTTTTCGTTCGGGCTCAAACCGAAATCGTCAGCGTTGACTATGACTTGGCGAGGCATGATCGCCCTCCGTGGTGATGACGACAGGTGTGGGCGCCGATGCCGGTCTGGCCGCACGTCGCGCGCGCCATTGCTGCACCGTCGGTTTCAAGCGCTGCCAGAGCCGCAACCCCAGCCCCAGCAACATCCCGCTGGGGCGCCAGGAATAGAAACTCCAGCGCCAGTGTTCCAGTTGTCCGGTCATGCGTTCGTGCAGTTGGTGGCTGGAGTTTTTCAGGCTGACCCGCGAGGCATCGATCCAGCGCCAATGCTCATCCAGCCCCCAGCGAATCCATTCCTCCAGCAGCACCCGGCCGCTGCCCAGATCGGCGTATTGCGGCAGGAACGCGAGGTTGTAATCGTAGAGTCGGCCCTGCTCCAGCAAGCCGAGGCGATAGCTGATGCAACGCCCGTTGAGTTCCAGCGTCACCACCCGCACCAGGCCCTGGCCGGCGAGGGCGGTGAAGGCGCGTTCGATCCATTGCCGACTGCGTTCGCTGGCAAAGATCCCTACGCCTTCGTCGCCTTTCCAGCTCACCGCTTCGACTTCGCTGATCGCCCGCAACAGCGGACCCATGCTCAGCGCGTCGGGGCAGATGCGCCGCACCTGGGCGCCACACGCGACAATTCGTTTGCGCGCCCGTCGCAGCTTGTAGCGCGGGTCGCCGGAGACCTCTTGGTGATCCGCGTCGCTGATCAGATGCACCGGCACCCGGCAACTGAGGCGGCGTTCGCCCGCAGAACTGTGGGCCATCCATTCGGTCAGGGCGCTTTCCTCACCCGCCGGCTCGGACAATTCGTTGAGTTGCAGCAGCGCGTGCGGCAGCTGTCGGCGGATCAGGTGCAAGGCTTCGCGCATGTCTTCGCCCTTGAGCAATGACAGCAGCGCCAGCCGGTCCGCCAGCGGATAGCCCAAGTGGTGCAGTACGCGAAACGGCACGCCGGCAAAGCGCTCACGGCCCGCTACCAGCGGCAGGCACAGGCGCAATTCGTCCGCTTCCCAGCCGAGCAGGATGTGCAGGCGCTCACCCGCGACCAGTGCCTGCTCCGCCGCGCACAACCAGCCCAGGTGGTTGAACGGCGTGTGATCCGTCACCTGCAGGCGCAGCGCTTCATAGGCGGCTGCCGGGAAGTCGGCGGCGCACAGTGAAGTGCGCCATTCGAATCGCGCCGTCATAGGCTCAGACCGCCGTGGCTGTGACAGGTGGACGGGACGGTTTGCGCAGCGCATCCAGTCGCGAACCGCTGTAGCGGGTTTCGCGGTAGAAGCGCCAGCGACCGAACAGGGTGTAGACATTCATGATCCGGCCTTGCTCGGTGTAACCCATGCGCAAGTGCAGTTTCAGCGCCGGGACGTTGTGGAACTCGCAGACGTCCACCACCTTGTCGCAGCCCTGGGCGGCCATGGCTTTCCACAGTTCCAGTTGCAGGTCCACCGAGAGTTCGGTGCCCCAGTAGGCACGGGTCAGCTCGCCGCCGAATTCGAAGAACTCGCCGGGTTTCACCGGGAACAGGCAGCCGTAGTAATGCCGGTCGAAGTAGTCCCGTGCGCTGCCCCAGATGAACGCCACGGCATCGCCCTGATCGTCCAGGTGCATGTGCCCGGTGTGGCCTTCGTTGGCCAGCTCGGCCATGGTCCCGACGCGGTCGCCGAAGTAGCGGGCAAAGGCGCTGGCGTTGTCGGCGGTGATCTTCACCACCCGCAGCGGCGGATACGGTTTGAGGCTGTGCGGTGGCACCGGACTGACCAGATCGCGCTCCATCCACAGCAATTCCTGATGAAAAAACACGTAGTGCTTCCACGCCTTGGCGAGGGTGGCGCGCAGGCCTTTTTGTTTGATGTGCTGGCTGAGTTTGCTGACGGTACCCATGTTCTGTACTCCGGCGTTCCGGCAGGGCGAACAACTGTGGCGAGGGGCTCTGTGGCGAGGGGATTTATCCCCGATGGGCTGCGAAGCGGCCCCGCATTTACAGGCTAAAAGCGACGACTGCTGCGCAGCCGATCGGGGATAAATCCCCTCGCCACAAAAACTCCCTACCCACAAATCTTTGTTCGCTTTACCTTTTCTGATATTCGGAATTGGCTTCATGACGCGCTCCAGCTCAGGGCGAACAGGGTTTCCCCCGGCAAGTCGAAGCTGACGCGTCCATCGCGGCAGGCAAACGGCGCGTCGCGGCTGCGGTTGTCCGTGCCGAAGTAACGCAACGCACCGTTGTTCAGCGGGCACTTGGCGCCACTCAGGTCAACACGTTGCAAACGCGTGCCTTTGTTCACACCGAGCAGGCCCCGCTGCTCGTCGCCGGCCATCGCCAGCACATCGACTTCAAAACCATCGTTCTCCAGCCACAGCACCTGATGCAGCCAGTGCTGCGCGATGAACTGCTGGGCCAGACCCACCGGTTTCAGCTCAAAACGCTCATCGCCCAAAACCCGGATCATGCCCTTGGGATACTGCGGTTCATCGGCGGCCTGAAACCAGTTGAGCATCGTCAGCAAACCGTCCTGCGAAGCGTTGATCACCACCGACGCCCACCACAGCGAGGCGTAGTGCGTCTCCTGATCGTAGGGGCTGAGGCTGGAACCACTGGACATATTGGTCTGATCCAGCAGCAAGGCCTTGCGCGGCTGACCGTGGGCGTCGAGGCCGACCAGTTCGGCGGCGCGGCGCACGCTGTCGCGGTAGACCCGGGTGGCGAGCAGGTCGCGGATCATCCATTCGTGCCACGCCAGTGCGTCGATCTGTTCGGCGGATTCACCGAGCAGGCGCCGCGCCCAGTCGATGCCGCGCTTGTCTGCCGCGTTATCGGCGAATGGCCCGTTGACCAGTCGTGAGCTGGCCGGCATGGCGATGCGCACCCCGGCCCGGGCATTCGCCGGATCGCTGCGCACTTGCCTGGCCATGCTGGCGAAAATCGCCCGGTATTGCTCGAAGCTCGAATAGTTGAGGTTCGGCTCATCAGCAAAACCGATGTAGTGCGTGCCCTTGCCGCCGAGCGCGCGCGTGCCGGCCAGCCATGCATCGAGGCCGCCATTGCTTTGCACGTCGGCGCGCAGATCGGCCTGACGCTGGCTGCCGGCGAGCAGGGTGATGTCCTGACGGATGCCGAAGCGCTCCTGATAAGCCTGGCGGAACGCGTCTTCGAAGTGCGGATTCTTCGCCGTGACATCGACAAAACTGTAGTAGCTGGCGGCGGTCGCTTTCAGCGCATCCAGCACCGCGTGACTACTGGCGGGTGGCATCACGTAGGGCAGAGCGATGCCCAGATCCGGCGTGCGCCCGAGGATTTTGTCGTGCAGGGTCAGGTGGATCTGGCCGGTCTCTTCGCGCACGGGTTTGAGTTGCTGCGCAGTCTGCGCAAACCGATTGGCCGTGCCGTCGAGCCAGAATGCTGCTTTGCCGCTGCCTTGCAGGCGCAGGCGCCAGACCTGTTCGCGCTCGCTGACCGGCAACGCCAGTTGATCGAACTGCCAATAGGCGCGATAGGGTTTCAGTGTCAGCGTCAGTGACTGATCTTCGCCTACCCGCTGCGCCTGCAACGCATTGACCCCGCCATGGAACTTGCCGGCGAGCACCGCGTGTTCCCCCGGCGCGACCTTGAAATACAGCTCGTCGCCATTCTGCGTCTGGGCGCTGAAATGCACCTTGGCCGGCTCGAACAGCGCTACGGTTCGGTCGTCGTGTTCGACCCGGTAATTGCGGAAGCTGTAGCCGGGAATTTCCAGGCGATAACTGGCGGCACCCGGCAGCAACGCCCAGCTCTGGGTGCCACGGGTTTCGCTGGCTTTGATCAAGCGCTCGCCCTGCAATTTGCCCTGACCGTCGAGCAGGTACAGATGCTCTTCGTTGGCATCGGCCTGCCACGCCGGGGTCCAGCGCACGGTCACGCTGTCCGGGCGGTCGGTTTGCAGATACAGGCTGCCGTCGCGGATCTCGCCCCAGCGCATCGACGCGGCAAAGGCGTCCAGCGACAGGCCGAGACCGAGCAGCAGGACCAGGCCTTTCATGCGGCCTTCCGTTGCAACATCTGCCACATCGGCGCGATGTCGCTGGGCAGGATGATCAGGGTTTGCCAGAACGCCACGCCGCTCAGACGGCAGTACAACACCAGCATCGCCACCGTCACCGCCAGATAGGCAATCGATGAAGCCGCCGCTGCGCCAACGATGCCGTAGGCCGGAATCAACACCAGGTTCAGCGCCAGATTGAGCAGGGCGCCGAGGCCCATCAGCAGCGACACCGTGCCGGGGCGGTTTTTCCCCAGCAGGTCCAGACGCAGGATGCTCGCGTAGCACAGGCCGAGCAGCCCCGGCAGCAAGGCGAGCAGCGCCGGATACGCCGGTTGGTAGGCGATGCCGAACAGGGTGACGATCAGCCAGTTGCCGATCACGGCCATGCTCAGGCACGCGCCGAGCATCACCGTGGCGGTCAGGCGCAGGGCCAGCGGAGTGACCTTGTCCATGCCTTCGTCCTGTTGCAACAGGCGTTTCATCAGCGGCGTGGTCACCGCTTCCGGGACGATCAGCAGCAGTTCGGCGGCGGCGCTGGCCATCGCGTAATGACCCAGCGCGGTGCTGCCGAGCAGGGCGCCGATGAACAGGTAATCCGAGCGCAGAATCACTTGCTGGAACAGCAGGTCCGGATGGCTGCGGGCGCTGTAGCGCAGCAGTTCGTTCTGGCTGGCGCGATCCCACTGCAACTGCAGCGGTTGCGCCCGTTTCAGCCAGACCCAACCGGCCAGCACTACCAGGCTGATCCCGGCCAGCCAACTGATCAACGCGGCTTCCAGCGCCGCGCTTTTCCACATCCAGAACAGCGCGAGAAACAGCAGCAACGGCGCCAGTGATTCGGTCAGGCGCAAGGCGTTGAACGCAACCACGCCCCCGGAGGCGTTGTGCAGAGTCAGCAGGCCGCTTTTCAGCACGGTCAGCGGCACCGCCAGCAGCAACAGCCACGCCAGCAGACCAAGCTGCACAGTCACATCCAGCTCACTGCCGAACTCACGCACCAGCGCTACCACCAGCAGGGTCAGCAGACCCGCGAGCAAGCACCCGAACACCAGCACCTGACTCAGCAGCAGGCCCATCGGCCGTTGCTTGGCGGCTTGATAACCGACGGCCGAATTCAACCCGCCACTGGTGGCGGCGCTGATCAGGTCGGGCAAGGTGCTGAGCAGCGCGAACAACCCGCGCTCACTCGGCCCGAGGATCCGCGCCAGTAACACGTTGCGCAGCAGGCGCAGGGCGATCATCGCCAGTTTGGTGCCCATGCTCAGCGCCAAGTGTTTGAGATAGTGGCTGCGGCTCATGGGCGGTTGCCACGAAAGATGCGCCACGACAGCAGCTCAGGATTGCGCGCAGTACGCTGGCTGACGCCGAAACGTGGCAGGTTCAGTGGATCGCCTTCGCCGCGATAGATGCCGGTGCCGGTGCCCAGGGCGAACGGGTAAGCGTGTTCGGCAATCTGCTTGCGCACCCGCTCGTCGTTGTTGCCGTTGGGGTAGCAGTACACCGGCAGCGGTCGGTTGCAGCCGTTGTACAAGGCGTCGCGGCTGCGGCTGATTTCTTCGCTCAGGCGCACATCGTCCAGTTCAGTGAGGATCGCGTGGCTGGCGCCGTGCGGGCCGAAGCGCACCAGCCCCGAGGCTTCCAGCGCCCGTACCTGATGCCAGTCCAGCGCTTGCGGCTGCGCTTCGGGCGGGCATTCGTCGGTCAGGCGTTCGAGCATCGCCGGTTCAAGGTTTTTCAGGCTTTGCAGGTAATGCAGCAGCGACAGGCTGCGGCGATCAACGTCGATGTCATCCACCAGCACCGGCACCGGGTGGTGGATTACGTGCAGGCATTCGATCAAGTGCATGCGGGCCTTTTCGCCGTGGCTGCCCCACAGGGTTTCGCCGAGGCTTTCCCACCAGAAGCGCTGACGGCTGCCGATGAAATCGGTGGAGAGAAAAATGCTCGCTGGCACCTGATGTTTTTGCAGCAATGGGAACGCATTGACCGCGTTGTCGCGCCAGCCATCGTCGAAGGTCAGCGCCACCCTTGGGCGTTCGCTGCGCAGTGCGGTGGGCGTGAGGATGTCCATCAGCGGCACGCAATCGAAGTGCCGGCGCAGCCACACCAGCAGGTGTTCGAACGCCTTGGGCCCGACACACAGCTCATTGCGGTGCGGCAAGTCGGCGGCGCGGTCGTTGGCCAGCACCCGGTGCAGCATCAGGATCACCCCGGCGCCGTGCAACTGGTTTCGTCCCACGGGCGAGTTGAGGTAAAGCCAGCCACTGGTGCGTTTTATCAGTTGTTTGATCGCCATGGCTTCGGTCCTCTCAACGGTTCTGTTCAGGGTTCCACTGGGCATATCGGTGGCCGCGCAGGAACTGCCACAGGCCGAGACTCATCCCGGCGAGGGTGACCAGCAGGAACGCGGCCAGACGAAACGGTTTGGGCAAGCGATGTTGCGAATCCAGCAGTCCGGCCAGCGCAATGGCGTAGCCGAACAGTTGGGCGATCAGGGCCAGTCGATAGAAACCGTGGTCATCCCACAGCCAGAAGTTGCTCAGCAGCAGCGGCAGCAGGAGGATCGGTGCCAGGCGCCGGATCAGTTTGTGGCTGATCAGCGCCAGCGAATACAGGCCATGTTTGAGCGGGTTGAGCAGCTCACTGCGCTGGGCGAGGCTTTGCAGGCCACCGACGGTGACGCGTTGACGGCGGCGGAACTGTTTGTCCGCTTCGTCGACACCGTGGTCGATCACTTGCGCCTCGGGCACGTACACAATGCGCTTGAAGGCCACCGGTGCACAGGTGCTGAGAAAGAAGTCGTCGTTGACCTCCGCCGGCACGCTCTGGAACAGCTCGCGGCGCAGGGCGAGCAGGGCGCCGTCGGCCGAGACCATGCAGCCGGTGCGATTCTCCACCCGACGCAGCCAGCCTTCGTAATGCCGGTACAGGCTGTCGCCGACGCTGAGGCCGCCGCCGGTCACCGGAATCACCATGTGCCCGGCGCAGGCCCCGACGTTGGGGTCGCTGAGTGGGGCGAGCAGGTAGCCGAGGGTTTCCCGCGACCATTGGTTGTCGGCGTCGGTGAACACCAGAATATCGCCAGTCGCCAGGGCTACGCCGGCATTCAGCGTCGCGGCTTTGCCCTGGCGCGGCAGATCGAGGACAGTGATGCGCGAATCAACCACTTTGTGCGCGCGGGCCACGGTGTCGTCGGTCGAGCCATCGCTGGCGAGAATGATCTGCAGCGTGGCCGGCTGATAGTCCTGCGCCAGCAGCGTGCGCAACTTGTGCTCGATGTGCCGCGCCTCATTGTGCGCGGCAATCACGATGCTGATGTTCAGCGGCGGCGCCGGGCTGTGGCGCCAGGCCGGGAACAGCGGCGCCAGCACAGTCAGCAGAAGCGGGTAGCCAAGGTAGGCATACACCGGCAGCAACAGGCACATCCAGAAAATGAATTCAGCCACGGGCAGGCCTCCTGGCGTTCCAATGACACAGACTGAGAATGAACGCGGCGCCCGCCAGGTGCAGACGCACCCAGTGCAGGCCCCACAGTTGCACGGTCAGGCCGATGTCGTGGTGTTTGATACTCTGCCGCACGCTTAGCACCAGCCCCGGCAGGAGGGTCAACGCGACCATGAACGCGGCGTGATGCGGGAAGCCGTCGAGCAACGCTGAAATCGCCAGAAAGTCGAGGATCCACACCGCAATCGACAGCAGCGGAAAGCGCAACAGACGCAGGCTGAAACCGTGAGTACGCAGCAGTTGCAGATGACTGCCCTGACGCCACATTTCCTTGCCCATCCACTCGCGCCAGTTCATCTCATAGCCCCAATGCAGGGCCACGCTGCTGTTCACCGACAGCAGCCGCGCGCCTTGTTCGTGCAGGCGCAGGGTGAACTCCTTGTCCTCGCCGGTGCGCAGGTGTTCGTTGAAGCCGCCAACCTTGTCGAACCAGCACCGGCGCATCAGCAGGTTGGAGCTGGGCAGCCAGTCCACCGGGTGTGATGCCTGACTCGACGGGCGCAGCGTGCGCCGTTGCCAGGCGGCGGCGTACCACGGCGCAGTGGCGGGGGTGTGCAGGTCGAGACCGAACACATCGGCCTGACCCTCGGCTTGCAGCTCGAACAAGGGCTTGAGCCAGTCTTCGGGCATCTCGACGTCGGCATCGATAAACGCGATCCACTCGCCGCTTGCCAGCAGGGCACCGCGATTGCGCAGCGCACCGATCAGCAGGCCCGGCAGCACCAGCACCTGTGCACCGAACTGGCGGGCGATGTGCGGGCCGTCGTCGCTCGAACCGTTGTCGACCACAATCAACTCGCAGTCGACATCGGCCGCATGTGCGGCTTTTTGCGCTGCCAGCAGCGTGCGGCCGATGTGCCGGGCCTCGTTGTACATCGGGATGATGATGCTGATCCGGCTCATGTTCTGGCCTCGGTCAGTGGCGCTTGCTCGGCCTTGAGGCGCAGGACGCTGGTCAGCGCGAGCATGATCCACAGGTATTTCTGGTTCGGCGCACTGAGGAACATCAGGAACAGGGTCAGCGACAGGAAGCTCACCCCGAGGTGTGTCATCAGGTCCGCCTGTTGCCAGTCGCGTCGCAGCATCCACGCGGCGCGGGCGCGGATCAGGTTGTACAGACCGAGGCCGAGCATGCCGACAAACAGCAGGCCGGCGGGAATCCCCAGTTCACTGAAAATTTCCAGATAAGTGTTGTGGGCACGGCGGTACAGATCGCCGATCTTGCGGTTGGCGGAAAACGCTTTGGCGTAGCCGGTGGTCGCGTAGTGCAGCGGGAAGGTGCCGGGACCGGAGCCGAGCAGCGGGTTCTCGCGGATCATCTGCCCGCCGACCACGATGTACGAGGCGCGGCGGCCGAGGGATTCGTCGTCGTGGCCCTTGGCGCCGGCGCTCAACACGCTCAGGGACTGAATGCGTGCGAGGTAACCGGCGGGCATGGCGTAGATCGCCAGCGGAATCACGATGGCTGCGCCGAGCATGGCGAACCCCAGGTGCCGTGGGCGAATGCGGGTCAGTTGCGCGCGGTAGTGCCAGCAGCCGATCAGCAGACTCAAGGCCACCACCACCAGCCCCGAGCGCGACTCGGTCTTGGTCATGCCGCCCAGCAGCAGCAGGCAGCAAGCGCCCCAGAACAAGCGGTGCAACAGATTCGGCCCACGAATCACCAGCAGCAGCGCCAACGGAATGGCGAAGGCGATCAGCAGGGCGAAGGCGTTGGGGTCTTCAAGCAGACCGGCAGCGCGGCCCTGATCCTGGAATTTGACTGAAAACATCGCCATGGCACAGGTGGCGCTGACACTCAGGGTCACCAGGCGGGCGAACAAGTCGAGATTCAGTTCGCGGCCGATCAGCAGGGTGATGACAAACAGGATCAGCCCGACGCTCAGTTCACGCAGATGCCCCAGCGACATGCCCAGATCATCGGTGTTGAACAGGCTGAGGAAATACAGCACCAGGAACCACAGCAGAAACCGCCAGATATTGCTGCGCAGGCGCTCGGACGGAATCTGGTGCATGGCCAGTTGCAGCATCAGGATCACCGCCAGCGAGGCGCCGATCAGTTTGCTCCCGGACAATGCGCTGTCCTTGAAGAAACCTTCGAACGGCACCAGTGCGGCAATGCCCAGCAGGCCCCAGGCCGGCTTGCGATACAACACTGTGAACCCCACCAGGCCAATGACCGCGCCGGGTGCGAGAAACGGATAAGGGCTGGCGAGCAGTCCGATGCATACCAGACCGAGCAGCGTGACGATCGAGAGCGGGAAAATCATGCGCGTGCCTCCCGTGCCGTGCGGATGTACAGCTGCGACCAGCGTTCGGCCAGGGCCTTGAGGTCGTAGCGATCCTGTTGCGTACGCTTTGCGTTGTCGCACAAATGCCGGGCCAGCTTCGGCTCGCTCAACAGGTTGTCGAGCTGACGGGCGAGGTCGGCGCTGTCGGCGGGTGTCGCCAGCAGACCGTTATGCCGGTGCTCGAGCACATCGGGAATGCCGCCGACGGCGAACGCCACCACCGGCACGCCGGCCTGCATCGCTTCCAGCAGAATCATCGGCGTGCCTTCGGTGCGCGAGCTGATCACCAGCGCATCCAGGCGCTGCCACCACGGTTGCATGGCAGTCTGGTAGCCGGGCAGACGAATTCGTTGGGTCAATCCGGCGGCGTCGATCCGCGCCTGCAGTGCTTCACGTTCCGGGCCGTCGCCGAGCATCACCGCGTCCAGTTGCGGATGCTGGTGACACAGCGGAATCAGCGCATCGAGAAACAGGTCCGGGCCTTTCTCGCTGCTCAGGCGCCCGACGTAACCGGCCAGCCAGCGCTGGCGGTCAACGGTGCTGACCAGCGCGTCGGCGGCGGGCAATCCGTTGGGGATCACCTGCAGTTTTTCCGCCTGCACGCTGGCCTGACGATGCAGCACGGCAATGCTCTCGGCCACGCACACCACCCGATCCACCGACGCGGTGCGGCACAACTGCAGACTCAGCCAGGTGTAGAACTTCTGCTTGCGGCTGCGCGGGGTGAAGCCGTGTTGGGTGATGACCAGCGGCAGACGCAACAGCGTCGCGCCGGCCCAACCGAACAACAGCCCCTTGAAGTTGTGCGTATTGATCAGCGGCCGTTCGCTGCGCCGGGCCCGCAGGTGGCGCAATAGCTCACCCAGCCCGGCGCAACCACGGCAGTCCACCCCGGCCTCGCGAAAGCGCGCGATCAACGCCGGCGGCGCATCGAGAAACAGCACCTGGTGCTGCCCCGGTGTCGCCAGGCAGTGATCGAGCAGCATGCGCTCGGCCCCATAGAAGCCGCCGCTGCTGAGCAAATGAATGATCGGCAGCGCGGCGTTCGGGGTGGACAGCGTGTTCAATTGCGCACCCAGTGCACGAAGCTTGGCACGGTCCAGTTCTTGTGCGGATTGCTCGGCAGCACGTTTTCGTCGTTGATCACCAGCAACACCGGCAGGCCCAGTTCGTGGGTGATTTGCGCCGGGTGTTTGAAACGGTGATCGAAGAACTCACGCACATAGACCAGGGCAATCGCCAGCAGCAGACCGGTGAACAGCCCGAACGGAATGATCAGCAGCGGTTTGGGGAACGCCGGCTCGGTCGGCTCGAACGGCGGGCTGAGCACCTTGGCGTTCGACAGGTCGTCGTTGAGCGAACCGGCGGTGCTGCTTTCGGCAAAGCGTTGCGCGTAGGTCGAGAACGCCGTGTGCAGCGCGTCGATTTCCGTGTCCATCTGCCGCAGCTTGCTCTGGGTCTGCTGCAAGGTGTGGATGCGGTTCTTGAACTCGGCGATGCGCGCGGTTTTCTGATTGATCACCTGTTGCACCACGGCCAGATCGTTGGTGCGCTCCTGAATGCGGTTGCTCACCACTTTGAGGAACTGCTGGCGGGTGCGGGCGATCTGTTCGCGGGTCAGCAGCATCGGCTCGCTGCCGGGCTGGAACACCGCGAGGTCATTCATGTAGCGGCTGACCTGGGTGGTCAGTTGCTCGCCCAACTGTTTGATTTCCCGATCCTCGAACGCCACGTTATCGACGGTGGTGGTGAAGGTGAAGGGGAAGGTGTAGTCGTTGAGCTTGTTGCTGCTGGCGGCCGTCAGCGCGGTTTTCAGGTATTCGAGCCAGCGCTGGCTCTGTAGCAGACGATCCTGGTACAGGTTCAGGGCTTGCTCTTCGGTGTTGATCGCGTTCAGGCGGAAGGTGATTTCTTCCTTCGGATCGGACGAAGCAACACTTTCCAGCAGCGTCTGCCGATTACCTTCCAGCCCGTCGAGACGCACCTGATACAGGTGCTTCTTGGTTTCGTAGAAGGATTGCGGCAAGTCGATCGATTGCAGCGCCTGACGGCTGCCCAGATAGTTCTGCAGCAGAGTGGCGACGAACGTCGTGCCCTGATGCGGATCGGGGAAGCTGTAGACGATCGAGATCACGTTGGAGCCGGGCAGGGTCTCGATCTTCAGGCTGTTGATCGCATCTTGCGTCAGGCCGTCGAGCACGGTGTCACGCACCGGATCGGTTTGCAGCCCGAGCATGTTGCGCAGCGGGTTGATCAGGTACTGCCGCAGCGGCGACGTGACATAGCGGCGGAACGGTTCGCTCACCAGTTTGGCGAACACGCCCACCGGCGGGTTGTACTCGCCCTTGTCGCGCAGCTCGCTGATGGTCTGGCGGATCAGCGCCGGGGACCGCAGGATGTTGCTTTCGGTTTCCATGTCCGCCAGCGACGGCGGAATGAAGGTGGCGTTATCGACCGTCAGTGACGTGGTGGCGTCACCCTGGGAGAGTTTTTTCGACTGCACGATCACCTGGGCGGTGATATCGAAGCTCTGTTTGAGCACCAACGGCAGCAGCAACGCGATGACTGCAAAGATCAGGAAGACCCGTTTCACCAATTGCTTGTTGGCGAAGAAGATCCTGAAGAACTCATGCAGGTAGTTTTCCTTTGGATTCATGATCGGTCACCTGAGAGTCAGTTGTTGTTACTGTCTTTGTTGTCGACGCGGTAGCCGAAGCTGAAGCCCACGCCCTGGAACAGCACCACGTCCGCCAGTTGCCGAGCCAGCTCACCGGCACTCGCCAGTTTGGTTTTCGGCACGAACAGCATGTCGTCCGGTTGCAGGTAGGCGATCTGCGACGCATCGCCCGACAGGGCTTTTTCCACGTCGTAGTGCACGGCCTGCACCTGGTTGCCGTTGCGGCGCATGATCACCACCGAGTCGAGCCGCGCCTTGACGTTGGTGCCGCGCGCCAGGGTCAGCGCTTCAAGCACCGAGACCGGACGGCGGATCGGGTAGGAACCCGGTTGGCCGACTTCGCCGAGTACGTAGATCTCATTGCCGGCGGTGGACTTGAGCATCACATCGACGCTCATCCGCCCCGGCAATTGCGCGTACTTCTGGTTGAGGAAAGTTTCCAGTTGGTTGATGGTCATGCCTTGCAGCGGCACCGCGCCGATTTCCGGAAAACTCGCATAACCGTCATTGCCCACGGTGATCTCGCGGCTCATGCCGGTGGCCGGGTGATTCAGTGCGCTTTTCAGGTTCTGCTCATTGGTCAGCGGGCTGATGACCTGCACCGTCAACTGATTGCGGTTGGGCTGGAACAGCTGTTTGCGCTGGTAGGCACGCTGGATTTCATCGCGCGCCTCATCGGCGGTCAGGCCGGCGATTTTCACCGAGGTGTTGGCGCCGGGCAGGTTGATGGTGCCGTCGGGCAGCACCAACTGGTTGCCATTGAGCTGGCTGGCGGCGGTGAAGTTCAGGCCGATCTGGTCACCCGACTGCACGCGGTAGGCGTCCGAGCCGCTGGTGCTGATGTGGAAGATCACATCCAGCACGTCTTGCGGGCGCAAGGTCTGCTCGATCTTCGGCATGTCGGTGGCCTGGGCGTTGGCCGGGGTGGCGGTGAGAATGTTCACCGGCATGTTCTGGGTTTCGGAATTGCTCGAGCAGCCTGCAAGCGGCAGCATCAGCAGAACCAGTATCTTGGCGTTCATGGCGTCATCCCTCGCGTTTGCTTACAGGTTTTTGTAGAGCCACTTGGGCATGTAGTACTTGCGCCGGTTGAACACGCTGCCGACCACCTTCGCGCCGGCCTGGGTCAGGCGTTGCACGGCGGCCTGGGCGACTTCCCAGCGGGTGTCTTCGGCGCGCACCACGAACACCACGCCATCGACCTGAGTGGCGAGCACCAGCGTGTCGGCGGCGGAATACACCGCGTCACCGTCGATCACCACGAAGCGGTACTGGGTGCCAAGTCGGTCGAGCAGCGGGCTCAGGCGCTCGGCGGTCAGGTGTTCCAGAGTGCGGATCGGCCGGCCGTTGGGCAGCACATGGAAAGGCAGGCTGGAAACCTGCACCACGCAGTCCTGCAACAGTGGCGGGTTGTCCGGGTTGAACAGCAGGTCGCGCAGGCCGCGCTCCTTGCCCAGGTTCAATTGCTGCGTGAGGTTGCCTGCCGACTGGCTGGCATCGACCAGCAACACCTGGCCGCTGCTCATCTGCGCCAGTTGGCTGGCCAATGCGAGGGCACTGGTGGTGGTGCCTGCGCCGGGGTTGGCGGCGGTCAGGAACAGGATCCGCAGATCCAGATCCAGCACGGTCGAAATCAGGTTCGATTCGCTGGGGTTGGCAATGCTCAGGCTTTTGTTGGTTGAACCGTCCATTAGCTTGCTCCGTGGCCGCTGAATACTTTGAAGGGGGTTTTCAACAAGATCTTCAGATCAAGCAGGAGGCTCTGCTCGGCGATATAGCTGAGGTCCAACTCAACGCGCTGGTCGAAGTCGATGTTGCTGCGCCCGGAGATCTGCCACAGGCCGGTCATGCCGGGGTAGATGCTCAGGCGCGCAAGGTGGTTGTCCTTGTAGCGGTAGGCGTTGAACGAGGTCGGCCGCGGGCCGACCAGGCGCATGTCACCGCTGACCACGTTGAACAGGTTGGGCAGTTCATCGAGGCTGGTACGCCGCAGGAAACCGCCGATGCCGGTGATGCGTGGATCCTTGTCGATCTTGAAATCGATGGCGTCGACCCCGTGCTTGTTGAGGTGGCGCAGCGATTCCTTCAGTTCTTCGGCGTTGCAGACCATGGTGCGGAACTTGTACATGCCGAAGGTGCGGCCGCGATAACCGGTGCGTTTCTGCACGAACATCACCGGGCCCGGGCTGGTGAATTTGATGGCCAGCGCCAGGCCCAGCAGCAGCGGCGAAAACACCACCAGAATCAGCAGCGCACCGAAGCAGGCCAATACCCGGTTGGTGCGTGACAGCGTCCATGGCCGGCCGCCGTCGCGGCCGGTCAGCCAGCCACGGCCCTGCCGGTGGATGGCGCTATCGAGGCGCATTCGGTGCTCGGGATCCATGCGCTTGTCGCGGCGCATCTGATTGATCGGTACACCTTGTTCATGTCCAGTCATGGGGTCCTCCGCTGATGTTCAGCCGCGAGCGGCGCGTGGGCGATAGGCAGTGGGGTAGTAGTCGCGAAACCAGGCGATGAAACGCCCCAGTCCTTCATCCAGCTCGATCCGGGGCTGGAACCCGGTGGCCTGGGCCAGATCATCGGTCTCGGCACAGGTGTTGAGCACATCGCCCGGTTGCAGGGGCAAGAGCTCGACAATGGCTTTCTGGCCGAGGTGTTTTTCCATCAGCGCCAGATAGGTTTTCAGCTCCACCGGGTGGTGGCCGCCGATGTTGAACAGGCACCACGGCGCCATGCTGCTGCCCGCGTCGGGATGTTCACGATCCCACTCCGGGTGGCTGTGCGGCGGATGGTCGGTGAGGCGCGCGATGCTTTCGACGATGTCGTCTATATAAGTGAAATCGCGCTGGTGCTCGCCGTAGTTGAACAGCTTCAGCGGTGTGCCTTCGGTGATCGCCCGGGCAAACTGAATGGGCGACATGTCCGGCCGACCCCATGGCCCGTAAACGGTGAAAAAGCGCAGGCCGGTGCTGGGAATGCCGAACAGATGGCTGTAACTGTGGGCCATCAGCTCGTTGGCTTTTTTGGTCGCGGCGTACAGCGACAGCGGATGATTCACCCCGTCATGCACCGAGTACGGCGTGTGCTGGTTGGCGCCATACACCGAGCTCGACGAGGCGTAGATCAAGTGCTCCACCGGATGGTGCCGGCAGCCTTCGAGAATATTCAGGAAACCGCAGAGGTTACTGTCGAGGTAGGCCTTCGGATTTTCCAGCGAGTAGCGCACCCCGGCCTGCGCCGCGAGGTGGATCACCACTTGCGGTTGCTCGCGGACAAACAGCGCTTCAATCGCGGCGGCATCGGCCAGATCGATCCGCGCCAGCGGGAAATGCCCGACCTGATCGCGCACCCATTGCACCCGATCGTGTTTCAGCTGCGGGTCGTAATAGCCGTTGAAGTTATCCAGGCCGACCACCGCATGCCCGTCGCGCATCAGCCGCAACACGCAATGGGCGCCAATGAAGCCGGCTGCGCCGGTGACCAGGATTTTCATGGGCGCAGTCCTTCCGGAGCGATGTGGCGCAGGCCGATGCCGCTGTAATGCAGACCGGCGGCGGCCACGTGTTCCGGGTTGAAGAGGTTGCGACCGTCGACAATCACTTTCGAGCGCAGCTTGCTCGCCAGCAGCTCGAAATCCACTACGAGAAAATTCTTCCACTCGGTGCAGATCACCAGCGCATCGGCATCTTCCAGGGTGTCGTCGCGGGTGGCGCACAGGTGCAGGTCGTTGCGATAGCCGTACAGGCGCCGGCATTCGGACATGGCTTCCGGATCGTAGGCCTGCACGCTGGCGCCTTCGGCCCACAGCGCGTCCATCAGGTAGCGGCTGGGGGCTTCGCGCATGTCATCGGTATTGGGTTTGAACGCCAGGCCCCAAATCGCAATCGACTTGCCGGCCAGACCCTGCGGAAACTGCGCCTTGAGTTTGCCGAAGAGGATGTGCCGCTGGCTGTCGTTGACGTCGGTGACGCTGCGCAGCAATTTCAGCGGCATGCCGTTGTGTTCGGCGGTGTGCAGCAGGGCGCGCAGATCCTTGGGGAAGCATGAACCGCCGAAGCCGCAACCGGGGTAAATGAAGTGGTAACCGATGCGCGGGTCGGAGCCGATGCCTTTGCGCACCGCTTCGATGTCGGCGCCGAGCAGTTCGGTGAGGTTGGCCAGTTCGTTCATGAAGCTGATGCGCGTGGCGAGCATCGCGTTGGCCGCGTACTTGGTCAGCTCGGCGCTGCGGTTGTCCATGAACATCAGTTTTTCGTGGTTACGGCAGAACGGCGCGTACAGCTCGCTCATCTGCTCGCGGGCTTCGTCATCGCGGGTGCCGACGATGATCCGGTCCGGGCGCATGCAATCGGCGAGGGCGCTGCCTTCCTTGAGGAATTCGGGGTTGGACACCACGCGGACCTTGAGGGCACTTTTGCCGCGACGGAGCAACTCTTCGCTGGCTTTGGCGGCGACCTGGTCAGCCGTGCCGACCGGCACCGTGGACTTGATGATCAGGGTGCGATCGGCCTCCATGTGCGAGGCGATCTCCCGAGCCACGTTCAGCACATGGGTCAGGTCGGCGGAACCGTCTTCATCGGCCGGCGTGCCCACGGCGATGAAAATCAGCTCGGCATGCTCCACCGCGTCGCTGGCCTGAGTGCTAAAGAGCAAGCGGCCGGCCTTGATGTTTTCTTCGAGGGTGCTGGAAAGACCAGGCTCACTAATAGGTGGCACAGCTTGTTGCAGTTGCTTGATCTTGTTGGGGTCAATATCGACACATAAAACCCGATGCCCTACATCTGCAAGTGCGGCGGCTTGAATTAATCCGACATAGCCGGTGCCAAATACGCTCACGTCCATCTGCGCACCCTCGATAGAGCGAAAAGAAGAAGTTCGGAAGAAGACTGTAAAAGGGGTATAGCGCAGGGTTTGGAAAGCGTGTCAGCAAAATGACATGTTGCACCTGTATAACACTTGAGCGCTTTTTG
This sequence comes from Pseudomonas sp. FW305-3-2-15-E-TSA4, assembly GCF_058787295.1. Lineage (NCBI taxonomy): Bacteria > Pseudomonadati > Pseudomonadota > Gammaproteobacteria > Pseudomonadales > Pseudomonadaceae > Pseudomonas > Pseudomonas sp. FW305-3-2-15-E-TSA4. Next base: position 120,866 of record NZ_JBYSZP010000005.1, on the reverse strand, counting down.
GCGATTGGCCATCAAGTCATTGCTGCGATTGGATTTGTTGTTTTTTTGCAGATTTGTTCAGATTTAAAATAAGCGATAAACGGTTGTAAGTCTTTAATTTAAAGGCTTCTAGCGTTTGGTGTGTGTCAGATTTGAGTCACCGGTTTTTTGACGCTTTCTAAAGAAAACAGTCAATTCTTGCGCTTTGATGGCTGGGTGCTAGTGTCAGGTTCTGACCGACAAACCTTTGACTCCCTGCCGTTTTGCACGAGCGGTATCGCCATGTTCAGATATGCCAAAGAAGTACTTTTAATTGTTTATTTGCTGCTTTATTCCGAATATTACGTTGATCGGTTAAATGCTATCGGCGTCGGTTTTGCTGTACTTCTTTTTGGCGCGATGTTTTTGGCGCTTACTTTAGCGTTATATCTAACGGCTTATATTCGTCAGGCTCTCATTCGCCACTTATTCGCAATAACACTGTTTGTCTCGGCGGTGTTTTTCGATGTCTATACCCGGGTCACCGCGGATTACCTGAGCTACAGCAGTTTTGTCTCGCTGGTGTACTCCGGCGGCTTCATTCAGGAGGCCGCCTACCAGTATCGCGACGCGATCATTCATGGCGCGCTCAGTGGTCTGCTGTTGCTGTTTGGCATCGGTCTGAAACCGCGCCATGCACTGGTGGTGCCCAACACGTTGCGTGTGGCGGCGCCGGTGTGTGGTGTGCTGCTGTTGAGCGCGGTGTTGTTCCTGCGGGCGGGCGAGGGCGCGCGCGGTTTGCCGATCATGTACACGCCGCTGGCCTATCTGAACCTGTTCGCTTATGAAGCGCTGCACAACACGGTCGGCCCGCGCGAGCCGGTGACGCTGGCGCGCAACGCAGTGGCGATCAATCACGACATCGTGCTGATCATCGACGAAAGCATTTCCGGCAATTACCTGGACATCAACGCGCCGTTCGGAGTGCACAGCAACCTGAATCAGGCGCATCCGGGCGTCGACATTTTCAACTACGGCTACGCCGCATCCATCGCCAATTGCAGCGCCGACACCAACGTCACGTTGCGCTACGGCGGCACCCGCGCCGACTACATGCGCATCAACAGCACGCTGCCGTCGATCTGGCAGTACGCGAAAAAGGCCGGGTTGCGCACGGTGTACATCGACGCTCAGCGCACTGCCGGCAATCTGCAGAACCTGATGACCGACACCGAGAAAAAAGACATCGATGAATTCGTCCAGTTTGACCAGACCAGCGTGCGTGACCGCGACATGGCTGCCGCCGCCAAGCTGATCGAATTGCTCAACGATGATCAGCCGGAGCTGGTGGTGATCAACAAGGTCGGCGCGCATTTCCCGGTGCACGACAAATACCCCGACGCCTTCATGGCCTACCGTCCGACCTTGCCGCGCGGGCAATTCACCGAAGTCGCCGACACCGGCAAACGCGACGGTTTCAACGGCCAGCCGGATGACTGGGTGCTGTACCGCAACGCCTACAAGAACACCGTGCTGTGGAATGTCGGCGAGTTCTTCGCCCGGGTATTTGCCCAGGCCAATTTGCACAATGCGCTGCTGATCTACACCTCCGATCACGGTCAGGACCTGCATGAACGCGGCAACCCCGGGCTCAATACCCACTGCGGCGGCGATCCGGTGGAGGAAGAAGGGCTGGTGCCACTGGTGGTGATTCAGGGCGATCAACTGCACGGGCCGGACTGGGCGCAAGCGTTGCCGGCGAACAAGGACCGCTCGAGCCACTACAACATTTTTCCGACGCTGCTGCAGGTGATGGGTTATGACCTGGCGGGAGTCGAGGCGCTGTACGGCAAACCGTTGACGCTGCCGACGGCGGACGACTTCACCTTCAACTACCGCTTCAATGCGCGGCTGGGGGCCAAGCCTGAGTGGAAGCACATTGATCTGAAGACCATCGTCACACCGGGTGCGGCGGCGACCAGTGTGGCGACCGGGGATTGAGATTTGTGCCGGTTTCACTGGCCTCATCGCTGGCAAGCCAGCTCCCACAGTGTTTCAGGGTGTACTCAGTATTTGTGGACAACCTCAATCCCTGTGGGAGCTGGCTTGCCAGCGATGGGGCCAGTTCAAACACCGCTGATCTGAAGATATTTCCTACGGTGTTTGATGGTGAGTCCAGTATTTGTGAGCAACCTCAATCTCTGTGGGAGCTGGCTTGCCAGCGATGAGACCAGTACGAACACCACTGATCCAATCAGGCCGCTATCCGCTATCCTTGCCCCACATTGACCCAACGGATGGCGGCATGCTTCAGGTTCAAGGCGTGTTCAAAAGTTACCTCACCCCCCAAGGTCCGCTCCCGGTGCTGCAAGGCGTCGACCTGACGCTCGAAGCCGGCAGCAGTCTGGCGCTGATGGGCGAATCCGGCAGCGGCAAAAGCACCTTGCTGCACCTGATCGCCGGCCTCGACAAGGTTGATCGCGGCAGCATCCACAGCGGCGAGCATCGGCTGGAGCAGATGAACGAAGCGCAACTGGCCGACTGGCGCCGTACGGAAATCGGTCTGGTGTTCCAGCAGTTCAACCTGATCGGCAGCCTGCGGGTCGAGGACAATCTGGCGTTCCAGGCGCGCCTGGCCGGGCGCCATGAACCGCGCTGGCAAGCGCATCTGGTGCAGCGTCTGGGGCTGGGCGATTTGCTCAAGCGTTATCCCGAACAACTTTCCGGCGGTCAGCAGCAGCGGGTGGCGCTGGCCCGGGCCTTGGCGTCGCGGCCGAAACTGCTGCTGGCCGACGAACCCACCGGCAGCCTCGACGAAGCCACCAGCGACGAAGTGCTGCGCCTGTTGCTCGAGTTGCTGGATGACACGCCGACCACGCTGTTGATGGTCACGCACAGCCCGCGGGTTGCAGCGCGGCTGGCGCAACGGGTGGTGTTGTCCAATGGCCGTCTGACGTGAACGTGTTCTGGCAAACCCTGCGTGCGCTGCTCAGCCACTGGCGGCGGCATCCGGTGCAGTTCTTCAGTGTGCTGACCGGGCTGTGGCTGGCCACCAGTTTGCTGACCGGGGTCGAGGCACTGAACAGTCAGGCCCGCGACAGTTACGCCCGGGCCAGTCAGATGATTGGTGGCGAACCCCAGGCCAGTCTGGCCACACCGAGCGGTGCGACCTTCACCCAGCAGTGGTTCATCGATCTGCGCCGCGCAGGCTGGCCGGTGTCGCCGCTGCTGCAGGGACGGCTGCTGCTCAAGGATCACCAAGACCAGCGCCTGCAACTGATGGGCATCGAACCGGTGTCGCTGCCGATGGACGCTGCGGTGGCCGGGCAGGCGATGCCGATCGAGCGCATCGTCGCGTTCTTCTCACCGCCGGGCAGCACCTGGATTTCCCCGGAAACCCTGCACTCCTTGGGCCTGACCGAAGGCGCCACGCCGCAAACCGCCAGCGGCCAGACGCTGCCGCCGCTGCACGCGCAAAAGGACATGGCGCCTGGCGTGTTGCTGGTGGACATCGGCGTCGCGCAAACCGTGCTCGAACAGCCCGGGCAACTGTCGCGCTTGTTACTGCCCAAGGATTTTCACGCCGAGCTGCCGGCCGCGTTCAACGGTCGACTGCAGCTCAAAAGCAGCGCCGAGGAAAACAATCTTTCGCGTCTGACCGAGAGCTTTCACCTCAACCTCGATGCCTTGGGCTTTCTCTCGTTTCTGGTCGGACTGTTCATCGTGCACGCGGCCATCGGTCTGGCGCTGGAACAGCGTCGTGGTCTGCTGCGCACGTTGCGCGCCTGCGGGGTCAGTGCGCGGATGTTGATCGGCTGTCTGGTCGTCGAGCTCGGTGTGCTGGCGTTGGCTGGCGGGGTGTTCGGGGTCATCAGCGGTTACTGGCTGGCGAGCGTGTTGCTGCCGGATGTCGCCGCCAGCCTGCGCGGTCTGTACGGCGCGGAAGTGGCGGGGCAGTTGCGCTTGAGCCCGTGGTGGTGGTTCAGCGGTATAGGCTTGAGCCTGCTCGGCGCGTTGCTGGCCGGCGCCAACAGTCTGTTGCGGGCGGCACGCTTGCCGCTGTTGGCGGTGGCGGATCCGCAGGCGTGGCATCAGCAGCATGCGCGCTGGTTGCGCCGTCAGGGGTGGCTGGCGGCGCTATTGGGCGTGATCGCATTGCTGGCGCTGCTGTTCGGCGACAGCCTGAGCAGTGGTTTTGTGTTGATGGCCGGGTTGCTGCTCGGCGCCGCGCTGGCGTTGCCGGTGGTGCTCAGCGCAGTGCTTACTCCTTTGCTCGGGCGCAGTCGTTCGGTGCTCGGTCAGTGGTTTCTCGCCGATTGCCGCCAGCAACTGCCGGCACTCAGTCTGGCGCTGATGGCGTTGCTGCTGGCGCTGTCGGCCAACATCGGCGCCGGCAGCATGACCGCCGGTTTTCGCCAGACCTTCGACGACTGGCTCGAACAACGCCTCAGTGCCGAGCTGTACCTCAACCCGGTCAATCCGGCGCAATCGCGCGAGATGTACGCCTGGCTCAAGCAACAGCCGAACGTCAGCGCGGTGCTGCCCAACTGGCAAGTCGCGGTCACCCTGCAAGGCTGGCCGGCGGATGTCTTCGGGGTGATCGATCATCCTTATTACCGGCAGCACTGGCCGTTGCTCGAGGCGATTGCCGGAGATCCGTGGGCGCATCTGGCGAACGACGATTCAGTGATGCTCAGCGAACAACTGGCACGACGGCTGAAGGTGCGGGTGGGGAATCATTTGAACGTGCCGACACCGGGCGGGGCGTGGTCACCGCGGATCGTCGGGATCTACGCCGACTACGGCAATCCCAAGGGGCACGTGCTGGTCAACAGCAATCATCTGCTGCGGCTGTGGCCATCATTGACACCGAACCGTTTCAACTTGCGCATCGCGCCGCCGGACATCCCGCCGTTTTTGCGCGCACTGCAAACGCGCTTTCAGCTTGATGACAGCCGCATCGTCGATCAGGCGCGACTCAAGGGTTGGTCGGTGCAGGTTTTCGAGCGCACCTTCGCCGCCACCGCCGCGCTCAACAGCCTGACCCTGGCGGTGGCCGGTGTGGCGCTGTTCATCAGCCTGCTGACTCAGAGCCAGAGCCGCCTCGGGCAACTGGCGCCGCTGTGGGCCTTGGGCGTGACGCGCCGCCAGTTGATGCTGCTCAACCTTGGCCAGACGTGGCTGCTGGCGGTGTTGACGCTGGTGCTGGCGTTGCCGTTGGGGATCGCGTTGGCGTGGTGTCTGGACGCGGTGATCAATGTGCAGGCATTCGGCTGGCGTCTGCCGTTGCGGATTTTTCCGCTGCAACTGCTGCAGTTGCTCGGGCTGGCGTTGCTGGCGACGCTGTTGGCCTCGGCGTGGCCGCTGTATTCGTTGTACCGCACACAACCGGCGGATCTGCTGAGGACGTTTGCTCATGAGGATTAACCGGGTTGCGCTGCTGTTCGCGCTGCTGCTGTTGGCCGGTTGCGATCAGCCTGTGCCTGAGCAGAAGGGCTTCGCCGGGCTTGGCGATCAGGCTGCGCAGTTCACCGCTGTGGTGCCGGGGCGGGTATTCAGCTTTCCGGCGGATCACGGCGCGCATGACGGTTTTCGTATCGAGTGGTGGTACGTCACCGCCAATCTCAAGGACCGGCAGGGTCACGATTTCGGTGTGCAATGGACTCTGTTTCGCAGTGCGTTAAAGCCTGCGGCAGAGCAGCCGGGCTGGGGCAATCAGACGATCTGGCTCGGGCATGCCGCGGTGACGTCGGCCACCGCGCACCATGCCGCCGAGCGCTATGCCCGAGGCGGAGTGGGGCAGGCCGGGGTGAACGTCGCGCCGTTCGAGGCGTGGATCGATGATTGGCGCTTCGCCAGTCAGGCGCAGGATCCGCTGACCGATCTGCAACTCAGTGCCAGCGACAAAGCTTTCAGCTATCAACTGCACCTCACCTCCAGTCGTCCACTGGTGTTGCAAGGTGACAACGGTTTCAGCCGAAAATCCGAACAGGGCCAGGCCTCTTACTACTACAGTCAGCCGTTTTTTCAGGCCAGCGGCACCCTGCAAATTGACGGCCAGACCTACACCGTCAGCGGCCCGGCGTGGCTGGATCGTGAATGGAGCAGTCAGCCGCTGGCAGCGAATCAGACCGGCTGGGACTGGTTTTCCCTGCACCTGGACAGTGGTGAGTCGCTGATGCTGTTTCGCACCCGGCAAACCGACGGCGCGCCGTATCTGACCGGCACCTGGATCAACGCCGACGGCCGTACCGAAACCCTGCACGGCGCGCAGATCAGACTCACACCCAAGGACACCGCAAAAGTTGCCGGCCGCCAGATGCCGGTGCGCTGGTCGATCAGCATTCCCGACAAACACCTCGACATCAGCCTCGACGCACTCAATCCCAATGCCTGGATGAACCTGCGCATCCCTTACTGGGAAGGGCCGGTGCGAATCAGCGGCAGCCACGGCGGGCGCGGCTATCTGGAAATGACCGGGTACTGAGTTTCGTACACAAACCCCTGTGGGAGCGGGCTTGCTCGCGAAGGCGCCGGTACAGTCACCCACAGAGCAATTGCCCGGAACTCCGCCCCGTCTACCACCCTCTACCTAACAATCCCGGCCCATTTCCGAGACCCCGGCGAGGAGCCCGCCCATGAGCGACGACCTGCAACCCCCAGACCTCACCACCTGGCAGCGCCTGTTCGACGATCAGACCTACTGGCAGCAATCCCCCGACGCTCACTATTTCGACCTGCAACGCATCGCCGACGACCTGCTCGGCCAGGGCGCGATCGATCTGGAGCAGTGGCAGATCCTGCGCGCCAAGGCCGATGACCTGCACAAGGATTCGCCTGCCGTGAACGTTACTAATGAACTGGATGACCCTGACGCCTGAGGAGAACCACCATGAAACCCGTATCCCCCAGCGAACACCCCGACGAACCCCGGCCACCGGGAGAAACCGAGCGCGACAACGACGCCCTGCGCCCGACCGACCCCAAACAGCGCGAGGACAGCGGCAAGGGCACCACCAGTGGCGAGTCCACCGCGCAGGAGACCGCCGCGGCAGAAACGAAAGCCAAGCCCTGAACAGCGTCTATGCTCAGTGGCACATTCGGCGCCAAACACACGTTGGCGCCGGTTGCTGCCATTCATTACAGGGAAAGTACCGCTTATGAAGCTCCACGCTCTGGCCAAGGCCATCACCCTCGCAACCGTTCTGTCCGCCACCAGCTTCGGCGTAATGGCGGCCGATATTCCGCTGTCCGCCACCGTCGAGGCCGATCAGGTCACCACCAAAGTGCTGGCCGTCGATGCAGCCAACCATCAGGTGGTGCTGGAAGGCGCCGAAGGTCGTCAGGTTCACGTTCAGCTCAGCGACAAGGCGAAAAACCTCGCCAATCTTCAGGTCGGCGATCTGGTAAAAGTCGAAGTACAACGCTCGGTGGCGGCTTACCTCGATACCGATGTAGATAAAGGTCTGCCTGGCACCGTCGAGCGTAGCGGCGAGCTGCGCAAGGCGCCGGGCAGCGAAAACCCGGGCGGCGAGGCTTATCGCCAGATTCAGGTGCAACTGAAAATCACCAAAATTGATTTGAAGAATAATCAGGTGACCCTGGAAAACCCTCAAGGTCAGTCGAAAATCCTCGACGTCAAAAAGCCTGAAATTCAGGCCAAGCTGAAAGATCTGAAAGTCGGGCAGAGCGTAGTTGTCACTTATACCGATGTATTAAAAGTGACCAGTCAGCATGAAAGCTGAGTATTAACTCTACAAGATGATTGTTCTTGTACAAATTATTGTATGAGAACAATCATCTGAAATGAGCTGAGCTGTGCTTTGAAAGTTTCACGAAAGGATTTCGTCGATAAATATCTATTAACTTTTTCGTACATAAAATTTACCTTTGTGTATGACGACATATCTGCCAACTTCTATTAAAATCCTTACCGTTCGCCCAGTGTCAGGGCTCTTTACCGGTGCATGGATTGCCAGGCCATTACACTGGGCGAACACCTCTTCGGAGCGGATGTATACAATTTCAGATAAAAAAAGGGCGACTTTGCAGTCGCCCTTTTTTGTGTTCGCAATTATGCCGATGCCTGCCCCGCAAAGCGTTTGAGGGTGGCTTCATACATCTTGGTGCGGCGGTGGTTTTTGCCGTACGTGCCAGCGGCGGCGACGGTTCCTGCCTGGATGTGATCCAGATAGCGGAAAATCTTGCGTGGTGACAGCAGCTTGATGCCATAGCCCAGACCGACCATTCGATCCTGCAGGGTATAACCGGGCACTCGGTCATCCATGCAAAAGTGCAGTCCATGGGACTTCATCAACTTGGCGTTCCACAAAGTGCAGAAACTCTTGAGATGAGTTTCCCGATAAGGTTTCGGCTCTTTGCTGCGCAAACCCAACGCAGTTTTCGCCCGGCGAATATAGTGTTTGCAAAACCGCGAAGTTAGTCGCCAGGTGTCTCTCAGAATCCCTCGATTGATTTGCTCGACACACCCGACTGCGGCGATGTCCGCAGACTTTGTACACTCACGCAGCATCATCGCGAAGACTTCCTTATCGTAGACAAAGGTGTCGGTGTGCAGCAGAAACAGATAGTCGGTTTCAACTTTTTCCAGCGCCAGATCCAGCGCCTTGCCATGCGCAATATGTCCCGCTTCTTTGCCGGGGGAGGGACGTTCAATCAGATTGATCCAGTCCAGCGAACGCAAGTAATCCAGGCTGGCATCCGCCGAATCATTGTCCACCACCCAAACCGGAATGCGCTGCGCCTGAACGTGCTGACGCAATAACTCCAGGCACATCCGGGTGATGTCCGGGGTTTTGTAATTTACCAATACAAGACTAAAATTCGGCTGCGTAACGGCTGGTAAATCAAACTGGCTCATTCGGTAAGCTCATCCGCGGTTGATCGGCGACAGGTATCTCTCGGGCCGGGATGCTAGCGACGCAAGCTTAGTTGAAGCTTAATTTGCCGTTCAGCAAGCCATTCGAAGTGTGTCGAGCCACGACATCTCGCGCACGACGCAAGCCGGCCCACAGGCTAAACTGCGCGCCCCTAACACGCTTCAAGGACAAAACGGCGCCTGCCGTTGCCTCACGGATGAAACCACTTTCCCTCTACCACCCGGCCCTGTACTGGCTGCGAGTGTGGCAAAAAAGACTGTTCCGCCAGATCGCTTGGCACTGTTCCAGCAAACGCTACGCACGCCTGGTTGCCGACGCTGACCGTCTGCCATTCCGCTACCTCAAACACACCTCGAAACTCATCCGCAAACTCGGCGACTCCGACCTCGCCCTGCAACACAACAAAGTCATCAACCTCAAACTCGCCGTCGCCGCCATCGACGGCCTCATCATCGCCCCCGGCGAACACTTCTCCTTCTGCCGCCTCGTCGGCCGCCCAACCCGCAAACGCGGCTACGTTGAAGGCATGGAACTGTCCTTCGGCGAAGCACGACGGGGTATCGGCGGCGGAATCTGCCAACTGAGCAACCTGATCCACTGGATGGCGATTCACTCGCCACTGATAGTCGTTGAACGCTCCAACCACAGCTTCGATCCCTTCCCGGACGAAGGACGAGTCCTGCCATTCGGTTCCGGCGCGGCGATTTTCTACAACTACGTTGATCTGGTACTGCACAACCCGACGGATCGGACGTTTCAGTTGAAGTTGAATGTGGGGGACACGCAGCTGGAGGGGGAGTTGTTGTGCGATCGGGTGCGGGAGTATCGGTATCACGTGTTTCAGAAAGGTCACCGGTTTGTGCGGGAGGGGGAGCGGGTGTATCGGGAGAATGAGATCTGGCGGGAAGTGCGGGAGAAGGGGCAGGTGGGGGAATTGGTGGAGAGGGTGAGGTTGTATCGGAATCGGGTGGTGGTTAAGTATGAGGTGATGGACGAGTTGATCGGGTAGGGCGCACCAATAGCAACATGATATTGGCGCCCACTGGTCAGTTTCTGAAATAAAGCTCATCCAGTTGGCGTTTGCGTATGGACAGATACTCTTCCCATACCTTGGGGAAGTCTTCATCTTTGGTCAGCGGGAAGGTCAGATAGATGTGCCTTCCAACCACACTGATGTATTGCCTCACACGCTTGAAGGCGGGTTGTTCGTAAGCTGCCACGCTTTCGTCATAGGCGTCATGGTAGTGATGGATGCTCACTCGGTGCGGGGCGATCATGCACCGCGAGAAATCGATCACCCAGCAGCTGTCAACGGCTGTGCTCAAATAACCGTAGACACCGTCGCTGGATAGACGAATGCACGAATTAGCCTGGGTGCCGTCGTCATCGTTGACCAAAATGATCTTGTCCGCGAAGTAATTGATATTTCTGCCGTCAGGTCCTTGCAGGAGCAAGCTCCAGCCTTCGGCTCCCATGCGGAACTCACCGTTGTTTTCGAAGGTGGCGGTCCAGTTGTTGGCGAGTGTGATTTGATGTTTATTCATGGGTGCTCATGTAAACAGAAGGGCCACAAAGTAATGGGTATAGTTTCTGCCTAGAACCAAGGAGCTCACGAGCCAGGTTTATGAAAGCATTTAGGTTGTGAGGTAATCACATCTATGTAATAAGAAACTATGATCTGTTCCCGATATCGTCGGTAGTGTCTGAATGCACTACTGTCTATAAAAGTGTCAGTGAGCGCATTGCGCTACACTGCGCCGTCATTATTGTATGCTGTAATATTGGCTATACTAATATTTTTTGCTTGGCATGTGACTGCACAGTTATTTTCAAATTTAATTGTGACTTTGTAGTCTAAGGATTTTCCCTCGATTGTTAAGGCGGTGGTGCCGCTGAAGTTAAAATTCTCTACATTAAAATTTTCTATCTCTACTATGTAGAGCTGAAACGCATACTCGTTGTAATTCTTTGTCAGCCACTTTTTAGGGGCTGCTTGCTCTATTTTGCTGGATAATTTTATGCATATAGAGTTTCCGTCCAGCATTACGTATGACGTACGCATGCTTGAGGGGGAATATGTTTCTCCGAAAATAGACGTCCACTGCTTTTTGTTCGATATTGCTGATGTCCACATGTTAGATTTCTCAAAATGCTTAGTGATCTCTACTAGATTCTTTGCTTTTACTAAGTTTTAAGTTGGTCGTAGATTTAAGTTTAGCAAAAGGGAAGTATTTGTTTTTAATGTCTTTTGAGGTATCTGTGGAATATGAATTTGTCCCCTTCGTCTCTTGATTCTTCTTCATTTATTCGATGTCCATAGCTTTTCTATATTTTTCGAATGTGATAACGCATGCTTCATCTTCATCGATTAACTTTTCATAAAAGCTGTCGTCATCAGCCCATTCGCAAAAAACGAGCTGTGTCTTGACTTTTTTGTTGTATGTGTCTTTTGAGTTTAGGACCCAATAAGAAGAAAGTTTTTGTTCGGTGATTTCAAAAAAATCTAGTGCGAACGGTTTGGGGTATTCATCGTAAGAGTCTGCGCATATATAAATCCATGGGCAATTATCCCAGAACTCTATACCGTAAACCGTATATTCTTTTCCAATTTCTATGTCTAGTTCACTGTCGCTGATCGAGATGTAACGCTCCAGTCTTGTTGCAGTATCTTGCGTAAAGCTGTTGTCTATTTTGTTTGTTTTGCATCTGACTTTCATTTTTCTTTATAGTCCCCAGGTGGCACGGATGGGTTGTTACCCCATGGTTTTATATCATCAGTGCTGTGTTTTTTTCAAAAAGGTGACAGATTTGTTTTTCAATATCTTTGAGTGCTATGGAAAATAATCTGTTTCCTTTGATCGCTGTCCTTATAGATGTAAGCGTATGGAAACTTCGCTGCTGATTATATCTATAAAAGTCTGTTGAGAATTATATGTTTGAAAATTTATTTAAGGTTTCCAAAATTTAATCCCTTCCATGTGGCGCTCAATGTCATCCATGTCATCATCTCCTAGTGTCGAATCAAAATTCTTGCTTATGATTTTTCTTACTTTGGCAAGTCGTTGGGTGACTCCTTCGTTATCAATGAAGTTAGTGGTGGCTTTTTGGTAGTTTTCGATTGGCTTGTCGGAGTAATAGCTACCCATTTTGTGCAGTGAAATTAATATGAACTCGATATCTGCTAGGACTTCGAGAGCATCTTCTCCGTTAAGAATAATTTTTTTGTTGGTTTCTAACATTATTTCCGCCGATTAAATGTGGGGTTTTCAAGCGTCACATTTCCTTTGGGTGTAAGATTTTTATGCCGTATCTACAGTTTTTTTATCCATTCAGGTTTAATAACGGGAAGTGATTTAAAGAGCGGGGTGGATTTGTTTTAGTGTTTTTTTGTAAAGTGTGAAAAATAAATTTTCCCTCTCGCTTTATTTGCTTTTGCTATATTGGTAGGTACTGGGTTTAGATGTCTGTATTTCACGATTCGATCATGAGTGATTCAATTTTTTTATAAATTCAATCTTGCTTTTGGTTCTGAACTCACCAAGAAAGACTTCGGAGTTTTTAACAGGTTTTCCTTTTTGGTCGTGATCGATTTTCAGAAAATCAATTACGAACTCTCCGTTGGGGTCGCCATCAGGTTCTACTCTAGAATCGAAGCAGTGCCCGCTACTTCGACGTACCCCGCCCAATAGTACTGAGCAGGTAAACCAGTCGGTGGTTTCTGGTGTAAATTCAACTTCAAAAAGGTTGTTGATTGTTACTGTCCAACCGCTTGGGACTCGAATCGGTTGAAGTTCATATTTGAGTTTTGGTCTAATTTTACATTGCCCATGTATTTTTTAATTAATTGAAAAAGTCGGCGGATTTATTTCCTTCAACAAAAAAATTAGCTCCCCTCTGATTGCAGTTCGGCAACTAGAACGGGTATTCACACCGCCATGGAGTGGTGAAAAGTTCTGGGTCGATGTCATACTTCTCAAGAAGGGCGTTGATTTCCGCCTCAGAGTTCATGGTTTCTATTTTTAAGAGATTGATGTCTCGGTCGTCCACGCCGTCACTTATTTAAAGTGTTTCGGTTGGGATTGTAAATATCACTGTTGCATATCGGAAATTTTTCGATTGATGGATAAAGTCGTAATACTGATATGGATCACTGGTAAAGGGGTATTTGTAAATGGCGTATACTGAAATCCATTTTCTTAGTGAAGGATCTTCGGATTTTAGCTCTTGCGCAATGTTGTTGTAACCTGTTCCGTCGAGCCCATACCATACGCTTCGTGGGATACATTTTTGTGTTGTCATTTTTGCCCCTCGAACGGATTTTGGTATTGCTTGCTCATATGTTGGTTGGGTGGATGGAGATTTCTTTTGCAATAATATCTACGTATATGGGTAGGGTATGTTTTTTTTGCTCAAGAGAAATTAGTATTATCGCATCCCCAATTTTTAATACACCGCAACCGTCGTCCTCAATAACGATTAACTCTCCTGTGATGTATGTGAATCCTAGTTCGAAGGATATGGAAGGCGTGTTTTTTGAGGAGGGGGTCAAGTTTTCTCCCCAAATGAACTCATCATCTATATTGATTTCGACATCAAGTGTTTGATTTGCGTTAGGGGGCGAACCTGTAAATACTGATAAGCCTTTTCCATAGGGTGTTGAATACTCGACAAGTATTTTATTGTGCGTACTTTTAACTATGCTTGCTATCGTAATATTCATTTATTTTGTTCCTAGTGGTACTCGTATTACGGTGTTGTCGACGTTCATTACATTGTTTATTAGATCTAGTGTCCACGTCTCTTCATGGTAGTGATGCTTATTCGGTTTGCTACTCATTTCGTGGTTACCATACCGAATACTTCTCTTGCCGTCGGCAGACACAATTCTATCGTTGTCTGGTAACCCAGTCCTAGGATGAATATTTGTATACGGCCCCTCACCTAAGAAATCTTCCCATCGTTTTACTGCATCTTGTGGTTTTACTGGTTTACTTCCATAAACCTCATTGTGATATCCCTGACCGATAGGTGGTGGTTCTGGGGGAGCGGAAGGTCCTGCGTCTTTGACTGTATCCCCTGAAGTAGACCCAGGGGTTGCACCTTGCGGTAATTTCTTATCCGCATCAGGACAGTTACCGCTCAAACCCAACGGATCCACCCACCCCGTAGGGTTAGGCACGTACTGGTAGTTATTCAACCCGCCCGCAAGCTTGATCGGGTCCGGCGTCAAAAACCGCCCAGTGCCCGGATTGTAGTAGCGGTGCCGGTTGTAATGTAACCCTGTCTCGGCGTCGAAATACTGACCCTGGAAGCGCAGCGGGTTATCGATTTCGCTGACGTCCAGCGCAGCGAGGTTACCGTAGGCGCGGTACTTCGCGGACCACATGATCTCGCCACTGTAGTCGGTGAGTTCCTGCGGTGTGCCGAGGTGGTCGAGTTGGTAGTAAAACGGCGTGGCTTTGCGCGGGCCTTCGCCATCAAGCATCGCCAGTGGACGGAAGCTGCCCGGCTCGTAAATGTAGCTGCGATAGCGATTGTCTGCGCTTTCGGCGATCAGCCGTTCGCCTTGCCACAAGAACTCGGTGGTCTGACCATCGACAGTTTTTTCGATACGACGACCGAAGGCATCGTATTTGTAGAACGCGGTGCTGCCACCCGGCAGGCTGACGCCGATTAGGCGATGCTGGCAGTCGTAGCGGTATTCGGTAACGAGTTTCTGGCCCGTGCCGCGACGTTCGCGGATCAGGTTGCCATAGGCGTCATAGTCGTAATGACGGTCGCCCTGCATCAGCAAGCGGTTGCCTTTGACGTTGGCGAGGTTGGCCGTGCCTTCGTTGTTCTGACCGAGCAGGTTGCCCGCCGGGTCGTGGGCGAAGCTTTCCGGTGTCGTGCCGCGTACGCTGACCAAGCGATCGAGCGGGTCGTAATGGTAGCTGCGATTGCCTTTGCGGCTGTCGTCAATGCCGGCGAGATTGCCGTTGGCGTCGTAGTTGTAGCGCCGCTGGAACAGGTTTTTATCACGCTGGCCGACGGTGTGTGCTTGCAGGCGGCCTTGTTCGTCGTATTGGTATTGGCTGAGCAACAGGCCTTGCTGGCGCTGTTGTTCGCGACCGGCGCTGAACTGGTGGCTGGTCAGGCGTGAGCCGTTGAGGTCGATGCTGCTCAGGCGTCCGCCGGACAGGTGACGGTAGTCGAGTGTGCTGCCGTCAGGGAGACGGCAGTGACTCAGTTGGCCAACGCTGTCGTATTCGTAACGCGTGGTGCCCCAGCCCTGGTGTTCGGTGATCAGGCGATCCTGCACGTCGTATTCATAGGCGAGCGGCCAGTGGCCGTCGTCGACATTCACCAGACGACCCAAAGCGTCGTAGCTGTAATGAATCTCTTCGCCATCGGCGAGGGTTTTTACCAGCAGACGGCCAGCGGTATCGCGCTGGTATTCGGTAACAAGTTCGCTGCCGTCATCACCGAATTCGGTTTTCTTCAGCAACTGGCCGTTGAGGTCGTATTCGTAGGCCGTGCGACGGCCGTCGAAGCCGGTTTCCTGTTGGATCAGGCCGTTCGAGTAGTAATCGAGCTGGTAATGTTCGCCGCGCTCGTTTTCGATGTCGGTGAGTAACAGACGCGAGTTGTCGTAGCGATAGCGCAGTTGGCTGCCGTCCGGATTGATGCGGCGGCTGACCAGGTGTAGGTTTTCCGCATACTCATATCGCGTGACGCGACCGAGTTCGTCGCGTTCGGCGGTGACGTTGCCATAGGCGTTGTAGGTGAAGGCACGTGTTGCGCCGCCCGGCAGCGTGACTTGTGCCAGGCGGTTGGCCGCATCCCATTGGTAGTGGGTGATGGCGCCGGATTCTTCCTGACGGGTAATCTGCCGACCCAGTGCATCGTAGCGATATTTACGCTGGCCGCCGTCCGGCAGGCGTTCTTCCAGTAACTGCCCGAGGTTGTTCCAGCCGAGTTGATGGCGGCTGCCATCGGGGTGGCGGATCTCCAGCAGGCGACCCTGGGCATCGTAGCTGTATAGCGTGGCATTGCCGTCCGGGTCGATTTGTTGGGTGATGTCGCCCTGACGGTTACGTTGGTACTTCCAGCTGGCTTTGCCGCGATGAACATCGCTGACGAAACCATTGATGTATTCATACGTGGTGGCTTCGTCTTCCGGCGGGATGACGGCAGTCATCAGTCCGTTGTCGTCGTACCGGTATTCGGTGACGGCACCCAACGGATCCTTTTCCGCGATCAACTGACCTTTGTCGTTGTACGCCTTGAGGTGTTCGGCGCCGTCCGGGTCGACCTTGCTGATCAGTCGCGCCTGGTCGTCGTGGGTGTAGACCTCTTCGCTGCCATCGGCGTTGGTTACCGTTACGCTGCCTTTATCGTCCCAGGCGTAATGCGCTTCCATCTGCGAGAAGTTGGCCCAGTGACGGATGCAACGAGACAGTTTGCCTTCGTTCTCCCACTCCCAATAGAAGGCCGCGCCGCCCGCCAGTTGGCGCTCCAGAATCACGTGCTGTTCGTTGTAGCGATAGCGCTCGGCTTCGCCGGCCGCGTTCTTCGCTTCGATCAGACGGTGCTGTGCGTCATAGCTGTACGTCACCAGCGTTTGAACGGTATTCCAGGCATCTTCCAGGTTGTCCGCTGGCAGGAACTGTTGATAGTCCACAGCGATAATGTGTTAGCGGTCGTAACGCAGCAGCAGGGCGCGACCGGCACCGTTATCGAGGCGCTTGATTAGACCGTGGATATCGCGCGTGACGTGCAGCCGATTGCCATAGCTGTCGCTGATGGCGATCAGGGTGGCGCCTTTGCTGTTGAAGCGGAAATGGTAGACGGATGAATTTTTGCCGTCTGGGGCCAGAATCAGAAAAGTGACAGATTTATTCTTGTAAGAAAAAACTGTCACCTAAGCTCGGTTCTCTTTTGTTTGCGTGTCTGTGGCGCTGAGAAGCGAAAAAGAGACAAGAGGTTAGTTTTATCATCATGGGTATATAAAATATACCTGTCAGTTCTCTTATTTCTTAATCATCTACACAGATGGAGTGAAAATTGAATGGTTCTAATTTTTTTCTGACAGAGTCTACTGCTTGTTCACTGGGTTTCTGTGTGCTGACAGATGCGTAGATGTCGTTTATGACTAAATCTGAATCGGTCTTGTTAATTTCTGAAATCAAGGAGGCTAGATTTCTATCAGAAAAATACTCATAAAGAAGAGTCAGTACAGGAAAGTAGTCTGGGGCGGATATACCTTCTGGGTAAGCCTGTTTCAACATGTGAAAAGCATCTAATAAGGACTCATCTAAATCACTTTTTGTCTTCACCTTTTACTCTCCTTTCAAAGGTACTGGGTCGTGAATGTGGACATCAAAATCAACGCCTTGACTGGATGCTCCTCGAACAAATTTGGCATCCGATGTCATTGTTTTAGCACCGATTTTATCTCCAGTACCAAAAATTATTTTATCGTTTTCGCCGACTTTTTTGGTCGTGGTTAACTTGATGGCCCTTTCAGATGGGTCGTCTGGAATGATCTTCACTTTTTCCATGAAACGTTCAGCCCGAGCTTTTTCTTGGGGGCCAGCAATTTTACTGGTGATGTTTTTAAATTCTCCAGCAGCTGTTTCAGTCATAACCATCTGTTTGCCTTGGACTTCGGCTTTCAGACCATGCCTGATAGGCGAGTTCTGCGAGACAAAGGCGTTCGCCGTTCCTGTATCGATATTAATTGGTGTTGGCTGCCCTTCATCTACTTTCACCTTTTCCGGCGGACTTTCGACCTTTCCTGACGATTGGGATGTGCTTTTAAGGCACTCGTTATTCAGGCCCAAAGGATCTACCCAGCCGGTAGGGTTGGGCACGTACTGGTAACTGTTCAGCCCACCTGCAAGCTTAATTGGATCAGGCGTCAAAAACCGTCCAGTGCCTGGATTGTAGTAGCGGTGCCGGTTGTAATGTAACCCTGTCTCTGCGTCGAAATACTGACCTTGGAACCGCAGTGGGTTATCGATTTCACTGACGTCCAGCGCTACCAGATTGCCGTACGCACGGTATTTCGCCGACCACATGATCTCACCGCTGTAGTCGGTGAGTTCTTGCGGTGTACCAAGGTGGTCGAGTTGGTAGTAAAACGGCGTGGCCTTGCGCGGGCCTTCACCATCGAGCATCGCCAGTGGGCGGAAGCTGCCAGGCTCATAGATGTAACTGCGGTAGCGGTTTTCTGCGTTTTCGGCGATCAGCCGCTCGCCTTGCCACAGGAATTCGGTGGTGTGACCGTCGACGGTTTTTTCGATGCGGCGGCCGAAGGCGTCGTACTTGTAACTCGCGGTACTGCCGCCCGGCAGGCTGACGCCGACGAGGCGGTGCTGGCAGTCGTAGCGGTACTCGGTGACGAGTTTCTGGCCTGTGCCGCGACGTTCACGGATCAGGTTACCGTAAGCGTCGTAGTCATAATGGCGGTCGCCTTGCATGAGCAGGCGGTTACCTTTGACGTTGGCGAGGTTTGCCGTGCCTTCGTTGTTCTGACCCAGTAGGTTACCCGCCGGATCGTGGGCGAAACTTTCCGGGGTTGCGCCGCGTACGCTGATCAAGCGATCCAGTGGATCGTAGTGATAGCTGCGGTTGCCTTTGCGGCTGTCGTCGACGCCGGCGAGGTTGCCGTTGGCGTCGTAGTTGTAACGACGCTGGAAGAGGTTTTTGTCACGCTGGTTGACGCTGTGTGCTTGCAGTCGGCCCTGTTCGTCGTACTGATATTGGCTGAGCAGCAGGCCTTGCTGGCGTTGCTGCTCGCGACCGGCGCTGAACTGGTGAGAGGTCAGGCGAGAACCGTTGAGATCGATGCTGCTCAGACGTCCACCGGACAGGTGACGGTAATCGAGCATACTGCCATCGGGCAGGCGGCAGTGACTCAATTGACCGACGCTGTCGTATTCGTACCGGGTGGTGCCCCAGCCCTGGTGCTCGGTGATCAAGCGGTCCTGCACGTCATATTCGTAGGCAAGCGGCCAGTTACCGTCGTCGACGTTGACCAGGCGACCTAGGGCGTCGTAGCTGTAGTGGATTTCCTTGCCGTCGGGCAGGGTCTTTACCAGCAGGCGGCCTGAGGTGTCGCGCTGGTACTCGCTGACCAGCTCACTGCCGTCATCGCCGAACTCGGTTTTCTTTAGCAACTGACCGTTGAGGTCGTACTCATAAGCCGTGCGGCGGCCGTCGAAGCCAGTTTCTTGCTGGATCAGGCCGTTGGCGTAGTAATCGAGGTGGTATTGCTCGCCGCGTTCGTTCTTGATTTCAGTGAGCAACAGACCTGCGTTGTCGTAGCGATAGCGCAGTTGGCTGCCGTCCGGGTTGATACGGCGGCTGACCAGATGCAGGTTGTCAGCGTATTCATAACGGGTGATGCGTCCGAGTTCATCGCGTTCGGCGGTTACGCGGCCGTAAGGGTTGTAAGTAAACGCGCGCGTGGCGCCTCCGGGCAGGGTGACTTGGGTCAGGCGATCAACAGCATCCCATTGGTAATGAGTGATGGCGCTGAATTCGTCTTGCCGGGTAATCAGCCGGCCCAAGGCGTCGTAGCGGTACTTGCGTTGGCCACCGTCCGGCAGACGTTCTTCGAGCAATTGACCGAGGTTGTTCCAACCTAATTGATGGCGGCTGCCATCGGGGTGACGAATTTGCAGCAGTCGGCCCTGACGGTCATAGCTGTACTGGGTTTCATTGCCGTGCGGATCGATTTGCTGGGTGATGTCGCCTTGCGGGTTGTAGTCGTACTGCCAGCGACCTTTGCCTCGTCTGACCTCGATCAGTTGGCCGTTGTAATAGTTGTAACGCGTGGGCTCGTCTTCTGGGGGAATCACGGCCAGCAACCGGCCAGCGTTGTTGTACTGATACTCGGTGATGGCGCCCATTGGGTCTTTTACAGCGATCAAACGGCCCTGATCGTCGTAGGCTTTTTGAGTTTCTGCGCCATCCGGAGCGGTTTCGCTGATCAGACGCGCATTTTCGTCATGCACGTAAACCTGTTCACTACCATCACCGTTGTAAACCGTTACCGTACCGTTGTCGTCCCACTCATAGCGTGTTTCCAGTGGCGAGTAGTTTGCCCAGTGGCGGACGCAACGGGAAAATTTGCCATCACGCTCCCACTCCCAGAAGAAGCTGGCGCCGCCTGCCAGTTGCCGCTCGAGAATCACGTGCTGCTGGTTGTACCGGTAATACTCGGTTTCACCGGCGGCGTTAGTTGCCGAAACGAGTTGATGTTGAGCGTTATACGCGTATGAGACTAGCGTCTTCAGGGTTAGCCATGGATCCTGGCGTTTCCCGGACTCGTCATATTCCGAACGTTGTTGCTGTTGATCCACGGCAATGATATGCCGGTCGTCGTAGCGCAGCAGTAAAGCCCGGCCGGCGCCATTGTCGATGCGCTGAATGCGCCCGACCAAGTCATAGCTGATGTGCACCTGGTTTTCATACGAATCACTGATGGTGGTCAGCCGGTTTGCGCGGAAATGATAGAAACGCGGTTTTGCCCCGGCCTGCGTAAGAATCAGTTCACCGGGTGCATCCCCCAGGAAAATCGCTGCTTGAGCAAGGCTGTTCGTGATGGCAGGTCTTTGCTCGGTCGGTATCGGGAACCGGGTTTGACGGTTTTCGTTGTCCGTCCACAGCACGCCTTCATCATTGATCTGCAGGCGATGAGAAAACGAGTGGCTCCAGCCCGGCCCCATGCGGTTATCGATTTCGACGGCGCTGCTGCGGTAGAGACGGGTCCACTCCAGGGGTAACAGGCCGCCCAGCTCACCGTCGGTGAGGGTGAGCAGTTCTTCACCGGTGACCATGGAAACGGGGTCACCGTTAGTGCAGGTTTTGTTGGCACACTGAGCGGGTTGATCAGCCTGGTTCTTGGCCTGGGCGGGCGCGTTTTCAACCTTCTCCTGCTGCTCGAGGCGGGTTTCGTTCTGGGTTTTGTTTCGTGCGTGGATTTGCGCGTCGTTTTCGACTTTCCCTCCTGTCGTGGGAGAGGGGCGCTTCGGAGCGGTGGCTGTTTGTGCAGGCGTATGATCAGCGACAGTAGCCACTGCTTTTTTGCCTGAATTGGTGACACCGTTGCCGTGAAACCTCAATGAAGCGGCTGCATCCGCATGGGCTTTGGAGCGAATCCTGCTGATTTCGATGAGCTTGGCGGTGACTTTCTCAACCATGTTGATCGCTTTTTGCGCTTGCAACGTGCCCTTGACCGTTTTAGCTCCTGCGCGCAATGCAACGCCCAGTCCACCTGTGAAAATGATCCCCAGCACGATATAGAGGATTTCCGACTTCAATCTGGCCAATACTTCGGTGCGGGTCTGCGGTGGCAGCATCGACACCCACGTCCAAACGGAAGAGACATAAACCCAAAGCAACGGCTCATCACTTGCGATTAGAAAACTGGTGCGAAGTGCTTCCGTGGAAGCGTTATAGATCTTCTTGATATTTTCGTCGGTGAAGAATTTTTTGAGCGTTTCATAGTTCTCGCGAGGGTGAGTCACCAGATGAAATAGCGACTTGATATCGCCCCAGATACCCATGACGAATTTCCAGAAACCATCCAGTTCGGATTGCAACTGCTGCCAGAAGCGCCCAGCGATCGAAGCGTCGTTATGTTCTTTCCACAACGGCAGGCAAGTGGTTGTCCATTCTGAAGACAACCACTTGCTTAGATCGCCGATGACGTCGTCGTAGGATTTGAACAGTCGATCGTTGTCTGCGCTGGTCAGGCCAGGGAAAAAGCTAATCCGGTACAGCTGGCGAGGCTTCAGGTCGCTGACGACTTCAATTCCGGTTGCCCCGATGGTTTTGCGCACGACTTCCCCTGCCACAGGGTTGTTCTTCGCATCGACGGGAGTCAGGACTACTGGCGTGTTGCCAATCGGCACAAAACGCGCCGATTCAAAACTATGAATCAGCGTGAGTTTTCCATTCTCGGGACAGGTAGCGAAATACACGGCTTTGTTCTTGCTGTCCGCCGCGACGGGTTTTTTGACCTCGTCCCCAACTTGAAATTGCTGCTCCATTTCCAGGCCAGGAATGACGCGGGCAGTGGAACGGTAACTTTTCAGGCAATTCTTGAACTCCGCAATGAGCGTGTTGAAGTCAGGCTGTTTAGCGGTGACATGAGCGATCGTATCCAATGGGGTCATACCACCACCTCTTTTTCCAAATAGGCCTTCAACAGCCCGGTAAAATTTTCTTCCGTGAGTGGCGTGCGTTTTACGAACCGCGCCACTTTTTGTTTCAGGTTTGATTCGGGGAAGGAGAAATACAGATCAGCATGTTCTTCTTGCAGCCACTGCAACATATTGCCGATGACGGTCGACGGGTTTTCCTTGGTCAAGCTGTCCAGCAATGGTTTCGGCACCTCCCACCACGGCCAATCCTTCACCTTCGGCAGCACCCGTGTCCCAACCTCCAGCGTCTGCCCATTAATCAGATACCGCTCAAACACCGGCAGTACTTCTCCAGCCTTCTCCCCAAGCCCCTTCAGAATCGGATAAATATGCCGCCCATCCCAGAAGCGGAAAAACACCTCAGTCCCGTCGGGCATCTTCACCTGTGTCAGGCTGCGCAGGTGCTCGAACACGTCGTTCGGTTCGGCGTATGACACCGCCAGCCAGCCCCAGTCGAGGGCGTCGGTTTCGGCGATCCACGGCAGGAATGCCGAGTTCGGTTTGAGCTCGGTGACGTAGGGCATCACTGGTTGCCAGGTGGAGTAGGGCGTGCCGCCCCAGATTGGCAGGAGCTGGGCGGTGGGTTCGGTCAGGTACAGGGTTTTCAGCGCGTCGGCATCGCTCGCTGCGCTGATGATCAGGTACAAACGCTCGCCGGTTTGCAGCGGCTGTTGTGCCAGCCAGTCCTTGGGTGTCAGTCGATCAGATGGCACAGGCACCTGCCTTGCATTTTTCGCATTCTTCGCAGAACGGCGCGTTACGTTTGAGGGTGTTGATCTGGGCCGGGGTCAGGACCTGGCCGGCCTTGTCGGCGTCGGCCTGTTTCAGCACGCCGGGCATCAGCGGGGCGGCCCCGGTGCCGCTGCCGGGGCTGCCGCCGGAGTTGATGTTGATCGTCGGGCCGCTCATGGTCACGCCGCCGGCGTCGATCTTGATGAAGCTGCCGCCGCCGACCAGAGTCAACTCGGCGCCGGCTTCGAGCACGACTTTCATTCCGCTGCTGAGGTGGATTTCCTGGCCGGCATCAATGAACTGGCCGGTGCCGATCTTGATGTGCTGGTTGACGCCCACGGTCAGGTGGTCGTTGGCGCGGGCTTCGACTTTGCGGTCTTCGTAGACGGTGTGATGTTCTTCGGCTTTGAATTCCGTGTAGCTGTTCTGCTCGACGGTGTCGTGGCGTTCGTTGCCGACGCGGATCTTCTGGTCGTGCTCGATGTTCTCGTCCCAGTCGCGCTGGGCGTGGAGGAAGATCTGCTCCTGACCTTTTTTGTCTTCGATGCGCAGTTCGTTGTAACCGCCGCCACCCATCGAGCTCAGGGTCTTGAAGGTGCTACGGGTCTTGTTTGCCGGCAGCTCATACGGGACGGTGTTTTCCTTGTGGTACAGGCAGCCGCTGATCAGCGGTTGATCGGGGTCGCCCTCAAGGAAGGTGACCAGCACTTCCATGCCGATGCGCGGGATGGCGATGCCGCCGTACTGGGCGCCGGCCCAGGCGCTGGAGACGCGCAGCCAGCAACTGGTCTTGTCGTCGGCCTGGCCTTCGCGGTCCCAGTGGAACTGGACTTTGACCCGGCCGTACTGGTCGCAGTGGATCTCTTCGCCTTTCGGGCCGGTAACCACTGCGCTCTGGCTACCGAGGATGCGCGGTTTCGGGTGGCGCAGCGGTGGACGGTTCGGCACGTCCCACGGGGTCGCCTGGAAGCGGTTGCGATAGCCCTGATGGAAATCGTCTTTAAGGGCAGTGGTGTCGCTGGTCACCGACTCTTCCAGCACTTGCGGCTGTTTGCCTTCGTGCAGGACTTCGGTGAGTAGCCACAGGTCGTTCCATTTGGCTTTCGGGTGTTCGGTCAGGGCGAGGAAATGGCCGCTGACCAGCAGCGGCTGATCGCTCTTGCCTTCGGCGAGCTGGAAGTCGCTGCGGTGGCGTTCGAGGGCGCGTTTGGCCAGGTGTTTGCCGCGCTCGCGGTCGATGAACCGGCCCGGGTAATCGTAGTCTTCGAGGTCGGGAAGGGCGTCGCCGCGGTTTTCGCTTTCCAGCGTCAGGCGTGGTTTTTCGAAGTCGTAATCGCGGCGCGTGGTGCGGCTGGTGCGGGTTTCCAGGCGCAGGTCGAAACGCTTGATCACCGGGTTGCTGGCGACCATGCCGGAGTCTTGCTGGTAGGCCACAGGCTTGAGTTTCGGGAACACCGTCTGGTCATCGCCGAAGACGAGCTTGTGCGCTGTAGCGCTGTGCTGGAAGTGGTAGTGAATACCTTCTTCCTCGCACAGGCGCTGGATGAAATGCAGGTCCGATTCATCGTATTGCACGCAGTAGATGCGCTCGGGATAGATCGAACCGGTCTTGAATTCGTAGGCGTTGCTTTGAATGCCGTGCTCTTCGAGAACCATGCCGATGATTTTCGGCACCGTGAGGTTCTGGAAGATCCGTTGGTTGACGCGGTGCGCCAGGTACGACAGTTGCGGGCGCAGGGTCACCGAATAGCGCGTCAGGCGCTTGCCGGAATCGCCTTGCGCGGCGCGATAGATCTGGCCGTGGATGCCGCTGCCATCGGGCGACAGCTGCAGAAAGGCCGGTTTGTGCAGCAGGGTTTCGAGGTCCAGCGACGGCTGCTCACTGACCAGCTCCACCTCAAACACAAAAGGCTGGCTGATGGCTTCCCGGCCGGTCAGGGTAAATACCTGAAAATCGGCGGAGAGCCCTTCGATGGTCAGGGCAAAGTGGGTTTCATTGGCCGGCGCGAACATCCCTTGTTCCTCGTGCTGTACAGCGGCGCTCGTCGACGGCCGCAAAAAAAGCGGCTCAACGTACGCGAAATTCTGGAGGGGCGTAAACAACATCGACCAGCAGGGCTGGTCGATGCTTGTAACGATCAGCCGTAATTAAACGACTGGAGCACGCCAGTCATCGGAACCCGAAGTACCGGATACTTCGTGGGTCCAAGTGATTTTGCGGTAGGTGAACTGCACTTCTTCCAGGTGGGTGAAGTGCGAGTTGCCTGGATCCTGGCAGTTGTGCATTTTGTTGTTGATGGCGACGATGATCGCGTCTTCCAGTTTGGTGGTGTAGTAGTGCTCTTGAGTACCTTGAGCAGAAGTACGGTACCACTGGATAACGATTTCGCTCATGCGCTCGCCGGAGGTCAGAGCAGCTTGCAGCAGAGGCGAAGCCTTGTCGTAGACCTTGGTGATGATCACTGGCTTGTGAACGCGCTGACCGGTTGGCTGACCGGATTGTGGGTCACGCGGGATGATCACGTCGTGGCTGAACGCCTGAACCATGACCTGGTCTTCGTGGCCTTCCTGGTAGGTGTTGCCAACGGAGTCGGCGGTGAAGGCGCCGGCAGTGATCAGGCCTTGTTTTTCGCCGGTAACCGACATGTACGCTGGTGTTGCCATGGGGTGCTCTCCTTGCGGATAAATTTAGGGTGCCCGGGAGGCGAAATCGCCCGGTGGGTGCCTGACTGTTATCAAGGAGCGTGCCAGGTTTGCCGAAGGTCCCGGCAGCCGGGGGTGAAGCGGCTCTAGCCTGCGTTATGACCGATGTTTTTTGCTGAATCGAGAGGGAAAGTGCGCAACTTCTTGCGCAGTACTGCGCAAGAAGTTGCGCACTTGGCTGTAAGCCACGCCAGTCAAGGCCTGCAGCGCGATGAGTCGCCTTTTTCACCGAACAAGTGCGCAAGAAGTTGCGCAGTAAGGCCAAGGGCCAGCGTCGAGCGTTTCGCCTTGTTGTCGCGACTGCGCTAGAGGCAACATTTGATTCTGTGGCGAGGGAGCAAGCGCCCTCGCCACAGTCAGAACAGTTTCAGGCCCAAAACCTGGGCACACTCCTCGATCGAACGCCGCTGCGTCTCGGCATACAACTCCAGCTCATCAATCGTCGCGCGGCCCAAGGCCTGTTCGAATACCTGGCGGTTCGAGTGCTCGCCATAGTGCGTCTGCGCCGCGTCCCCAAGGTTTGACTGAAAAATCCCCGCCGCACTCACCGGCAGGAAATCTTCGTACACCAACGGTTCAGCTTTCACATGGCCCTCACGGAGCAAATCCTCCAGCGATGCCGACGTGAGGCTACCCGCTGTCAGGCCTTTTTCCGTAGGGAAGTAGCGAAAATACGCCAGCTCCTGTTCGCGCATGCCTTCGACGCTGTCAGGAAATTCGCCAAAGTGCTGGGTCATCAGCGCGTTGTAGCGTACGGCGTTGCCTTCGTTGGGGAAGTCACCGAGTTCATCGCGGGCGGCATTCAGCAATCGGTCATACAGCGCTCGCCCCTTGGGCGTCAGCGCCGCGCCGCGTTGTTCGATCTCGCCGAAGCGCGCGCTGTGGCTGCCACGGGTGTTGTGCTGGTCGGTGAAAGTGATCGGCTCATCCAGCGCTTTGAAACTGGTCTGGCGCAGCAGGATGGGGCAGTGCCGACGCGGCGGCCCTTCGATTACCGCTTTCGGGGTGATGCCGTGCACCGGCATTTGCGCCTGAACCCTGTCGATGTCCAGCGTGCGCGGGGTCAGGTGATTGATATGCGGGCCTTTGAACGCCACCACATCGGCGATCAGACGGTGCTGAGCGCTGAGGGTCTGGTACTGCGCGGCGGTGACGGTTGCGCTGTGGTGCCAGCGAAAGGTCTCCAGGGCCTGCAGGACAAATTCCTCCGTTTCAGGCTCATTCAGCCCACCCGCTGACTCAGCCTGCTCGATCAGGTGCAAGACAGTAGGGGTAAAGATCGAACGCTGATTCAGTACCGATTCGGCAAACGCGCGCAGCTCGGGATCTTCGATCAGTTCCAGACGCAGCAACGAAGTGAACACCCGAAACGGACTGACCTGCAGCGCCGCTTCATGCACCGCGCGAAACGCCGTGGAGTGCACCGGCACGCCCGCCGGGGTCAGGTCGTAATAACCCACCGGTTGCATGCCCATCACCGCGAACAAACGGGCGAGGGTCGCCAGCTCCTTGGCCGTACCGACGCGGATGGCGCCGTGGCGCTCCATGTCCAGCCGTTGGATTTCACCGGTGCTGTCGAGCTGCCGTGCGATGTCCGGCTGAGCCGCCAGCACTTCGCGGTTGGTCTGATCCACCAGCTCCATCAGCGCGCCGTACAGCGGCACTTCTTCGCGGTACATGTCGGACATCGCTTTGGAGAAGCGTTGGCGGATCAGGTCGGGGCTGACGAAAGGCTGCACGGTCATGAAAAAAATTCCTGCCACGGTCACGGTTTGGATGGAGGAAAAGATCGCAGCCTTCGCTGGCGGCGGCAAACGAAGAATCCTACGAACTTCATTCTGCCAACGACTGATCCACCAGTTCGATCCAGTGCAAAACCTGGGTGCGCCCGGCGCCGGCCAGATGATTCTGGCAACCGATGTTGGAGGTGACGATCAGGTCCGGGCGATCGCTTTCCAAGGCGTTGAGGCGGTTGTCGCGCAGTTGTCGGGCGAGAGTGGGTTGGGTCAGCGAA
Source organism: Pseudomonas sp. FW305-3-2-15-E-TSA4 (assembly GCF_058787295.1). Lineage (NCBI taxonomy): Bacteria > Pseudomonadati > Pseudomonadota > Gammaproteobacteria > Pseudomonadales > Pseudomonadaceae > Pseudomonas > Pseudomonas sp. FW305-3-2-15-E-TSA4. The sequence continues at coordinate 93,363 of NZ_JBYSZP010000005.1, read as the reverse complement.
TAGGTGCCGGCCGAACCACAGCACAAATGCCCGTCCGGCACCGCCGTGAGGTTGAAGCCCAGCCGGGTCAACAGTTTCTCCACCGCGCCGCCGAGTTTCAGCGCATGTTGCAAGGTGCAGGGGCAATGCACGGCGATCCGGCGTTGGCTGGCGGCGCACAGTTTCTCCAGGGGCTCCCGGGCCAGGATCTGCACCAGATCCAGCGTCCGCTCGCTGATCTGCCGCGCCTTGTCGGCATAGCGCGGATCCTGCGCCAGCAAATGCCCGTAATCCTTGATGAACGCGCCGCAACCGCTGGCCGTCTGCACGATGGCTTCCGCGCCGTTTTCCAGGTGCGGCCACCACGCGTCGATGTTCTGCCGCGCGCGGTCGAGGCCCTTGGCCTGGGCGTCGAGGTGATAGTCCAGCGCGCCGCAGCAACCGGCCTCGGCCACCGGCGTCACGCTGATCCCCAACCGATCGAGCACCCGCGCCGTCGCATCATTGGTGTTCGGCGACAGGCCCGGTTGCACACAACCCTCGAGCAGCAGCACCCGCCGTGCATGGCGCGGCGCTGGGCGTGTGCCAGACGCTGGCGAGCGCTGGGGCAATTTGCTTTCGAACAGGCGCGGCAGCAAAGGCCGGAACGTCGTGCCGACCCGCAACAAGCCCTTGAACACCCCGGGATTCGGCGCCAGTGCGCGCAGACCCTCGCGTAACAAGCGCTGGGCAGCGGGGCGCGGCACCGCCTGATCGACCACTGCACGGCCGATGTCGAGCAGGTTGTGATAGTCGACACCGGAAGGGCAGGTGGTTTCGCAGTTGCGGCAGGACAGGCAGCGATCCAGATGCAGTTGTGTCTGCTCGGTAGCGGGAGCGCCTTCAAGCACTTGCTTGATCAGATAGATGCGCCCGCGCGGCCCGTCAAGCTCATCGCCGAGTAACTGATAGGTCGGGCAGGTGGCGTTGCAAAAACCGCAATGCACGCAGGTACGGAGGATTTTTTCCGCCTCGGCCGCACGCGGCAGTTGTCGGGACTCTTCGCTGAGGGTGGTTTGCATGGCTAGAACTCCGCGTACATCCGGCCGGGGTTGAACAGCCCTTGCGGGTCGAGTTGCGCCTTGAGTTGCCGGTGATAACGCATGAGCGTCGGGACTAGCGGCTGGAACGGCGTGTCGCTGGCACCATGGGTAAAGCAGGTGGCGTGGCCGCCGAGTTCCTGGGCGAGGATCTGAATGTGCTCGTGATCGGACTTCAGCCAGCGTTGTGCGCCGGCCCAGTCGAGCAACTGCTGGCCGGGCAAGTCCTGCGGCCCGAGATTGTTCGGCAGCGACAGGCGCCACAGCGGCAGGCCTTCGTCGAAAAAGCTCAGGCGTTGCTCGTTCAAGTCGCGCCAGAACGTCGAATCCAGCGGCTCGCCGCCGAGCCGTTGATGCGCGGCGGTGACCGAGCCTTCGCCGCCCTCAAGGCGCAGATACAGGCTTTGCCCGTCATGGCAGGCGCCGCTGATCGGCAACGGTTGCTGGCCCCATTCGGCCAGTCTGGTCAGCGCCCGTGCGCAATCGATATCGAGGCGGATGCTCAGGCATTGACGCGGTTTCGGCAGGACTTTCAGCGAGACTTCGGTCAGCACCCCAAGACAACCAAAACTGCCGGTCAACAGGCGCGAGAGGTCGTAGCCGGCGACGTTTTTCATCACCTCGCCACCGAAGCGCAGGTGCTCGCCGAGGCCGGTGATGACCCGAGTGCCGAGGACAAAATCGCGCACCGAACCTGACCATGGCCGCCGTGGCCCGGACAGTCCGCTGGCGATCATCCCGCCGACAGTGGCGCCTTCACCGAAGGCCGGCGGCTCGCACGGCAGCATCTGCCCGGCCGCGTCGAGCGCCGCGAGCAGCTCGCGCAACGGCGTACCGGCGCGCACGCTGACTACCAGCTCGGTCGGTTCATAGCGCACGATGCCGCGATGTGCGCGGACGTCGAGCACTTCACCGGCCACTTCGCGGCCGAGAAACGCCTTGCTGTTGCCGCCCTGAATCTTCAGCGGCGTGGCGTTGGCCCGGGCCTGGTTGACCTGATCGAGCAGCGCGCTGCTGGCGTCGAAATCAGCCATCAGAAACGCTCCAGTTCGGGGAATGGCAGTTGTCCGGCATGAATGTGCATCGCGCCGAATTCGGCGCAGCGGTGCAGGGTGGGGATGTTCTTGCCGGGGTTGAGCAGGCCTTGCGGGTCGAACGCGGCTTTGACCGCGTGGAACAGGCTCAGCTCAGCGCTGTTGAACTGCGCGCACATCTGATTGATTTTCTCGCGGCCGACCCCGTGTTCACCGGTGATGCTGCCGCCAACCTGCACGCACAGTTCGAGAATCTTCCCGCCTAACGCTTCGGCGCGATGCAGTTCGCCGGGCTGGTTGGCGTCGAACAGAATCAGCGGGTGCATGTTGCCGTCGCCGGCATGAAACACGTTGGCCACGCGCAAGCCGTATTCGGCGCCGAGGCGGGCGATGCCGTGCAACACGCCGGGCAATTCGCGGCGCGGGATGGTGCCGTCCATGCAGTAGTAATCCGGCGACAAGCGGCCAATCGCCGGAAAGGCGTTTTTGCGCCCGGCCCAGAAGCGCACGCGCTCGGCTTCATCGCGGGCCTGCCGCACTTCGCTGGCGCCGGCCTCGAGCATGACCTCGCGCACCCGCAGGCAATCGTCGTGGACATCGGCTTCGACGCCATCGAGTTCGCACAACAGAATCGCCTCGGCATCAACCGGGTAACCGGCGTGAATGAAGTCTTCAGCGGCGCGGATCGCCAGGTTGTCCATCATTTCCAGGCCGCCGGGAATGATCCCCGCGGCAATGATGTCGGCCACGGCGCGGCCAGCCTTTTCCACCGAGTCGAAACTGGCCAGCAAGACCTTGGCGACTTGCGGTTTGGGCAGCAGTTTGACCGTGACTTCGGTGATGATCCCCAGCAATCCTTCGGAGCCGGTGAACAGCGCCAGCAAATCGAAACCCGGCGCATCGAGGGCGTCGCTGCCCAGCGTCAGACGTTCGCCCTCGATGGTCAGCACTTCGATTTTCAGCAGGTTGTGCACGGTCAGGCCGTACTTGAGGCAATGCACGCCACCGGCGTTTTCCGCGACGTTGCCGCCGATCGAGCAGGCAATCTGCGACGACGGATCCGGCGCGTAATACAGACCGAACGGCGCGGCCGCCTGGGAAATCGCCAGATTGCGCACCCCGGGCTGGACCCGCGCGGTACGGGCCGCCGGGTCGATGTGCAGAATATTGTTGAAACGCGCCATCACCAGCAGCAGGCCTTTTTCCAGCGGCAGCGCACCGCCCGACAACCCGGTGCCAGCACCCCGGGCCACCACCGGCACGTTGTGTTGGTGGCAGAGCTTGAGCAGGGTCTGCACCTGATCGAGTCGCCGGGGCAGGGCGACCAGCATCGGCGTGGTGCGATAGGCCGAGAGACCGTCGCATTCGTAGGGTTTGAGCTCGTCTTCGCGCCAGAGCAGGTCGAGATCCGGGAGGGCGCGCTGCAGGGTTTTCAGCAGCGCAGCCTTGTTCACTTCCGGTAGCGGGCCGTCGAGGCGTTCGTCGTAGAGAATGTTCATTTCGACCCCATCGGCGGACGTGATTAGCTGTGGTGAGGGGATTTATCCCCGATGGCTGCGCAGCAGCCCCAACCCAGAGAATGCGGTGTGTCTGATTCAGCTTAGTGCTGGAACTGGGGCTGCTGCGCAACCCATCGGGGATAAATCCCCTCACCACAATAAATTCCCTCATCACAAGGATAGTGTTGGGACTCATCGCTGGTTTCCCAGAAACTCCCGATACAACCGCGCGGTGCTCCCCGGTTGTTCGACCATCGGCATGTGGCCGACGCCATCCCACACCTCGACCCGCAGATTGGCGATGCCCTTGCTCCAGATCGGCACGCTGCTGACGTCGATCAAGCGGTCCTTGCGGCCCCACAGCAGCAGCGCCGGGCACTTGATGTCTGCGAGTTTCGGCTCCATCGGCGGGCTGGCGCGAAAGTCGCGGAAGATCTCTTCCAGTTCATCGCGCTGGCGTTCGTATCGCTGGGCGATGGCGTCCAGCACCAGTCCGGGCACCCAGGGTGGCGAGGCCATGGTCATCGCATAAAACTGGCGGAACTCTTCCCGGGAGTGGATCAGGAACGGGTTATGCCCACGGGCGAGGTGGCGCTCCATGTCGCTGGCCTGCGGTGCAGTGACGCCGGCCGGGTCGATCAGCGCCACCGAGGCGATCCGCTCCGGGTAAGTTGCTGCCAGCCATGCCGCGATGTAGCCACCCATGGAGTTGCCGATCACGTGGACTTTCTCCACGCCGCACACGTCCAGCAGCTGGATCATGCGCTTGGCCTGCAGCGCAATGTCGTAGCCGCCACCGGGCTTGAACCCGGTTTCCCCATGACCGGCGATGTCCGGAATGATCACCCGGTACTGGCGGACAAAATGCCTGGCGAAGCGCAGCCACAGATTTTTCTCGGCACTGTAGCCGTGCAGCATCAGGATCGCGCTGGCCGCTTCATAGGGACCACCCTGCCAGGTCGAGACGGTCATTTCGGCAATCGGTACCTCGATTTTGTGCAACTTGTACAACTTGGCCTCGAGCGCCGTGCTCAGGTCGTACAGCAAATGGCCGACCGCCGGGTAACTCAACCAGCTCCAGGCCACGAAAACCGCGAGAGCGACAAACAGCACAAGCATCGACGTCTTCCTTTTACGTTGTTCAGGACAGAATGTGGTCAGCCGGTTTCAGCGCCCGGGTCAACCGGTAGTAGCTGAAACTGAAGCCGGGAAATATCGCGATCACATGACCGCTCTTGCTCTGATACCAACTGTGACAGCCGCCGGACTTCCACACCGTGCGTTCCATCTCACGGTGGATCATTGCAGTGTAGGTACGTTCCGCTGCGGGGCGCACTTCGATGCTGCGCAGGCCTTTTGACTGCAGCGTGTGGATGCAGTCGAGGATGTAATTCATCTGCGCTTCGATGATGAACAGCGCCGAGGTATGCCCGATGCCGGTGTTGGGCCCGGTGACGATAAACAGGTTGGGAAAGTCCGGCAGGCTGGTGCCCAGGTAGGCGCGCGGGTACTGCGCCCAGACATCCTTGAGTTGCACGCCGTGCCTGCCGGTCACCGGATAGGAGACCACGCCGTCGGTGGCGTCGTAGCCAGTCGACCAGATAATCAGATCGACATCGATGTGCTGGCCGTCCTGAGTGACGATCCCGGTTTCATCGAGCGCGGCGATGCCTTGTTCGCGGCTGTGCAACGTGACGTTGGGCCGGGTCAGCGCCGGGTAATAGGTGCTGGACAGCAGAATGCGCTTGCAGCCGATGGTGAAGTCCGGGGTGAGTTTTGCGCGCAATACCGGGTCCGGCACCTGTTGCTTGAGAAAACGCAGCGCCTGACGCTGAACCAGGTGAATCGCCGGTTTCGAGTATTTGAAGGCGATCACCCGGGTTTCGAATTGCCAGTAGAGCAGCCAGCGCAGCAGCTTGTACGCCGGTTTGACACCCAGCAGCCAGCGCTGGAAAGGCCCGAACGTGCGATCGGCGCGCGGCAGGACCCAATGTGGCGTGCGCTGGAACACGTGCAATTGCTCGACTTCGGCAGCAATCGCCGGAATCACCTGGGCGGCACTGGCGCCGCTGCCGACGATGGCCACGCGTTTACCGCGGTAGTCGTAGCTGTGATCCCAATTGTTGGTATGAAAAGTCTTGCCCTGAAAGCGATCCAGGCCGGGGAAGGGAGGGATTACCGGTTGGCTCAACGGCCCGGAGGCGTTGATCACGAACTGCGCGTAAAAAATCCCCTTGCTGGTATGCACCGCCCAGCGCTGTTCGGCGTCGTCCCATTCGATGCGTTCGACGTTGGTTTGCAGCGCCACGCGCTCGCGCAGGCCGAAGCGCTCGATGACATGTTCGGTGTATTGGTGCAGTTCAGCCTGGGCGGCGAACATCTGCGTCCAGCGGTACGGCGCGAAGGACAGCGAGTACAGCGGCGACGGCACATCCACCGCCGCGCCGGGGTAGGTGTTCTGGCACCAGGTGCCGCCGAAAAAGTCCCTTCTTTCCAGCAAGCGAAAATCGTCGATTCCGGCCTTGAGCAAGTTGACCGCCGCGCATTGGCCGCCAAATCCGCTGCCGATGATCAACACTCGGTAGGTCTGCATGGGCCTCCTTCTTATAGTCGTTTTTCCGTTTTCGTCCTTTCAGGTATAGCTAAAAATTTGCCTTGTGCGCGACGGCGATGGCGCGGTATTCAGCGGCTGGCCGGTGATAGCTATTTAACGGCTGCCTGTTAGACTTCCAGCACATCCGTCTGACGGTGTTCGCAGGTTCCGTTGAGTGGTCGAGGCCCTTATGCGAAACAAGGGGGGAAAGGGACTTTCATTGGCCAGGAGGCTTTATACATCGCGAACCCTCGGGCTGGTGCTGGGGCTGTTGTGCGTGAGCGCGGCGATGTACCCGCTAGACCCGCCGCTGTGGGTCTGGGCGTTGATGCTGTTCAATGGCCTGCTCTGGCCGCACCTGGCGTTTCAATGGGCCCGTCGTGCCAGCGTTCCTTACCATGCGGAACACCGCAATCTGTTGGTTGATGCCTTTATGGGCGGCTTCTGGGTCGCCGCCATGCAGTTCAATCCGCTGCCCAGTGCCACCACCATTTCGATGATGGCGATGAATAACGTCGCCATCGGCGGATTACGTTTTCTCGCCGCAGGCCTGGCGGCGCAGATCCTCGGTATCGGCGTCGGCCTGGTGGTTTTCGCCCCGGCGTTCATCCCGCAAACTTCGCCTCTGCAGCTTTATGCCTGCCTGCCGTTGCTGATGCTGTACCCGCTGGCGCTGGGCTGGATCTGCTTTCGCCAAGCCTACACGCTGGGCCTGCACAAGCGTGAGCTACTGGCCCTGAGTCGCACCGACAGCCTCACCGGACTGCTCAATCACGGCGCGTGGAAGGATCAACTGGAAATCGCCTTTCAACGTTGCCGCCGGCAGCAGCAGGGCGCAGCGATCGCGTTGATCGACATCGATCACTTCAAGGCGATCAACGACACCTACGGGCATGTGGCGGGTGACATCGTGCTGCGCCAGTTGAGCAAAATGCTCAAGCAGAACCTGCGCGCTGCGGACGTCGCCGGGCGCTATGGCGGCGACGAGTTTTGCGTGATCCTGCCTGACCTGCCGCTGTTCAATGCCGCGCAGGCGATGGAAGCCTTGCGCGAACGTTTCGCCACCCTCGGTTACGAACAGAACCCGGCGCTCAAGGTCAGCCTGAGTATTGGTCTGGCGGCATACGATCCGGCGCATGGCGACGCGACACGTTGGCTCAATGATGCGGATCAGGCGCTGTACGAGGCCAAGGCCACCGGGCGCAATCGGGTGATCTGCAACAGTGATGATCTACCGAAGCAGGAACTGCTCGATTCGGTCTGACTGCCCAGCACAATTTCCTCCTACAGGTGTTCGGTGTCGGCCGCAGAGATGTCGCATCCGGTATAGAGCCTTGCGTCGATGTCAGGTACGGTTCAATTCCCCCCGACGCGAAACAAGGATCGATTCATGACGTTCTCATTTTCCCGCTCGCTGCTGGCCGCCAGCCTCGGCCTGTCCCTCGTCCTCAGCTCCGCCAGCGCCTTCGCCGAACCGCACAAGCAAGTACTGGCCGATGCCGAGCAGTATCAACCCGAAGCTCTGAAACTGCTGGAACGGCTGGTCAACATCGACTCAGGTTCCGGTTATGAACCGGGCTTGAAACAAGTCAGCGAGATCGCCATCGATGAGCTGAAGAAGCTCGGCGCCACCATCGAACTGGTGCCCAATACCCCGGAAAAATCCAATCATGTGCTGGCCACCTTCAAAGGCACCGGCAAGGCAAAAATCCTTTTGATGGCGCACATGGACACGGTGTTCAAGGAAGGCTCCGCGGCCGAGCGCCCGTTCCACATCAAGGACGGCCGCGCCTACGGGCCGGGGGTGATGGACGACAAGGGCGGCATCGTCGCCGGGATCTACGCGCTGAAGATTCTGAAGGACCTCGACTTCAAGGACTATGCGCAAATCACCTTCCTGCTCGACGCCAGCGAGGAAACCGGCTCCGACGTCGCCACCGACCTGATCAAGAAAACCGCCAAGGCTCACGACGTGACCCTCAACCTCGAACCGGGGCGTCCGGCCGATGGACTGGTGGTGTGGCGCAAAGGCAGTGCGACGGCGCTGGTCGAGGTCAAGGGTAAGGCGGCACATGCCGGAGTCGCGCCGGAACTGGGGCGGAACGCGGCGATGGAAGCGGCGCACCAGATTCTGCAACTGGGCAAACTCGGCGACGAAGCGAAGAAAACCACCATCAACTTCACCGTGCTTCAGGCCGGTGATCGCACCAACGTGATCCCGGATCAAGCCACCGCCAAGGCTGACGTGCGTGCGGCGGTGCCGGAAGAGTTCGACCGGATCGAGAAAGACCTGGCGCGAGTGTCGCAGGACAAGCTGATCGCCGAAACCGAAGTCACCACCAGCCTCAAACGCGGACTGCCACCGATGCCGCAAACGGCGGAATCGGATCGCCTGATGGCCATGGCGCAAGGGATTTACGGCGAGATCGGCCGCAAGCTGACCGAAGAGGGCAGTGGTGGCGCGGCGGATGCCAGCCTGTCCGCCGGGGTGGGTACGCCGACGCTGGACGGTTTCGGGATTGTCGGCGGCAATATCCATACGCCTGAGGAATACGCCGAAGTGGCGAGCGTGGCGCCGCGGATTTATCTGTTGTCGCGGATGATCATGGAGTTGGCCAAACGCTGACTCCCTCGGATTGGCGGAGCTGCAACTGACGCCTTCGCGAGCAAGCTCGCTCCCACAATGGATCTGTGCCGAACACCGATGCTGTGTTCACTGAAGATCCACTGTGGGAGCGGGCTTGCTCGCGAAGGCGGCGGGTCAGGCTAAATGAGTGTTGAATGTGCCGACGTCATCGCGAGCAGGCTCACTCCTACATGGGATCTGTGTTCAACACCAATGCTGTGTTCACTGAAGATCCACTGTGGGAGCGGGCTTGCTCGCGAAGGGGCCAGACCTGACCGCAGCTTATTCCTTGACGCTCATGTATTCCTTCGCCCACAGAATGTAATCCTCAGGCTGGGTATAGGTGTGCGTCAGTTCGGTGGCGCTCAGGTCCGAGGCCTGGGTGAAGATCTGGCGTTGTTCGCGCAGGCTGTCGTAGGTGGCCTTGATCGCCGCGAAGTACGCACCGTGGCCGTCGATGGTCACGCGCACCCCGAGTTCGGCCAGGCGCTTGTCGTCGCGCAGCGCCGGGTTGCCGTAGGTCACCAGCATCAGCGGGACCGTCAGGTGCTCGGCAATTTGCTCGAGCTGATCGAAGTCCTGCACCCCGACCATGCAGATGCCGTCGGCACCGGCGGCCTGATACTGCTTGGTGCGGCTGATGATTTCCTGATTCGGCAGAATCCCGGCATTGGTGCGGGCGATGATTGCCATTTCCGAATCGACCCGGGCTTCCAGCGCCGCGCGGATCTTGCCGACGCCTTCGGCGACCGAGATCAGGTCGGTGGACTTACGGCCGAATTGCGCCGGCAGCAGGGTGTCTTCGATGGTCAGGGCGGCGACGCCGGCGCGTTCCAGTTCGACGATGGTGCGCATCACGTTGAGGGCGTTGCCGTAACCGTGGTCGGCGTCGGCGATCACTGGCAATTGGGCGACGCGGCCGATGCGGGTGGCCTGTTCGGCGAATTCGCTGAGGGTGATCAGGGCAAAGTCGGGGGCGCCCAGCACCTGCAGGGAGGCCACGGAGCCGCCGAGGATCCCCACTTCAAAACCCAGGTCTGCGGCAATGCGCGCGGACATCGGGTCGAACACCGAGGCGGTGTGGTAGCAGGTGTCGGAAGCCAGCAATTGACGGAAGTTACGGCGCAAATCTTGATGGGAAAGCCTGGTCATACGAGTTCCACCAATACAAAGGAATGGAACGGCTTGAGCAAAGGTGTCAACGCCGAAGAATGAAAAGGCTATCACGCGAATGGGTCAAGGTTCATGACGAATTTGCGAGTGAGGCGTTGATGAAGGATCCAGCGGCTGAAAGGTTTCATCGGTAGTCAGCGGATTTTCACTGGCTAAACCGCAGATCAGGCCGCTACCGCCTGTTGCTGTTGCCTGGGCAGCAGCACGGCGCGCACCGAATTGCCCGGTTGCAGTTGCAGGCGCTTGGCGGTGAGGCGATCGACCACCAGGGTATTGCCGACCAGACGACCGGGGGCCACGGTGATGCGGCAGTTCTCCAGGCGCCGGTTGTGGATCAGCCACAACGGTGCCTGATCGTCCGGCGTGCCGAGACTCAGGGTCAGCGCCAGGCTGTCGCGCACGGTACGAATGTTGCCGATCGGTGCTTCGATCACCGGGCCACCGTCGAAGATGTCGATGTAGCCCTTATGCACAAATCCTTCTTCGCGCAGGATCTTCAGCGCGGGCTCGGTATTGGGATGCGCCTGGCCGATGGCCGCCTGTGCCTGTTCGGTGAGCATGCAGGTGTACAACGGCTGGCGCGGCATCAGTTCGGCGATGAACGACTTGTTGCCCAGACCCGACAAGTGGTCAGCATGGCTGAAGTCCATCTGGAAGAAATGCCGGCCCAGACTGTCCCAGAACGGCGAGCAACCGAGTTCATCGGCACTGCCGCGCAGTTCGGCGATCATCTTCTCGCCAAACAGTTGCGGAAACTCGGCCACGAACAGCAGCCGCCCGAGCGACAGCAGCCGGCCATTGTTGCCATGGCGTTGCTCATGCTGAAGGAACAGAGAACACAGTTCCGACTGGCCGGTCAGCTCGTTATTGAGAAACAGTGTGGGGATCTGCCGCGAAATGCCCAGATCCGGTGCCGAACTCACGGTCAGGCCGACTCGGTAGTTGTACCACGGCTCGCGCAGGCCTACCGCGCCGGTCAGGGCGCTGACGCCGACCACCCGCAGGTCGTCATCTTCAAGCACGAACAGATAATCGGCGTCGGCCCGTTCCACTTGTCCGGAAAACGCGCGCTGGGCCCAACGCACCCGGTGGGCGAGGCGATCCTCATTGGCCGGGAGGGTGGTGAACCCCGGGCCGGCCTGTTGCACCAGAGTCATCAGTGCTGGCAGGTCGCTGACTTTGACCGGACGGACGATCATGCGGTAACTCCTTGTACGCGCCGGTTCGGGCACTGTCGTTGGGTATGCAACCGGGCGCGGTTCACAGGGCGGTCAGCCTGATCGTGCAGCCATCGGTGACCTTCAGCGCCGCGCACAGGGCCGGCGTCAGCGACAGCGGTTGATCGGGCTGGTAATCCAGTTCGGCGACGATGGCCCGGAAGCCATGCAGCGCGTCGTTGCTCAGCAGGTAATGGCCGCGGGCGTCGATCTGCGCCTGCTCGCGCACGCTGGCGGTCTGGCTGTGGGCGATCGAACGGATGTTCGCGGTGCGCGCATACAGGGTCGGACCGGCATCGAACAGATCGATGTAGCTGTTGGTTTCAAAGCCTTCGCGTTCGAGGATGTCGAACGCTTCCTGACCGTCCGGGTGAATCCGGCCGATGCATTCCTGTGCTGCCGGAGGCAGCATCGGTACGTAAATCGGGTATTGCGGCATCAGTTCGGCGAGAAACGTGCGGCTTTGCAGACCGCACAGGCGCTCGGCCTCGACGTAGGGCAGGTCGAAGAAGTGCTTGCCCAGTGCGTCCCAGAACGGCGAATGACCGTTCTCATCGCTATAGCCGACGATCTCGGTGATCACCGCATCGGCGAAACGTTGTGCGTGAGCGGCGATGAACAGCAGCCGTGCCCGCGACAGCAATTCGGAAAAGGCGCTGCGCACCAGCGCGTTGTCGATGTGAAACCCGCGCAACAGCGTGTGTCCACTGAGATCGTGACACAGCGACAACGCCGGCACCCCGTGCTCGATGTTCAGTTCCCGCGAAGCACTGGTGAAGTGGCGATTGCGCAAGCTGTAGAACGGTTCGTTGAAACCGGCCGTGGCGAGGATCTCCGAGCAACCGACCAGCCGTTGAGTGTCGAGGTCTTCCAGCACGAAGAAGTAGTTCTCCGGGCCTTGCGCCTGAATGTCGTTGTCGAACGAGGCACAGGAGCCGGCGATTTTTTCGCGCAGGCGTTCGACGTCGTCAGGCAGCGACGTGACGCCGACCAGGCTGTCGCGGGCCAGCTGCTGCAATTGCGGCAGGTCGGTTGTCTCGACTGGGCGTAAGACCAGCATGGATGCACTCCTGTATCAAAGGGTCCGGTGATCCCCACCGAACCTGACTATCACTGTCGGTTGCCACGCTTTAAAGCGGCGGTCGCCTGATTTGATGTCAGACGCCGCTCTTTTTCTTGTCAGCCATTGCTCGGGTCAGGCAGCGCTGTGCTGGCGCCGAGCTTGTTCAGGAAGAACAGGTACACCAGACCCAGCGCAATCCAGATCAGGCCGAGTTTCTGCGCATCGACGCCCATGTTGTACATGATGGCGGCGACGATGATGAAGCCGATCACCGGACAGATCAGATGGCGTACGACCTGACCGGACTTCTGCCGACGCCAGTAGTAGTTGATCACTGTCAGGTGCAGCAGCATGAAACCGCTGAGGGCACCGAAGTTGACCAGCGAAGTCAGGGTGTCGACCGAATTGATGAACAGGTAGCAAATCACCAGCGACAGCACTGCCACCAGATAAATGCTCAGGTACGGGGTGTTGTGCTTCGGGTGCACCTTGGCCAGCACTTTCGGCAACTTGCCATCGCGGGCCATGCCGAACAGCAGGCGCGACACTGCCGCTTGCGAGGTGATCGCCACCGCGACGCCCCAGGCCAGCGCCGTGGCGACACCGGTCAGGGTGGCCAGCCAGCTGCCAGCGGCGATTTCGGCGATTTCATAGAATGCGGTGTCGGCGGACTTGAAACCCATGCCAGCAGCCAGATCGGTGGCGATCCAGGTCTGTACGACGAAAATCACGCCCATCACCACCAGAGTGATCAGCGCTGCGCGGCCGACGCTGCGGCCGGGATCGCCCTTGATTTCTTCGGCGAGGGTCGAGATCGCATCGAAGCCGAGGAATGACAGCACGGCAATCGACACCGCTTGCATTAGCAGGGCGAAATTGAACGTTTCCGGGTGATACAGCGGCGCCAGGGTCAGCTCGCCGTTGCCGCCGCCGTTGTACAGAGCGTTCCAGGCGTAGAACAGGAAAATCCCCAGCACCACCAGCTGTGCCAGCAGGAAGATGATGTTCATCCGTGCGGTAAAGGTGATGCCGCGCAGGTTGACGAACGTCGCGCTGACCAGAAACGCCAGAATGAAGCCGACCTTCGGAATGTCCGGGTACAGATGGTTCAGGGCCATCGCCGCGTAGACGTACAGCAGCGGTGGAATCAGCAGGTAGTCGAGCAGCATCAGCCAGCCGGCGATGAAGCCGACGTGTTGATTGAGGCCGCGTTGCGCGTAGGAATACACCGAACCGGCGACCGGAAACGCCTTGGCCATGCTGCCGTAGCTCAGCGCGGTGAACAGCATCGCGACCATGCCGATGATGTAGGCCAGCGGCACCATTCCGGGCGCCTCGGCATTCACGTAGCCATACACGCCGAAGGGGGCGATGGGGATCATGAAGATCATCCCGTACACCACCAGGTCGGTCAGTGTCAGGCTACGTTTCAACTCCTGTTTGTAGCCGAACTCTTCTATTTCCATGAAGCGCAACTCCTTGTCAGCCTATCCAGCGTTTTAGTTGTTATGTCGATCCATCGTTACAGCGTCAGCAGTCTTGCAGCATTCTTTACAGCAGCGGTGCCAGGCGCTCGGCCCACAGCGAAACCGCTTCCGGGCTGCGCAGCAGATCGTTGCGCACCTCGATCAGCACCGACTCCAGCCCCCGGGCATCGCCGTGCACTGGCACGGTCATGTCGCCCAGCGGATCAACCCGGTACGGCTGGTTGCCCGCGACGTTCAACGGGTGCTGGCCGAGGCCATCGATCACCCGTTGCGCATAGGCGCCGGCCTGACCGAACAGCACGCCGACTTCCAGTGAGCGCGGCTGGCCGTAATACACCGGGGTAAAACTGTGAATCCCCACTACCCGTACTGCTTGGCCTTGTGCAACGCGCTGGTCGATCAGGGTCTGCAGCCGGGCGTGAAACGGTTTGAACAGGGTCTGGCGCCGGTATTCGCGCGTGGCTTCGTCCAGCTCGCGGTTACCGGGCACCTGATAAATCTCGCTCTGCCCCGGAATGCTGTCGGGGGCATGTCGGGGCCGATTGAGGTCGATCAGCAGCCGTGAATAGTTGGCGCTCAACAGTGTCGCGCCGAGTGTCTCCGAGAGCTTTTCGGCCAGTTGCAGTGCGCCGATGTCCCAGGCGATGTGTTCGCGCGCGGCGGCATCGTCCAGGCCCAGATTGTTCAGGGCCTCGGGGATGTAGCGGCTGGCGTGCTCGCACACGAGGATCAACGGATGCGATGAATCTTCGCGGCTCAGGTTGTAGACCGGGCGGGTGTACAACCCCAGCTCGGCGGATTCAGTACAGGCGTGCATAGTGCTCACACAGGTCAGCGGGCGAGAGCTGTTCCGTCAGCGCCAGTTCCTCGGTTTTAAGGGCGTGGTACGTGTCGAGCAACGGCTTGGGCAGCCATTGATTGAAGGCTGCACTGTCACGCAGGCAATCCAGCGCCTGGGCCAGCGAGGCGGGCAGGGCCACAATGCCCCGGGCCTTGCGTTGCTCGTCGTTGAGTGAATCGGGAATTTCATCGGTGATCGCGTTCAGCGCCAGACGCTGTTCGATGCCCAGCCGGCCGGCAATCAGCAGCGCGGCCATTGCCAGATGCGGCGAGGCGGTGGCGTCCATGGCGCGGAATTCCAGGTTGTACTGCGCCGCCACGGATTTGCCGCCCAGGCTCACGGTCGGACAAATGCGCAGCGCCGCTTCACGGTTCTGCTGCCCCAGACACGCATAGGACGCGCTCCAGTGGTGTGGCTGCAAACGCTCGTACGACACCGGTGTCGGCGCGGTGAACGCACACAGCGCCGGCAGGTAATGCAGGATCCCTGCGGCCCAATGCTGGCCGAGGGTCGACAGACCGTTGCTGGTGCCGGCGTCGTAGAGCAGTGGCAGACCTTGCAGGTCGAGCAGGCTGATGTGCAGGTGCACGCCGTTGCACACCGCGTCAGCCTTGGTTTTCGGCGCGAAACTGACGTCGACGCCCATTTGTCGGGCGATTTCGCGGGTGATCTCGCGCACGTTGACCGCACGATCCGCCGCCGCCACGCCGAGGGTCGGCCGGCAGGTGATTTCGTATTGGTGCTTGCCGTATTCGGGCAGGAACATTTCCGGCTCAACGCCACCCGCGCGCAGCGCGCTGAGCAGCCAGCCGCCGAACTCGGCCCCCTGCCGCTGGGCTTCAAGGGAAAACGCCAGATGCTCGGCAAAACCGGCATGCAGGTTGAATTCGTGTTCGAACGCCGCGTTGACCTGCAAACCGAGGTCGTCGCGATAGCGCTCGATTTCATCGCGCAACAACGTGCGCGGGCAAGCGCTCCACGGCCGGCCATCGGTCTCGCGGATGTCGCCATGGATGAAGTCCAGCGCCGGTGCTGCGGCGTCCGGGCCATTACCGACCGTCACGCGACTGGCCGGATCGGGAATCAATCGCAAATCACCATAGGCGCCCCATGGGTTGGTCGAGGCGATGATGTCCTGAGGCGTCAGTGCGCTGTTGGCTGGCACCCAGCCGCACCCGGCCGCTTGATAATGTTCCAACTGATCGGTGGGAAACGAGCGGCCACGGGTGATGCCGATCAGGTCGGTGGTGACGATGGTGGTCATCGGCAACGGCGTCAGACGCTCGCTCATGGACGCATCTCCTGCAAGCGGCCGAGCACGGTTTGTGTGTCAGTGATCCAGCAGTAACCCTTGATCGCGTTCAGGCAGGCGTCATGCCGCGCCGGGGTGTAGGTGGCGCAGGCGTCTTCGACCAGCGTCACCAGATAGCCACGGTCGGCGGCATCGCGCACGGCCATGTCGACGCACTGGTCGGTGACGATGCCGGCAATGATCAGGTGGCGGGTTTCGAGGTTACGCAGGACGTAATCGATGTTGGTCGAGTTGAACACCCCGGACGAGGTTTTCGGCAACACGATTTCGTTTTCCACCGGGGTCAGGTCGTCGATGATCCGCGCCTGGGTGCTGCCCTTGGGCAGGTGCATGTCCGACAGTTTGTGATCCAGCGAGCGGTCGCGACCGTCGGCGGTCAGGCTTTCGATAATCGTATGCAGCACATTCTGCCGCGCTTCGCGAAAGGCACTGAGCAAACGGCGCTGGTTGGGCACCACCTGCATGTGCGCGCGGGTCAGGAAATACTCGGCATCCGGGCCGTTCAGGTGCGGGTCGAACTGCGGTTCGAGCCAGGCACGCTGCATGTCCACCAGCAACAGAGCGGTGTGACCGGTGACGAACGGCAAATCCCGCGGCGAGCGGTGGGGAAGACTGAACATCCTTATTTATCCTCCAGCAGATGGGTGTTGAAGTCGTTGCGCAGGGCGTCGATACCTTCCAGGCGATCGGCCAGATCGGGGCTGCGCAGGGTCAGGCAGGCAATCAGCGCCTCGACCTGGGCCAGCGCCGGCACCATGGTGTCGAACGGCGAGGCCGATTCCACCGGAGCACTGATGATCAGGTCAGCCAGTTCACGCAGTGGCGAGGCATAGATGTCGGTGAACAGCACCACCCGCGCGTTGTTGTTCTTCGCCGCCGAGGCCACCCGCAGGGCCTGGGACTGGTAGCGGCGGTAGTCGAACAGCAGCACCACGTCCTGGCGTTGCAGATCGAACAGGCGGTCGGGCAGTTGCGCGTTGTCTTCCAGCGCAAAGCAGCCGGGTCGCAGCAGGCGCAAGTGGTTGAGCAGGTAGTTGGCCATCAGGCTGCTGAAGCGCCCGCCGAAGCAGTAGATCTGGTGCCGGGTATCGAGCAGCCAGTCGAGCAGAATGCGCACGTCTTCGGGTTGCGTCAGAACCTGGGTTTCCACCAGCAGGCGTTGGCTGTCAGCCAGATAATGGCCCCAGGCATCGTCTTTATTGAGGTGCGAGCGTGGCTGCAACAGGGTGCGCGGCGAACGCAGGCGGTGGTCCATGTCGCTGAGCAGGGCGTCCTGAAACTCGGCATAACCGCCAAATCCGAGCTTCTTCACCAGCCGCACGATGGTCGGATCGCTGACGCCGGCGTGTTCGGCCAGACGCGCCATCGGACCCAGGCCGTTGCGTGGATACTGGTCGAGCAGGGCGCGAATCACTTTGCGCTCCGACGGCGTCAGTTCCAGGCCGGGGTCGGTGATCAAGTCTCTGAGAGGGGGCATCCGGGCTCCTGCTGGATGAAGGGGGGGGGGTGTTGAATTCGTTTCACAATCCGTTAAAACAGTATTTATGTAACTCAGGTTACATGTCTAGTGAATTTTTAGCGTTGGCGATTCGACGTTTAAATAAGCTCACAACCCTGAGTAACAAGGGCTACACCTGAGTCTGTGCCTCTTGTAGTCCATTGCCTCCAAGCGTGTCAGACATTGCCGCTTTTTCTACTTCAGAGTACTGGGCTGGAGGTTCACGAGATCCCCTGAAGCGACCGGGTTACGGCACAATTGCCACAAGACCGGCGATTTACCGCCGATTCAGCTGATGTTCATCGAGTGAAATCCTGTGCAGTCCACCCGTTTGACTTTGATTTGCCACGCGCGAACCGTCGCACAGAAATTGTCGCGCTTTCCTACGAACGAGCCTGTTGAAAATTCGCCATTGGCGGCCGGCGCGTTCGCCGCGAAATTCAGCGGTGCCAGCCGTTTGTTGTGCGGGCCGGAATTGCGTACGCGCCAGACCGCCGAATGGTTCGGTGCGCCGCCGCAGGTGGACGAAGCGTTGCGCGATTGCGATTTGGGACGCTGGCACGGGCAAGCGATCAAGGATCTGCAGGTGCGCGAGGCCGAGGCCTTGCAAGCGTGGATCAGTTACCCGCAGGCGGCCCCCCATGGTGGCGAGTCGGTAATGCAGTTGAGCGAACGCGTGGCGGCATGGCTGACCAGTCTGCAAGGCATTCCGGGGCACATCGTCGCCGTCACCCATCCGTTTGTGGTGCGTGCGGCACTGATGCAGGTGTTACAGGGCGTGGCGTTCAACGCGATTGATGTTGAACCGTTGTCCGTGGTTGAACTGCGGTTCAACGGCATCTGGCGGCTACGCTTGGCGAGTATCGATCTTGCGGGAGCAGTGAGATGAAACGACTGCTGGTAATTGGCATCGGCGCCGGAAATCCCGACTACATCACGATGCAGGCGGTGAAGGCACTGAATCAGGTCGACGTGTTCTTTCTGATGGACAAAGGCCCGAGCAAGGACAAACTGATCGATCTGCGGCGCGATATCTGTGCGCGCTACATCACCGATCCTGCGTATCGCTTCGTCGAAGCCCACAGCCCGGAGCGCGAACGCGGCGAAGTGGACTACACGCGCGCGGTCGATGATCTGAACCGCGCCAAGCAAGAAACCTTCGAGCAGCTGATCAATGCAGAATTGGCTGATGAGCAATGCGGCGGTTTCCTCGTGTGGGGCGACCCTGCGTTGTACGACAGCACGATTCGTATCTTGCAGGCGATTCTGGCGTCCGGCCGCTGTACTTTCGAGTTTGAAGTGATCCCCGGCATTACCAGCGTTCAGGCGCTGGCGGCGCAGCATAAGGTGCCGTTGAACAGCATTGGCCGGTCAATTGAAATCACCACGGGCCGGCGCCTGGCGGCGGGGCAGGTGAGTGACACGGACAGCCTGGTGGTGATGCTCGATGCGGAAGATTCCTACCACCATGTGGCGGATCAGCAGACCGAGATTTACTGGGGCGCTTACCTCGGCACGCCGGATGAGATTCTGATCAGCGGCAAGCTCAAGGATGTTGCGGATCAA
Organism: Pseudomonas sp. FW305-3-2-15-E-TSA4; assembly: GCF_058787295.1. Classification (NCBI taxonomy): domain Bacteria; kingdom Pseudomonadati; phylum Pseudomonadota; class Gammaproteobacteria; order Pseudomonadales; family Pseudomonadaceae; genus Pseudomonas; species Pseudomonas sp. FW305-3-2-15-E-TSA4. The sequence continues at coordinate 74,396 of NZ_JBYSZP010000005.1, read as the reverse complement.
ATCGAGCGCACGCGTAAAGCGGCGCGGGCCGAGCATGGGTGGATCATGGATACCTATCTGTTGCGCAAGCCCTAGATTATGTCTGTCTGGGCTGGCCTCTTCGCGAGCAGGCTCGCTCCTACAGGGGACCCATTTCAAATGTGGGAGCGAGCCTGCTCGCGAAGGGGTCATCACAGCCACCTCAGGAAATCGCTTTGACCCCACGCCCAAACCGCTCCCGATACACCGACGGCGGCACCCCGACCACGCTGCGAAACGCCACGCGAAAACTTTCCACCGAGCGATAACCGCAGCGCAGGGCAATCTGCTCGGTGTTGTGCACGCCGCTCTCCAGTAATTCCCGCGCCCGGGCCAGTCGCTCGTGTTGCAGCCACGCTTTGGGCGATTGTCCGCTGGCTTCGGTGAAACGGCGCAAAAAGGTGCGCTCGCTCATCGCCGCTTCGCTGGCCAGATCGCGCACTTCCAGCGGTTGGTGCAAGCGCTCGCGGGCCCACTGCATCACCCGCGACAAGTCGTTGCGCGGCGTCGCGCTGACCGGCGTCGGGATGAACTGTGCCTGACCGCCAGTGCGTTGCGGCGACATCACCAGACGCCGGGCCACTGAATTGGCGACCTGGGTGCCGAAGTCCCGTGCCAGCAGATGCAGGCAGGCATCGATCCCGGCGGCGCTGCCCGCCGAGGTGATCAACTGGCCGGAGTCGACGTAAAGCACATCCGGATTGACCGCGATCGCCGGGTAGCGTCGCGCCAGTTCATCGGTGTAGCGCCAGTGGGTGGTCGCACCGTGGCCGTCGAGCAAGCCACTGGCGGCCAGCACAAACACCCCTGAGCAAATTGACAGCAACCGCGCACCCTGGGCGTGGGCCTGTCGCAAGGCGTCGATCAGCGCCGGCGGCACCGGGGCCTCGCGGTCGCGCCAACCGGGAATGATGATGGTGCGCGCCTGCGCCAGCAGCTCCAGGCCGCCGTCGGCCAATACGTGAATCCCGCCCATGGCGCGCATCGGCCCTTGATCGACGGCGACGATGCAGTGCTCGTACCACGGGAAATCGAATTCCGGCCGGGGCAGGCCGAAAATCTCCACGGCGATGCCGAACTCGAAGGTACAGAGGCCATCGTAGGCCAGAATCGCGACCAATCCAGGTGAGTCAGGCATTTGGCGGAAAATTCCCGGTGAGTGTCTTGCGCGCCACTGTAGCGCCAAGTGCCGGCCCGATAAAGTCTGCTCACACCCCAACAGATGAAGGAGCCACACAACATGACCAGCCTGGTTCGCGAAATTCCTGCCGCACCGTCGGCCATTGCCCTGATGCATTTCAGCAACCGTCTGACGTTTGAAACCGATTGTTCTGACGTGTACAGCAGCCAGGAGGCCGGTGAAGTCGATTTTGTCCTGGTCGATGTGCGCGGGCCTTTGGCGTTCGAGCGCGGTCACGTGCCGGGCGCGATCAACATTCCGACCCGCTTGCTGACCGCCGAAGGCCTGGCGGAGTATTCGACGAGCACGTTGTTCGTGGTCTATTGCGCCGGCCCGCACTGCAACGGCGCCAACAAGGCTGCGGTGAAACTGGCGGCGTTGGGTTACCCGGTCAAGGAGATGATTGGCGGCGTGACCGGCTGGCTGGATGAGGGTTTTTCGCTGAGTGTCGAACAGCCTGCCCGAGTTGTCATTGCCTGCGAATGCTGACAGTTTTTTCAGCCATTTCCTGAGCAGAATCGGAGTTTGTCCTACAGCCTTTGCACCATGTCGGCGCACCGTTGATCCCGGTCAACGCGTGCGCCGATTTTCTGTAAGTATTTGTCGCCTAAACACAATTTGCCCTGTGCGCGCCGCCATAGACTGCCGGCCACGTCGGTTTTTGCTGCTCAATGGCCATGACCGAACGCCAATCGAAAGCTGCCAATAAAAGCCTCCGCACACAGGAGTAATAAATGAAGAAGCTAGTGATGTTCGGTGCCCTGGCACTGTCGATGTTGTCCCTGACCGCAGTGGCCGAAGACGCCAAACCGATTCGTCTGGGGATCGAAGCCGCTTACCCGCCATTCTCGATGAAAACTCCTGATGGCCAACTCACCGGGTTCGACGTCGAAATCGGCGATGCCCTGTGCAAACAGATGGATGTCAAATGCGTGTGGGTCGAGCAGGAATTCGACGGCCTGATCCCGGCACTCAAAGTGAAGAAGATCGACGCAATCCTGTCCTCGATGACCATCACTGACGACCGCAAGAAAAACGTCGATTTCACCATCAAGTACTACCACACCCCGGCGCGCTTCGTGATGAAGGAAGGCTCCGGTGTCAAAGACCCGCTGACCGAGCTCAAGGGCAAGAAAGTCGGCGTGCTGCGCGCCAGTACTCACGACCGCTATGCCACCGATGTGGCCAAGGACGCCGGGTTTGAAGTGGTGCGCTACGGCTCGCAACAGGAAGCCAACCTGGATATGAAATCTGGTCGTCTTGACGCGATGCTGGCCGACTCGGTCAACCTCAGCGACGGTTTCCTGAAGACCGACGCCGGCAAAGGTTTCGAATTCGTCGGCCCGACCTACGAAGACGCCAAGTACTTCGGCGGCGGCGCGGGCATCGCGGTGCGCAAGGGCGATACCGAGCTGGCCGAGAAATTCAACAAGGCCATCACCGAAATCCGCGCCAATGGCGAGTACAAGAAAGTCCAGGACAAGTACTTCGACTTTGACGTGTACGGCCATTAATACGCTGTAGAAAAAAGTGGTCCCGTTTGCGCGGTGGCCACTTTTTTTGTGCTCTCTTTCTGAGACAAAGATCCCCTGTGGGAGCGGGCTTGCTCGCGAAGGCGGTATAACATTCAAACAATCATTGACTGCTACACCGCCTTCGCGAGCAAGCCCGCTCCCACAGGGGATTTTTGCCGATTCAATTTTCAGGAGTTACCCATGCAACGCATCGACCATGTCCTGCCCTGGAGCCATCTGGGCAGCGAACGTTCCCTCAGCGTCTTCCGTTACGGCGCGGGCAGCCGCAAGGTGTACATCCAGGCCAGCCTGCACGCCGACGAGCTGCCGGGGATGCGCACCGCGTGGGAACTCAAGCAACGCCTCAACGCGCTGGAACAGCAGGGTCGTCTGCAAGGCGTGATCGAGCTCGTGCCGGTGGCCAACCCGATCGGCCTCGACCAGCATCTGCAAGGCAGCCACATGGGGCGCTTCGAGTTGGGCAGCGGCAAGAATTTCAACCGCGCGTTTGTTGAACTCAGTGCGCCGGTGGCGGCGCGAATCGGCGAGCAACTGGGCAGCGACGCCGAGGCCAACATCGCGCTGATCCGCCAGACCATGGGCGAGGTGCTCGATGAGCTGCCAGCCCCGGCCTCGCAACTGGAAGCACTGCACCGCTTGCTGCTGCGCCACGCCTGCGACGCCGACATCACCCTTGATCTGCATTGCGATTTCGACGCGGCGATCCACATTTACGCATTGCCGCAACACTGGCCGCGCTGGCAATCGCTGGCGGCGCGACTGAAGGCCGGTGTGGCGCTGTTGTGCGAGGACTCCGGTGGCAGTTCGTTCGATGAATCGTGCTCATCGCCGTGGCTGCGTCTGGCCCGAGCGTTTCCGAGTGCGGCGATTCCCCCGGCGAACCTCGCCACCACCCTGGAACTGGGCAGCATGGGCGACACCCGGGTCGATCAGGCGCAGGCCAATTGTGAAGCGATTCTCGGCTTTCTCGCCGAGCAGGGTTTTATCAGCGGCGAATGGCCGGCGGCGCCGAGCGAATGCTGCGAAGGCATGCCGTTCGAAGGCACCGAATACCTGTTCGCGCCGCACCATGGCGTGGTCAGTTTCCTGCGCAATGCCGGGGAGTGGGTCGAGCAGGGCGATGCGCTGTTCGAAGTGGTGGATCCGTTGAATGACCGCCTCACCACCGTCCGCGCCGGCACCAGTGGCGTCCTGTTTGCGATTGATCGCGGGCGTTATACCCAGCCGGGGATCTGGCAGGCCAAGGTGGCGGGGCGTGAGCCGATTCGGGTGGGCAAGCTGATCAACGACTGACAGATCTTCGGTGTTTCTGCTGGCCTCATCGCTGGCAAGCCAGCTCCCACAGGTTTTGTGAGCACCACCGCTCACTGTGGGAGCTGGCTTGCCAGCGATGGCGGCATCCGCGACACCACACCTTTCAGACAATGTTAGGCTGCCTCCGAACCCGACACTCCGCGAAGGAAGGCTCTATGTTGAAGGCGTTTGCCCTGTTAACCCTGCTGGCGTCCAGCGCCGTCCATGCGCAAACCACGCTGCAAAGCGACTTGCCACTGAAATACATCGAACAGGTTCACCCGGACGCGAACACTCGGCCGCTGGTGATTTTTCTGCACGGTTACGGCAGTAACGAAGCCGATCTGATCGGCATGAAGTTTCAGCTGCCGGCGCAGTACAACTACCTTTCGGTGCAGGCGCCGTTGGCGTTGGGCGAAGGGCGTTTCCAGTGGTTTCGCAAAAAAGGCGAAGGCGCCTACAACGGTGAGACCGATGATCTGAAGGCCAGCGGTCAGAAACTGCGGGAGTTTGTCGCCCAGGCGGCGAAGAAATATCACGCCAGCCCGGACAAGGTGTACCTGATCGGCTTCAGCCAGGGCGCGATGATGACGTACGAGGTGGGCCTGCGTCCGCCTGTGGCGGTCGGCGGCATTGCAGCGTTGAGCGGACGGCTGTTGCCGGTATTGAAAACCGAGCTCCAGGCGCAGCAACAACCGTTGCCGCTGAAGATCTTCATCGGCCATGGCACCGCCGATGATCGGGTGCCGTACCGCGACGGCACCGCGGCCAATGCGCTGCTGCAAAAACTTGCCTACAAACCCGAGTTTCACGCTTATCCCGGTGTCGGCCACAGCATCAGTTCTGCCGAGCTGCGGGACTTGAACGCCTGGCTGCAGCAGCTCAATCCGTAAGGATCACTTGTCCTTGAGGATGGTTTTCACCAGCGCATCGTGACCGCTCTTGTCGCTGGCCCGGGAAATCACCTGAACCAGCGCCATGCGCTTGCCGGAGGCGGCGAGCAGGGTGGTATTGAGGGTCTGGCCGCCGCCCTGAGTGGCGGTGCTGTCGACCTGACGCACGCCGAGGCCGCTGCTTTTCTGGGTCAGGCTTTTTTCGCTGAGCTTGTTGAAGTCCGGCAGGGCCTTGCGCTGGTCATCGATGAAACTCGCCAGGCTGCCATCGAGAAATTCGTTGTCGTTGTCCTTGACGCTGGCGCCGCCGGCGATCTGGTTTTCCGCGGCGATGACCACGGTCTTGGTCGCCTGATTGGTGTACATCGTGCCCTTGGCACCGGTTGGCCCGGCCGGCAGCGGGTCGGCGGTGAAGCCTTTGGGCAGGACGAAGGTGAACTTGCCGTCGAGCATCGACACGTTGTTGGTCGAGGCCTTTTCCTTGGGCTTGGCTGCCTGGGCGTTGAGGGCGCCGAGGCCGGCGACCGCCGCCAGCAACAGGACGACGGCTTTCTTACTGAGCAATGACATGTGAATCTCCGAGGGATGGTCGCGCCAGGGCGGCGATGATCCCACGGAGCATGCCTGGCATTCCAGCGCGGTTTGTCAGGCTGCCTCAGCCTTGAGGTTGTGGGCTTTTGGCGGGAGTCGGTCGGGCCAGCAGTTTGCGGGTGACCCCGAGCATGGCCACCGACACCGCGACACCGGCGATGAATCCGCTGAGGCCCAGACTCGGCAGGGTCAGCGCCGTCACCAGGCAAAATGCCGAGAACGAGTACATGCCGGTCGCCGTCGCCCGCAGCAATGCCGCGGTAAACGCTGGGCCACGAGTCTGCTGAGAGAATACCGCCATCACACTGCCGAGCACCGGGAACACCGCGAGCAAGCCGCTCCAGCGCTCGCCCACAGTACTCGCGAGCATGGTCACCAGCAGCGTCAGCGCCGCACCGGCAATCATCCGCCAGAGCAGTTTGTCCGACTTCGGTGCCGGGCCGTTCAGCACCGGCTGCACGTCGGGAAACAGGTACGGCGCGGCGAGCAGGGCAATCGCCGCCGCAGCGACCGAGAACGTCAGTGACGGCGGAACCAGCGACAACACCAGCGCCAGTCCCGCCCACACCGCCAGTGACGCCGTCAGCGCCAACGGCCAGTTCGCCCGCTGCGCCACCTGCGCGTAGGTGATGCAGAAGGCGATCATGGCGAACATCGCTGACAGCGCCGCCACCGCCGATTGCGCGGCAAACTGCGGCCCCTGTTCGATGGCGAGGAAAAACAGAATCGGCCCGACCACCACCGGCAGCCCCGACAGCCAACCGGCGACGCTTGGTCCCCAGCGCTTGCCGGCGAGAGAAATCAGCAGCAGAAAAGCGGGGATCAGCAGTAATTTGAGGATCAGCACGCGCGAGGCCTCCGGGGATGGAACGGCCAAGGTAACCGATTGCTGCATTGATCGACAATTTTTGTATACAAAGTCTGCGAGTGATATCCGCTATGCTCTGAAGATCAGGGTTTACCGGAGTCGATGCCGCGATGAGCAAACCATCGAAGTTGCTGCGTGGGTGCTGTGGCATCGGCTTGTGGGCGTTGTTGCTGACGCCGACCTGGGCCAATTGGCAGGACGCCGTGCCCGGCGCGCAAATCATCGGCACCGGCGATTTCAGTGTGTTCGGCTTCGACGTCTACAACGCCCGGTTGTGGAGCGCGGCACGCCCGTTGTCCACCGAACAGCCCTTCGCTCTGGAGCTGATCTATCGGCGCAAGATCTCCCGCGATGATCTGGTGCAGGCCAGTGTCGATGAAATCAAACGCCTGGCAGGCTCGGGCGTCAGTCCCGCGCAACTGGCCAGGTGGCAAGGACAAATGCAGCAATCGTTCGTCGATGTGCAGGCCGGCACGCGGATTACGGGCGTGTATCTGCCGGGGCAGGGCGCGCGGTTTTTTGTCGGTCAGCAGTTGCAGCATGAAATCGATGATCCGCAATTTGCCCGGGCGTTTTTCGATATCTGGCTGGATCCGCGTACGCGCAATCCCGAACTGCGTGAGCAACTGTTGGGCATGAGCCGATAGAGTTTTTGTTCTTCAAGGCGCTGACTGAAACCTCTAAGCTGCGTCTTTCGAACTTGTTTCTGGATGTGTGCGTGAAATTCAGCTTACCCAAAATCGCCACCGCGCCGTTCTGCCCGCCGGAGGTGGCCGGCAGTGTCGCGGTGGATCCGAGCGCTTCGTTCTTCAAACGCGTGCTGCGTTTTGCCGGGCCTGGCTTGCTGGTGTCGATCGGCTACATGGACCCGGGCAACTGGGCGACCGCGATCGAGGCCGGTTCGCGTTTTGGTTACAGCCTGCTGTTCGTGGTGTTGCTCGCAAGTCTGGCAGGAATGGTCGTGCAGTGCCTGTGCTCGCGTCTGGGCATCGCCACCGGTCGCGATCTGGCGCAATTGTCCCGCGAGCGCTACAGCACCCCGACCGCACGCCTGCAATGGGTGCTGGCGGAAATCTCGATCATCGCCACTGATCTGGCCGAAGTGCTCGGCTGCGCCCTGGCGTTTCACTTGTTGCTTGGCTGTTCGCTGACCTTCGGCATTGCCCTGACCGCCTTCGACACGCTGCTGGTGCTGGCCTTGCAGAACCGTGGCTTCCGTCGGCTGGAGGCGATCATGCTGGTGCTGGTGGCGACCATCGGCGTGTGTTTCTTCGTTGAACTGGTGCTGATCAAACCCTACTGGCCGGATGTGTTCGCCGGTTTCAAACCGTCGCTCTCGGCGATCAGCGATGCCTCACCGCTGTATCTGGCGATCGGTATTCTCGGCGCGACGGTGATGCCGCATAACCTCTACCTGCACACTTCGATCGTGCAGACGCGGATGATCGGCAAGGACCTGGCCAGCAAGCAGGACGCGGTCAACCTGGCGCGCATCGACACTATCGGCTCGCTGGCGCTGGCGCTGCTGGTCAACGCGGCGATCCTGATTCTGGCGGCGGCTGCGTTTCACCAGTCCGGGCATACCGACGTGGTCGACATTCAGGACGCCTACCACCTGCTCGACCCGCTGGTCGGCGGCGCGCTGGCCAGTGTGCTGTTCGGCGTGGCGTTGCTGGCGTCGGGGCAGAGCTCGACGTTCACCGGGACCATCGCCGGGCAGGTGATCATGGAGGGGTATTTGAACCTGCGGATTCCCTGCTGGCAGCGGCGGTTGATCACTCGCGGACTGGCACTGATCCCGGCGTTCCTCGGCGTGTGGCTGATGGGCGATAACGCGGTGGGCAAATTGCTGGTGCTGAGTCAGGTGGTGTTGAGCCTGCAGCTGCCGTTTGCGCTGTACCCGCTGATTCGCATGACCAGCGACAAGCAACTGATGGGGCCGTTTGTGAACCGGCTGCCGACCCGGGTGCTGGCGTGGGGCTTGTTTGTGGTGATCAGTGGCGCGAATGCCTGGTTGATTTTGCAGATGGTGGTGTGATTTTCAAAGCACCCTGTGGCGAGGGGATTTATCCCCGATCCAGTGCGAAGCGCTGGCAAAGATGTGTGTCGAGGCAATAAAAACTGGGGCTGCTGCGCATCCCATCGGGGATAAATCCCCTCGCCACAAAAGCGATGAAACCAGGCAGCGAGCGGATGTCGTGGATCCGTCCGCCGCCTGTATTGCTCCTTCGGGTTAACCGCGTTCCAGCGCCAGCGCCACACCCTGACCGCCGCCGATGCACAGGGTCGCCAGACCTTTTTTCGCATCACGCTTGATCATTTCGTGCAGCAGCGTCACCAGCACGCGGCAGCCCGACGCACCGATCGGGTGACCGAGGGCGATGGCGCCACCGTTGACGTTGACCTTGTCCAGATCCCATTGCAGATCCTTGGCCACTGCCAGCGATTGCGCGGCGAACGCTTCGTTGGCCTCGATCAGGTCCAGTTGGCCGATGTTCCAGCCCGCCTTGTCCAGGCAGCGACGGGTGGCCGAGACCGGGCCGATGCCCATGATCGCCGGGTCAACACCGGCGTTGGCATACGCGGCGATTTTTGCCAGCACCGGCAGGCCCAGGGCCTTGGCCTTTTCGGCGCTCATCAGGATGACTGCGGCGGCGCCATCGTTCAGCGAGGAAGCATTGCCGGCGGTGACGCTGCCGTCCTTCTTGAACGCCGGACGCAGTTTCGCCAGCGATTCGGCGGTGGTGTCGCCACGTGGTTGTTCGTCGACCTTGAACGCCACCGGATCACCTTTGCGCTGCGGGATCAGAATCGGGGTGATCTCATCGACAAAGCGCCCGGCTTCGATGGCAGCCGCAGCTTTGCGCTGCGAGGCGGCGGCGAAGGCGTCCTGCTGCTCGCGGCTGATCTCATATTTATCGACCAGATTCTCGGCAGTGATGCCCATGTGGTAATCGTTGAAAGCGTCCCACAGGCCATCGCTGATCATGGTGTCGACGATTTGCGCGTGACCCATGCGCAGACCGGTGCGTGCGCCCGGCATCACATAGTTGGACAGGCTCATGTTCTCCTGACCGCCGGCGATGATCACCTCGGCATCGCCGCAACGGATCGCTTGCGCGCCCAGGTGCAGGGCTTTCAGGCCCGAGCCGCAGACCTTGTTCAGGGTCATGGCCGGCACGGCGTGGGGCAGGCCGGCCTTGATCGCCGCCTGACGCGCCGGGTTCTGGCCGGCGCCGGCCGTCAGCACCTGGCCCATGATCACTTCATCGACCTGCGCACCGTCCAGACCGGTCTGTTCGAGCAACTGGCGAATCACCGCAGCGCCCAGATCCACCGCAGACACGCTGGCCAGCGAACCCTGGAAACTGCCGATCGCGGTGCGGGTGGCGGCAACAATTACGACGTCTTGCATTTTCGAATTCCTCACTGGGCAGCGAACTGCATTTCCGGTACGTGATCCGGGACGATCAGTTTACCAGCGGTTTTGGCGACGATTTCCTCGACGCTGACGCCAGGTGCGCGTTCCTTGAGGACAAAAGCGCCATTTTCGATTTCCAGGTAGGCGAGGTCGGTCAGCACGCGCTTGATGCAGCCGGCGCCGGTCAGCGGCAGGCTGCACTTGGCCAACAGTTTGGACTCACCGTCCTTGGAGGCGTGGGTCATGATCACGATGATGTTGTCGGCGCCAGCCACCAGATCCATCGCGCCGCCCATGCCCTTGACCAGTTTGCCGGGAATCATCCACGAGGCGATGTTGCCTTCGACGTCGACTTCGAACGCGCCGAGCACGGTCAGGTCGACATGCCCGCCGCGAATCATCGCGAAGGATTCGGCGGAGTTGAAAATCGATGCGCCGATGCGTGCGGTCACGGTCTGTTTGCCGGCGTTGATCATGTCGGCATCGATGGTGTCTTCAGTCGGAAACGGACCCATGCCGAGCAGGCCGTTTTCCGACTGCAGCATGACTTCCATGCCTTCGGGAATGTAGTTGGCGACCAGGGTCGGAATGCCGATGCCGAGGTTCACGTAGTAGCCGTCCTGCATTTCGCGGGCGACGCGCTGAGCCATTTGTTCGCGGGTAAGTGCCATGTTTTTATTCTCCGTCAGCCTGAATTATTTGCGGATGGTGCGCTGTTCGATGCGCTTTTCGAACGTGCCGCAAATGACCCGGTCGACGTAGATGCCGGGGGTGTGGATCTGCGACGGATCCAGCTCGCCGGGCTCGACGATTTCTTCGACTTCGACCACGGTGATCTTGCCGGCGGTGGCCGCCAGCGGGTTGAAGTTCTGCGCGGTGTGACGGTAGACGACGTTACCGAAATGGTCGGCTTTCCAGCCTTTGACGATGGCGAAGTCGCCGGTGATGGACTCTTCCATCAGGTACTTGCGCCCTTTGAATTCACGCACTTCCTTGCCTTCGGCGACCGGGGTGCCGACGCCGGTGGCGGTGAAGAAGGCCGGGATGCCGGCGCCGCCTGCACGCATTTTCTCGGCGAGGGTGCCTTGCGGGGTCAGGATGACTTCGATGTCGCCCTTGAGCAATTGCTCTTCGAACAGTTTGTTTTCGCCGACGTAAGAGGCGATCACCTTGCTGATCTGGCGGTCGGTCAACAGTACACCGAGACCGAAACCGTCGACGCCGCAGTTGTTGGAGACCACAGTGAGGTCGCGCGTGCCCTTGCGTTTGATCTCGGCGATCAGGTTTTCCGGGATGCCGCACAGGCCGAAGCCGCCGGCGATCACGGTCATGCCGTCTTCAAGACCGGCCAGAGCTTCCTCGTAGGAACTCACGCGCTTGTCGAAACCTGCCATATGCACCTCTTTTATTGTTTGTCGGGCGGCTGGCTAGCCGAATGACTGGAGTGTCTCGCTGGAGAATATATTTGTTAAGTTGATTTTTAAGGTTGATTGATTGATAAAGCTCAACAATTGACTGATTGCAGATACGGAAGCATAGCGCTCATGACCATCAAACAGATCCGTGCTTTCCTCGCTGTGGCTCAGAGCCTGAGCTTCGCCGTGGCCTGCGAGCGTCTGCACCTGTCGCAATCGGCACTGAGCCTGACCATCAAGGCGCTGGAGGAGGGGCTGGGCGGGCGGTTGTTCAGTCGCAACACGCGCAATGTGGCGCTGACCGCCGAGGGCGAATCGCTGCTGCCGCTGGCCCGGCGTCTGATTGCCGACTGGGACAACGCCGAAGACGAAATGCGTCAGCGCTTCAGCCTGCAACGCGGGCGGGTGACGCTGGCGGCCATGCCGTCGTTTGCCGGCAACCTGCTGCCGCCGATCCTCAAGAGCTTTCGCGCGCGCTATCCGAACGTCAACGTCACAGTCAACGACGTGATCAACGAGCAAGTGCTGGAAATGGTTCGCGACCGGCAAGTTGAGCTGGGTGTGGCGTTCGAACCGATGCAGAACACCTCGCTGACGTTCACCCCGCTGTACATCGATCGCTTCGTCGCAGTGGTGCCGCAGGATTCCGCGCTGGCCGGGCGCACAGAGATCGACTGGCAGACTCTGCTGCAGGAACCGTTCATCACCCTGCAACGGCCGTCGACGGTGCGGGTGATGCTCGAAGAGCACTTGCAGGCCCGGGGCATGAAACTGCCGGTGGAATTCGAGAGTCATCAACTGGCAACCGTCGGGCGCATGGTCGCCAGTGGCCTGGGGGTGAGTGCGGTGCCAGCGTTGTGCGCCGAGCAGATGCTGGAGCTGGGCGCGCATTGCCTGACCTTGAATGATTCAGTGGAGCGGGCGATTGGTGTGCTCACGGAGCCGGGCAATGAGCTGTCGGCGGCGGCGCAGGCACTGTTCGACATCCTCAAAGCCGAACATTGATCCTGTGGGAGCGGGCTTGCTCGCGAAGGCGGGGTATCAGTCGAGGAAAGTTTGGCTGAAAGGACGCTATCGCGAGCAGGCTCGCTCCTACAGGGGATTTCGCGAGTCAGGAAGTCAACCGTTGCACCAGCAGCGGAAGCAGCTGTTCGCATGACGCCTCGATCTTCAGATCCAGCAGATCATCGGCGCGGGTCTTGCCCAGATTGATCGCCAGCAACGGCCTGCTCCGATCGGCGATCACCCGGCACAGACGAAACGCCGAATACGCCATCAGCGACGAACCCACCACCAGCAATCCCGCAGCATTCTCTGCCGCCGCCATGGCCCGCGCCGCCGTCGGCTGCGCCACGTTCTCACCGAAAAACACCACGTCCGGCTTCATCCGCTCACCGGCGCAATACGGGCACTGCGGTGTCTGGAAGCGTGCTTCGAAGGCCGGATCGAGCAGGGTATCGCCGTCCGGCGCCTGCACCGCGTCGACCCCGGCCAGATACGGATTCTGCTCGACCATCCGCTGCTGAATGGCGTCACGCGCGCTGCGCTGGCCGCAATCCAGGCACAACACCCGGTGCAGGCTGCCATGCAGTTCGATCACGTCCTGACTGCCAGCCTGATCGTGCAGGGTGTCGACGTTCTGCGTGATCAAGGCGCTGATCAGACCCCGGCGCTGCAAATCGGCCAGTGCTTGATGCGCGGCATTGGGTCGCGCCTGACGCACCCGCGACCAGCCAAGCATGGCCCGCGCCCAGTAGCGGCGACGGGATTCCGGAGCGGCGAGAAATTCCTGATACATCATCGGCTGCCGGCCACGGCGTACACCCTCACTGTCGCGGTAATCCGGGATGCCCGACGGCGTGCTGATGCCCGCGCCGGTCAGCACCACAAAGCCGCCATCGGCCATGGCCTGGTGCAGGGTGTCGAGGTGTTCGCGGGTCGGGCTGTCGAGCATGGTCAGCACTCCGGGGAGGACGATGCCCGCAGGTTAGCATTAACCGTGTGGCGAGGTAGCTTGCTCCCGCTGGACTGCGCAGCAGGCCTCTGTTTTCAGGGTCGCTACACAAACCGACGGGAGCAAGCTCCCTCGCCACAGGTGATAGCGGTGATTTATTTGCGCGCCTCCAGAATCAGATTGAACGGCGTCTGCGTCGCCCGGCGAAAATGCTTGAACCCGGCCTCGGTAAACACCTTGCGCAAGCGCATTTCACCGGCCTGCGCACCCAGCCCCAGGCCAACTTCCTGGGACAGCGAATTCGGCGTGCAGATAAAGGTCGAGGCCGCGTAAAACAGGCGTCCGACCGGGTTGATGTTGTCGTCCAGCGCATCATTGGCAAACGGCTCGACCAGCAGCACCGTGCCGTCGTCCTTCAATGATTCGAACGCATGCCGTGCGGCGCCGACCGGGTCGCCCATGTCGTGCAGACAGTCGAAATAGCAGATCAGGTCATAGTCGTCGCCGGGGTAGCTTTTGGCGTTGTTCTGGAAGAATTTTGCCCGGCTGCTGACGCCGCCTTCTTCGGCGCGCTGGGTGGCGACGGTGATTGACGGCGCGTGGTAGTCGAAACCGACGAAGTGTGAGTTGGGATAGGCCTGGGCCATGATCACCGTCGACGCGCCGTGGCCGCAGCCGATGTCGGCGACTTTGGCGCCTGCTTCGAGTTTGGCGACCACGCCGTCCAGCGCCGGCAGCCATTCAGCGATCAAGTGACCTTTGTAGCCGGGGCGAAAGAAGCGTTCGGTGCCGCTGAACATGCACGGATGGTGATCGCCCCAGGGCAGGGCGCCATTGCCGCGCATGGCTTTGACCAGTTTGTCCTTGTCGTGGAAAAACGAGGCCACCACACCGAGTCCCCCGGCGACGTATACCGGCGAGTCTTCCACGGCCAGTGCCAGCGCCTGCTCTTCCGGCAACCGAAACTGGCCATCGTGATGCTCCATATAGCCGGACGCGACATGCGCGCTGAGCCATTCGCGTACCAGACGCGGGTTGCAGGTGGTTTTTTCGGCGAGGGCTTGCGGGGTGACCGGCTGACTGTCGGCCATCGCCCGGTACAGCCCGAGTTCTTCGCCAACGATGACGTTCGCCAGCATCGCGGCGCCGCCCATGTCGTTGACCAGTTTGCCCATGAATGCGTTGAGTCGTGTTTCGTCCATCACGAGTGCTCCTGATACAGGATCACCGTCCGGTGGCAGAACGTTGTCGAGGCATGGGCCGCTGGGCGGTGGTCACAGAAGTGGGCAGGGCACAGCTGACGTCGTCCTGCATTCCCCCTCGACTGGGGCATGAATCAGTCTAGTCGGGCTGGGGCAAGATGCAGTGTTTGTGCTCCATGCAAATTCCAATGTGGGAGCGGCGGTACGAAGATTCGACTTGCTCGCGAACGCGGTGTGTCAGTCGATGCATCAGGGGCTGATACGCCGCTTTCGCGAGCAAGCCCGCTCCCACAGGTGATTGGTGTGCGGATCAGCGCAGGGGCAATTTCAACTCCGCGCACAGGCCTCCGCCCTCGCGGTTGCTCAGGGTCAGTGATCCGCCGAGGGCCATGGCCAGTTGCTGGGCGATGGCCAGGCCCAGGCCGGTGCCGCCGGTGCTGCGGTTGCGCGAGTTTTCCACCCGGTAGAACGGCTGCATGACCTGTTGCAACTCGGCTTCGGCAATGCCTGGCCCGCGATCGAGGATTTTGATGCAAAGACCGTCGTCGATATCGACCTGCAACTGCGCAGCACCGGCGAATTTCAGTGCGTTGTCGGTCAGGTTCACCAGCACCCGGCGCAGGGCCTGGGGACGGGTATCGATCACCGCCGCGCTCTTGCCGCTCAGCTGCACGTCCTTGCCCATGTCCTGATAGTCGAACACCAGGCTGTCGAGGAACGAGTCGAGGTCGGTGCGCCGGCTTTCCTCGGTCGAGCCGTGGATGCTGCGAGCGTACGCCACGCCTTCGCGCACCAGATGCTCCATCTCGCCGAGGTCGTTCCACAGTTTGTCTTTCTCGACCGAGTCGTCCATGAACTCTGCGCGCAATTTCATGCGGGTGATCGGGGTTTGCAGGTCATGGGAAATCGCCGCCAGCAGTTGCATGCGCTCCTTCAGATACGCAGCGATGCGCGCCTGCATCGCGTTGAAGGCCCGTGCGGCGTAGGCCACTTCGGTCGGGCCGTGTTCGTCGAGCATCACCGGGTGCGCGTTGGGGTCGAGGGATTCCACGGCATTGGCGAGGCGGGCGAGGGGGCGTATGGCAATGCGCACCGCCAGCCAGGTGCAGGCGATCAGCAGCGCCAGTTGCCCGAGCAATACCCCCGGCAGCCACGGCGACAGCGGCGGCATGGCCGGACGCACATCGATGGTCAACGGGCTGCCGTCGCTGAGGCGCAAATGGGCCTGGAAGTGTTTTTTCTCTGCGGAAAAACGGCTGAAGGACAGCGGATGGGCGCCGCCGATCGCACTGCTGATCGAGGTCGCGGCCACCGGTACCTCCTCGGCGTCGAGCGGGGCGCCGGGATCGCCGTCGTTCAACCGATAATCGTAGTTGGTGCGAGCCAGTCGTGGCAGCCAGGCGGGGCGTTCCTGCGCGGGCAAGCGGTCGAGGATGGCAACCGACGTCGAAACGTCGTTTTGCATATTGCTGAGCATGGTGCTTCTGGCGCTTTGGAAACGCTCGTAATACTGCGCGCCAAACGACAGGGCCTGGGCCAGGATCAGCCCGATCAGAAAGATCAGCGACAACCGCGAAGCCAGGGTGCGTGGCCAATGCAGCTTGAGGCTCATGCCGAGGCCCCGAGGATTTCCACCGGTAGCGAAAAAACATAACCCTCGCTGCGCACGGTTTTGATGTAGGCCGGCTCACGCGCATCATCAAGCAGGCGCTGGCGCAAACGGCTGACCAGCAGATCAATCGAGCGATCAAACAGATCGGCTTCGCGGCCCTGGGTCAGGTTGAGTAACTGATCACGGCTGAGCACCCGTTGTGGATGATCGAGGAACACCCGCAGCAAACGGTATTCGGCACCACTGAGGGCGACCAGTGTGCCGTCATTGTCCAGCAGATGCCGGGCCGAGGTGTCCAGTTGCCAACGGCCGAAGGCCAGCAGGCGACCGCTTTCGGTGACCACCAGATTCGGTGGCAGCATGCGCGTGCGCCGCAGCACCGCGTTGATCCGCGCCAGCAGTTCGCGGGCGGCGAACGGCTTGGTCAGGTAATCGTCGGCGCCCATTTCCAGGCCGATGATGCGGTCGGTTTCATCGTTGCGCGCCGTGAGCATCAGCACCGGCGTGGCCTTGTGCTTGCCCACGCGCAATTCGCGGCACAGCTGCAGGCCATCGTCGCCGGGCATCATGATGTCGAGCACAATCAGGTCAACGGTGTTGGCTTCGAGAAAACTGCGCATCTGCCGGCCATCGGCGACCACGGTGGTGCGCAGTCCGTTCTTCTTCAGGTAATTGCCGACCAGCTCGCGGATCTCGCGGTCGTCGTCGACGATGAGAATGTGATCGACATGTTCCATCGGTGCAGAACCTCTATCAAAGGGCAATGCCATGCAGTCTATCGAGCCTGCGCCGGCTTGCCTGCCCGGGTTTGTATTGCAGTGTATCTGGCGTAATGGCGGATACACACACATGCAAAAACGCGATTTTTTCAGGGTTTTGTATCGCTGTGTATCTCCGGGCGGTGGGGATACACAGTGATTGATAGCGGTCGTTTCCTGACACAGACGCGATACCTCACGCGCCTCAAATAGGCTCCATCGAGGCCCACACAGTTTGCCTCGGCTCAACCCATACAAGCCTTGAGGAAACCACCATGACGCACAAAACCGTTGTCGCCGCCTGCCTGTTCGCCGCCCTGAACATCTGCACCCTGTCGGCCCGGGCCGAAGCCGATGTCAGCCCGCACACCTACACCTACGGCACGCACCTGGACATCCAGAAAGTGCTGTCGATGACCGAGGACAACGCGGTGAACTGCGGCATTATCGATGCGCGCATGACGTACCTGGATTCGGCCGGAAAAACCCAGGTGCTGGATTACCGCAAATTTGCCGATGGCTGTAACAACCAGAACTGAGTGCTCAGATGCATCGACAGTCACCGCCCGCGCATATCAATGGCTCACAGGTCGCGCACCATGAGCCATTGCTCGTTGTCCCAGGCGCGAAAGCGCTCCAGCACTGTCCAGCCGCGTTTGGCGTAGTAGTCCTGCTTGTTCTGTGTGTGCAGATAGAAACGTGCGAAACCGCGCTGTTTCGCCGCCTGGCTGATGCCATCGATCAACCGCTCTGCCAACCCCTGGCCACGAGCTTGCGGGCTGACAAACACGCACGCCAGCCAAGGGCCGAGATCCGGACGCAGGGCCAGATCCGCCCGGGCCAGCGCCGCACCGCCGAGCAGACGCTCGCCGTCCAGCGCAATCAGGCATGACCAGTCGCCATTGTTCTGGCCGGCAGCGAACTCGCGTTGCCAATCGGTCAAGGGTTGCTCGGCATATTCGTAGGCGAACTGGCGGTGAATCCACGCGGCGTAAGTGTCGCTGTGCTGCGGGTGATCGACGAGCCATTCAAGACGCAGGGACATGATGGAATCCATTCACGGAAGACGGGAAGGCATAAAAGCCGATTGCCCCACGCAATGGCAATCTCGGAGTGTCTCGAGGCCTTTACAAAAAACCGCCACTCATCGGCCCGGCCGTTGTTTTGCCGGCTCTTCGGACGATTGGCAGGGACGCCATCGACCCTCGGCGCGATAGTGGATGAGCAGGGCCACTGTCGGCCCTGTCACTGATAAAAAGAACGCGAGGTTGCCATGCCGAAATTCGTGATTGAACGCGAGATTCCAGGGGCCGGAAAGCTGTCGCCGCAAGAACTCCAAGCCGTATCGCAAACCTCCTGCCAGGTGTTGCGTGAACTCGGGCCACAGGTGCAGTGGCTGCAAAGTTACGTCACCGCCGACAAAATCTATTGCGTCTACATCGCCCCTGACGAAGAGCAGGTGCGCGAGCACGCCAGGCTGGGTGGATTCCCGGCCAACAGCGTGGCGCGGGTGATGACGGTCATCGACCCGACCACGGCCGAATGAAGTCCTTCTACCTGCTGCGGAGCACGATTGATGAGTACTCCCATTGATCTGACGGGTCTGAAAGAGCGCCAGAAAGTCGCCTGGGCCAGCGGTGATTACGCGGTGATCGGTACCACCTTGCAGATCGTCGGCGAAAACCTCGCCGAGGCCTGCGACCTGCACTGCGATGAGGAAGTGCTGGATGTCGCCGCCGGTAACGGTAATGCGACTCTGGCGGCGGCGCGACGTGGTTGTCAGGTGACCTCGACCGACTATGTCGCGGCGCTGCTGGAGCGGGGACAGGATCGGGCACGGGCCGAGCATCTGGATGTGATTTTTCAGGTCGCCGATGCCGAAGCGTTGCCGTTCGCCGACGAGAGTTACGACGCGGTGCTGTCGACCTTTGGCGTGATGTTTGCCCCGGATCAGGCGACTGCCGCAGCGGAACTGGCGCGGGTCTGCCGAAGGGGCGGGCGCATCGGTCTGGCGAACTGGACGCCGGAAGGTTTCGTCGGCCAGATGTTCAAGGTGCTCGGTCGCCACGTCCCGCCCCCCGCCGTGGCCCAGCCGCCGTCGAACTGGGGCACCGAAGCGTGGTTGCACAGCCACTTCAATGAGCGCGAATTTTTGCTGCAGGTCACCCGCCGCACCTTCAATTTCCGCTATCGCTCGGCGGCGCACTTCATCGACATTTTCCGCCACTGGTACGGGCCGGTGCACAAGGCCTTCGCGGCATTGCCGCCGGAAAGCGGGCAGGCGCTGGAGAGTGATCTGGCGGATCTGCTGAACCGCTCGAACCGGGTGGGAGAGAAGTCGCTGGTGGTGCCGAGCGAGTATCTGGAGGTGGTCATCACCAAACGCTGAATGTTCAGAATCATGCCAAAACCTGTGGGAGCTGGCTTGCCAGCGATGGCGGCCGTCCTGTCCAAACGATGTCGACTGGCAGTCCGAAATCGCTGGCAAGCCAGCTCCCACAGGTATTCGTGATTGGCAGGTCTGGTGCTATTTCAGGTGCGGCCGATCAAACCACTCCAGCGCCGTACGCCAGATGCAGATCCCCAGAAAGTACGCCGACGCCAGCAACCACAAACCCATCACCAGCGGATTGATCATCGGGTGATTAAGCACCAGCGACAGGCTGCACAGCAGCCAGATGGCCGTCACCGCGATGTTGATCGGCATGAACCGGCGTACCCGGAACGGGTGCAGGAACTTCATGCGGGTCACGGTCAGCAGCGCCAGACCGATGATGGTCAGAAAGGTGATCCACGGCCCCGGGTCGATGATGTACAGGCACAGGGCAACCACGTTCCACGCGGCGGGGAAACCGACGAAATAGTTGTCCTTGCTCTTCATGTTGACGTTGCAGAAACAGAACAGCGACGACACCAGAATCAGCGATACGCTCAGCAGCAGGGTGTAGTCGGGCAGGGGAATGTAGCGATAGATGAACAGCGCCGGAATGAACACGTAGGTCAGGTAGTCGATCACCAGATCGAGGATCGAGCCGTCGAAACTCGGCAGCACCGACTGCACATTGACCTTACGCGCGAGCGCTCCGTCGAGACCGTCGACGATCAATGCCACGCCCAGCCACATCAGGCAGTGAGTCGGCTGGTTTTCCAGCAGGGCGAGGGTCGCCAGAAAGGCTGTGACCACGCCGGTCGCGGTAAAACCATGGGCGCCCCATGCTTTGAGCCTGGCGATGTGTACGGTCGATATCACAGGGGCGTTCTCCAGAAAAATGAAGCATGCCGGTTATCACCCTCGGGCAAAGGGCGCCGGCAAACCGGGTCGGGGTTGCAGCTATCGACCGGTTTGGCCGGGATAAGGTTCACCACCTTTGAATCTTAGCTGCCCGCACAAAAAATACCTCGGCGAAATCTGCCAGCGTCAGCCAGACGGTGCTGGCGCGCCGGCGTCGGCGGTCTATTGTTGCCTGACGCATTTATTGCCAATGGCTGAGGACGAGATCATGAACACCAGTGATTTGCTCGAACAACTACTGCGGGGCCAGGCCTCGGTGGGACAACCAAGTGGCGCTTCGGCCGGCGCAGGTCTGGGCGGACTGGGCGGCTTGCTCGGTGGCCTGTTGGGCGGCGGCGCGAGTACAGGCGCCAGTGGCGCGCAGTCCGGTGGGCTGGGCGGTTTGGGTGGATTGCTGGGTGGTCTGCTTGGCGGCGGTGGCGGCGGTGGATTGGGCGGCGCGTTGGGCGGGGCACTCGGTGGCGGCGGTACACAAAGTCGTTCCGGCGGCACCAATTATGCGGCACTGGCCTCGTTGGGAATGATGGCGTTCCAGGCGTATCAGGCCTGGCAGCGCAGTCAGGCGTCGGCGGCGCCACAGCAGATTCCGCCAACCGCAAATCTGCTGGCCGGGCCCGAAGTCGAGGAGCACGGGCATGCTGTGCTGCGGGCGCTGATCGCGGCAGCCAAGGCTGATGGTGAGATCGATGACCGGGAACGGCAGATGATCGATGAAGAGATTGGCAAACACACCGACGATCCAGAATTGCAGCAATGGTTTAACGCTGAAGTTGCCAAACCGCTGGATGCGAACGAAGTCGCGCAGGCGGCCAACGACGACCCGGCGACGGCCGCCGAAATGTACCTGGTCAGCGTGATCCTGGTGGACGATCAGCAAGACGCCGAACGCAACTACCTGGATGAACTGGCTGCCGCGCTGCAGATCGACCCGCAATTGCAGGTGCATCTGGAGGCTCAGGCCAAAGGTCAGGCCTGAAGCACCGTCAAAAATCGCGGTCTCGGGCAGCCCTTGCCGGGACCGCGATGCTCCGTCCGTCAGGGCAATTTTCATGTCGATTGAATTTTTCTCCGTAGCGGTTGCTCTGCTGATGTAGAGGCGTGAAACAACGCCCTGACCGGCCACCCGAGTGAGAACACTGACATGACTGCCCTGACCCCTCTGCATGCGCCGAGTGCGCAGCAACAGCCCATCACTGCCGACGGTGACCTGCGGCGCATTTATGAGGCACTGCTGCTTGAGGATGCGCCTGAAACTCTCGCGCAGGACTTTGTTGCCGAGCAGTTGCAGCGCGCCGCGCTGTTGCCCGAGGAACTTCCGCAGGATCCGTCGGCGTGGCAAGGCTGGGTCGCCGAACATTGCACAGAAGTTGCCCGGCAGTACGCCGATTACCTGCAACAGCGCCAGGCCGGCGGACCGCGCCAGTTCTTCCGCAACAAGGCTCACGCGTTGTACTTTCTGCAGGCCGTGGCGCCGACCAAACTGGTCGATGGTGCTTGGCTGTACGGTTTGTTGGCGCAGTGGCGCGACCCGCGTTTCGACGGATTGCTGTGTACCTATCTGGAAGAGTTGGGCGACGGCAATCCAGCGCAAAACCACGTGGTGATCTACCGCAAACTGCTCGCTGAGCACGGTTTGCAGGACGCCAGCGCCATCGCCGATGAACGCTACCTGCAAGGTGCGCTGCAACTGGCGCTAGGTGCCTGTGGCGAAAGCTTGCTGCCAGAGGTGATCGGCTACAACCTCGGCTACGAACAACTGCCGCTGCACTTGCTGATCAGTGCCTATGAACTCAGCGAGTTGGGCATCGATCCGTACTACTTCACCCTGCATGTGACCATCGACAACGCCAGCACCGGGCATGCGCAAAAGGCCGTGCAGTCGGTACTTGACTTGCTGCCGCTGGAAGCCGATCGCGGCGAATTTCTGCGCCGGGTGTCGCTGGGCTATCGGCTCAATGACCTGGGGCAGGGCAGTCGCGCGATCATCGAGGGTTTTGACCTGGAGCAGGAAGTGCTGGCGATGCTCGAGCGCAAGCGCCCGTTCGGTCAGCACATGCATTCCGACTACTGCCGTTTCGAAGGCAAAACCGTCAATCAGTGGCTGGCCACTCCCGAGCAGCTACCGGGTTTCCTGCAGGCAATGCAGGACAAAGGCTGGATCAAACTCAACGAAGATCCGCAAGCCAGCCGTTTCTGGCAGCTGATCGATGGCGACGGTGCGGCGATGTTCGGCGTGTTCAGTCCGTATGAAAAGCAGCTGTTGCACGACTGGATTGCCGGTGACTGGACGTTGTCGGAGAAAAAAACGGTGCCAAGACGCAGCCGTCAGGTTGCCACCCCGGACGCCGCCGTGCCCGAACACGATCCCGATGTGCAGCGCCTGATGTCTGCCCTGCAAGGTCAGGACGGACACGCGCAAATGGCCACGCTGATCCCATGGTTGGCACCGGCCCGCCATGCCCATCCGGCGGGGCTGCTGGCGACACGTCGCTTCATCGAACTCAAATCCAGTCTGCGCTAAGGAAATCTCCATGAATCAGGAAGAACAACTGTCCGCCAATGATCTCACGCTGCTGCAACTCGGCCGGCGCTTGCAGGCCGACGGCTACCGTTTCATCACGCCAACGCCCTTGACCCATCAGCGGGTCAACCAGCGTGACGAAGGGCAGGTGGCCGATACCCTGCGCGACGTGTTCGGCTGGTCGCGCCCGTTCGAACCGGGGCTGTTGTCCGCTGACGAACAGCGGCAATTGCAGGAGGCACAAGTGATTGACGTCTACGACGGCCGCTTGAAAAGCCGGGTGCGCTGGTCGAGTCTTGATGACTTGTTGTTCGTGCATTCCGGCTTTCCCACCGATGCCGCCGATTCGGTGTTTTTCGGCCCGGACACCTACCGTTTCGCGCAGCTGATTCACGCGCATCTGCAACAGAGCTTCGCGCCGATTCAGCGTGCGGTGGACATTGGCTGCGGCGCCGGCGTCGGCGCCATCCTGATTGCCCGCGCACGGCGTGAAGCGCAGGTGCTGGCGGTCGACATCAATCCCGCCGCGCTGCGCCTGACCGCGATCAACGCAGCATTGGCCGAAGTCGCGAATGTCGAGGTGCAGGCCAGTGATGTGCTGCAGGGCACCGAAGGCAATTTCGACCTGATCGTCGCCAACCCGCCGTACATGGCTGACCCGGCCGGGCGTGCTTATCGGCATGGCGGTGGCTCGCTCGGCGCCGGATTGTCGCTGCGCATCGTCGAGCAGGCGCTCAATCGGCTGGCACCCGGTGGCTCTTTGTTGCTGTACACCGGCGTGGCGATGGTCGATGGCCGCGATCCGTTTTTCGACACGGTGGTGCCACGCCTGGATTCGACGCGATTCGGCTGGACCTATCGCGAACTGGATCCTGACGTGTTCGGTGAAGAGTTGTTGAACCCCGGTTACCAGCGCGTAGACCGGATCGCCGTGGTCGCGCTGACCGTGACCCGCATTGGCTGACACAAGGCAGGTGCGCCATGACCAGGAACCTCGACGACTACAACCGCATGCGCGACTTTTCCGCAACGTCGGAGCCCGCCGCGGTCAAACGCCGTGGCCGCAGCAAGGCCAGCGAACATGCGCTGCAGTTCTGCATCCAGAAGCACGACGCTTCGCACCTGCATTATGACTTTCGCCTCGAACTCGATGGTGCGCTGAAGAGCTGGGCGGTGCCCAAGGGCCCGTCGCTCGATCCCAAGGTCAAGCGTCTGGCGGTACACGTCGAAGACCATCCGCTGGATTATGCGACGTTCGAGGGCAGCATTCCCGAGGGGCATTACGGTGCAGGCGATGTGATCGTCTGGGATCGTGGCGTGTGGATTCCGCAGGAGGATCCGGCCAAGGCTTACGCCAAGGGCAAACTCAAGTTCGAGTTGCAGGGCGAAAAGCTCTCCGGGATCTGGAATCTGGTGCGCACGCATATGCCGGGCAAGAAGGAAAACTGGTTTCTGATCAAACATCAGGACAGTGCGGCGCGCCCGCAGGACGACTACGATGTGCTCAGTGCGGAGCCGGACAGCGTGCTCAGCGAACGCACCCTGATCAGCAAACCCAAGCTCGCCGCCGAGCAAGCCAAGCCAGTGAAGAAGTCCCCGGCGAAACCGCGTAAAGCGGCGTCCGGGACGCTCACGGGTGCGCGCAAGGCCAAACTGCCGGCGCAGCTCAAACCGGAACTGGCGACCCTGGTCGACAGTGCACCCGAAGGACACTGGAGTTACGAGATCAAATTCGACGGCTACCGGATCATGGCGCGCATCGATCACGATCAGGTGCAACTGTTCACCCGCAACGGTCACGACTGGACGCACAAACTGCCGCAACAGGCGCAAGCCCTGGCCGAGTTGGGGCTGGAATCGGCGTGGCTGGACGGCGAAGTGGTGGTCACCAATGAACACGGTGTGCCGGACTTTCAGGCGCTGCAAAACGCCTTCGAAGCCGGGCGCAGCGGCAGCATCATGTACTACCTGTTCGACATGCCGTACCTCAACGGCGTCGACCTGCGCGAAGTGCCGGTCGAGGAGCGTCGCGCGGCGTTGTCCACGGTACTCGGCGGGCATGAGCAGCCGTTGCTGCGCTTCTCCGAAGCCTTCGATGAAACGGCGGACGCACTGCTCAACAGCGCCTGCCAGATGCAGATGGAGGGGCTGATCGGCAAACGCCTCGGCTCGCCCTACGTGTCGCGGCGCAGCAGCGACTGGATCAAGCTCAAGTGCAAGCATCGGCAGGAATTCGTGGTTGTCGGCTACACCGATCCGAAAGGTGCGCGCAGTGCTTTCGGTGCGCTGTTGTTGGGCCTGCATGATCGCGACAGTGGCGAGTTGCGCTATGCCGGCAAGGTCGGCACCGGTTTCAACGAAACCACACTGAAAAGCATCCTCGCTCAGCTCAAGCCGTTGCAGGTGAAGAAGGCTGCCGTGGTCAATCCGCCCAGCGGCTTCGAGGCCAAAGGTGTGCACTGGCTCAAACCCAATCTGTTGGCAGAAGTGGCATTCGCCGAAATGACCAAGGACGGTTCGGTGCGCCACGCTGTGTTCCATGGGCTGCGCAATGACAAACCGGCCAAGTCAATTACCGAGGAGCGCGCGAAACCCGTGAAGACTTCAGCGAAAGCCACCCCGTCGAAGAAAACTGCTTCGTCGAAGAAAGCTGCAGAATCAAAGAAAGCTGCTGAGCCGAAGAAAGCCGAACCGGCGCCGTCCCAGCTGGGGCTGGCCAGCGGCAAAGTGCGCATCACTCACCCCGATCGGGTGATCGATGCGGTCAGCGGCACCACCAAGATGCAACTGGCCGAGTATTACGCCAGCGTTGCCGAGTGGATTCTGCCGCAGCTCAAGGATCGCCCGGTTGCGCTGGTGCGGGCGCCGGACGGCATTGCCGGCGAACTGTTTTTCCAGAAAAACGCCGAGCGCCTGGCGATTCCCGGCATCACCACACTGGACAAGGACGTCACCGGGCAACCGGTGATGCTGATCAACAACGCCGAAGCCTTGATCGGCGCAGTGCAGATGAGCACGGTCGAGTTGCACACTTGGAACGCCACCACCGTCGATCTGGAAAAGCCTGACCGGTTTGTTCTCGACCTCGATCCAGACCCTGCGCTGCCGTGGAAAAGCATGGTCGAAGCCACGGCGCTCACCCTGACCGTACTGGATGAACTGGGGCTCAAGGCGTTTCTCAAGACCAGCGGCGGCAAGGGCATTCACCTGGTGGTGCCGTTGACGCGCAAACATGGCTGGGATGAGGTCAAGGACTTCAGCCATGCGATCGTCAGTCACATGGCGAATTTGTTGCCGGAACGCTTTTCCGCAGTGTCCGGGCCGAAAAATCGTGTCGGGCGGATCTTCATCGACTACCTGCGCAACGGTCTGGGCGCCACCACCATTTGTACCTACGCCGCGCGAACCCGTGAGGGACTGCCAGTGTCAGTACCGCTGTTTCGCGAAGAAGTGGGGGAGATCAAGGGTGGCAATCAGTGGAACATCAGCAATGTCCATGAGCGTCTGAACGAAGTCGGCGATGAGCCGTGGGCCGACCTGAAGAAAACCCGCCAGAGCATCACCGCGGAGATGCGCAAGCGGGTTGGCATGAAAAAATGATCAGGTGTCGCGCAGCAAGTCGTGAGCGTTGAGCAGCTCGAAAGCGATTTCGGGGCGGTTGTTCAGGCCTCGGCGAATGGCCGCCGGAATTGACTTGCGGGTCTTGCGGCACAGTCCCGGCAGCGCCTCGATCTGAATCTCGATGCCGAGCATGCTGCGCACTTCATGAAAGCCCGGGGAGATTTCCACCCGCAGGCCCAACTGTTCGTGCATGCGCTGTTGCAGATGCCGCAAGTCCGCAAGGTCTTTGAGTTGTTCCAGTCGGGCGAGGAGAATTTTTTCCTGCTCGCGGGTCAGGCGCAGAATGCGCAGATCCGTGCCCGGCGTTTCCAGCAACGCGTCGCGCCCGCAATCGCAGGCGCCGGGCGGGCAGGGTGAGCGCAAAGGCGCAGGAGGCGCAAGAGTCGTCATGGCCTCCATCATAGAGGCCGTCAGACGGTTTTGCCTATGCGCCCTCAGCTGCCGTCCATCGGCCGCTGCATCCCTGGCAACTACTGATTCAGGCCTTCGTAATGCACCAGAATCGCGTTGGCGAGGTCTTCATCGCTGGCATTGAGGCCGGGGTTGTCGTGCCGCACCTGTTGCAGTACCGACTCAAGATAAACCCCACGGATGGCCCCGCCGCTGGCGACGAACGCTGACAGGTCGTCGCGCGCCGGGATCACCATTTTGTGATCCTTGAAGGTCGAGTACAGCGACGCGGAAACGCCCGCCGAGGTGGCGACGTCTCCGGCATCGACACGGGCCAGAGCCGAGCCGACAGGGAGGCAGAGCAGGAGAGAAGCAATGAGCACTAACTTGCGCATGACGATGTTCCTCCACAAGCGCGAAGCAAAAAGGAAGGACTACATAATCTCAGAGGTGCGACCTTTGCCGGAGTTCCGTCCGAACACGCGGATACTTGCTGAAACGCTCTGAAGCGGCACATCTGCACAAATAAGCTTAACTGAAATCCTGAAAGGCGCATTCCGGCGCGCCTCAGGGGAGGAACCCACCGTGTCGATCAAATTGCGTTTGCTGCTGCTGATTGCCACCAGTCTGTTGACGGCGCTGATCGTGAGTCTGGTCAGCTATGTGGGGAATACGCGCATGTCCGCAGCGGTGAACGACAACGCGGTGACCATGACCGCGCTGCGCAATCACATGGAAGCCGACATGATGCACGACGCGCTGCGGGCCGACGTGTACTCGGCGATGCTGGTCGGCCTGGGCAAAAGTACCGGCACGGCCGCAGAGGTGCGGGACTCGATCAACGAGCACGCCACGCATTTTCGCGAAGTGCTGGAAGAAAACCTCAAATTGCCGGTCAACCCGACGATCAAGTCTGCGCTGGAACACATAAAACCCAGCCTGGACACCTACATTGCAGCGGCCGAGCGCATTGTCGGCCTGGCACTGGACAACCCGGACAGCGCGCAACGGGAGCTGGGCACGTTCAATGCGGCCTTCAGTCAGCTCGAAGAGCAGATGGCGGCCCTCAGCGAACTGATCGAAAGCAACACCCGTGACACCAGCCAGGCCACTGAAAGCGCTATTCGCAACGCCAACATCGCCCTCGGTGTGGTGTTGCTCGCCAGTCTGTTGCTGTTATTGGGGCAAGGGCGTTGGGTGACCCGCAGCATCATGGGGCCGCTGAAATCCGCTAACCAGATCGCGCAGAGCATTGCCCACGGCAACCTCAGCGAACCGATCAGCGAGCCGACCGGCAAGGACGAGGCCAGTACGCTGATCCGCAGCCTGGCGACCATGCAGCGCGACCTGCGCAACATGATCGACGTCGTTCGGCGCAACGCCCATGGCGTCAGCGGCATGAGCGAGCAGTTGAGCCACGGCTGCCATCAGGTCGCTGACAGCAGTCAACAGCAAAGCGCCGCGGCCGGCACCATGGCCGCCGCCGCGAGCCAGATGACCGCCAGCATCGAGGAAATCACTCGTCATGCCGAACGCGCGCTGGGCATGGCCAATCAGGCCGAGTCGCTGGCCAAGAGCGGCGGGCAGGTGATCCATCAGGTGGTCAGCGACATGGACGACATCGCCCGCTCGGCGCAACAGTCGGCACAGGTGATCCGTACGCTGGATCAGGAATCCGAAGGCATCTTCAACATCATTCAGGTGATCAAGAGCATCGCCGACCAGACCAACCTGCTGGCACTCAACGCCGCCATCGAGGCAGCGCGGGCCGGCGAGCAGGGCAGGGGCTTTGCCGTGGTTGCCGACGAAGTGCGCAGCCTGGCGGCACGCACCAGTGCCTCAACCCAGGAAATCGCCGCGATGGTTGCACGGATCCAAAACAGCACCCGGGAGGCGGTCAGCAGCATGGAGGCCGGCGTGGCCCAAGTCGACAAGGGCATGGCGGTCACGGCTGAAGTCGAACGGGCGATTCGCGAAATCCTCGACGCCACCCTCAGCACCACGCAACTGGTCAACGACATCACCCGCACCATCGTCGAGCAAAGCCAGGCCAGCAACGAAATCGCTCATCAGGTGGAAATGATCGCCGGGATGTCCGAGGGCAACAGTAAAGTGATCGGGCAGACGGCCAATACCACCGATGAACTGTCGAGTCTGGCGGGGGCGTTGGCGTTGTCGGTGGATCGGTTTCGGTTGTAACGCCGCCATCGCGAGCAGCCCATTCCTTGTAGGAGCGAGCCTGCTCGCGATGGGGCCAGCCCAGCCACCACAGGTTTCGGGATCATGTTCAGCCCATACCGGCCGATAACGCCCACAGCGGAAAAAGACTCTCAAGTCGGGAACAGACGCGCGGGTTTGCCCTGACGTGATATTCTTCGCGCCAACTTGGTTTGACCTTATTCGGTTTGCCTGCCTTTGGGGCGGGCTGACGGAATCCCTGTCGCTCAAGTAGCTGAAGCCAATAATGATAAGAAGTCAGTTCAGAAGGGACATTAACTGAGGTCGATGCGGTACGTCGGCCTTGTGTGCCCACCCGTCAAAATTGAAGTGTGCCGGAATCTGCGACGCGAGCCTGAGCGTCATCAAAGCGGATCGCATACAGATAACAGCGGCGGGCGGAAGGCGTTTTATCATAGGTGCAACGGATGTTTAAGAAAGTGAACACAGCCTTGCTCGGGCTGGCTTTGGCGATGGGGATGTCGTCCGCCAATGCTGCAGAAGCAAAGAAAGTCGACGTTCTGCTGATCGGCGGCGGCATCATGAGCACCACCCTGGGTGTGTGGATCAATGAGCTGGAGCCAAGCTGGTCGATGGAAATGGTCGAGCGCCTCGATGGCGTCGCCCTGGAAAGCTCCAATGGCTGGAACAACGCCGGTACCGGTCACTCCGCCCTGGCTGAGCTGAACTACACCCCGGAAGACGACAAAGGCAACGTGACGATCCCGAAAGCGGTCGAGATCAACGAAGCGTTCCAGGTGTCCCGTCAGTTTTGGGCCTGGCAGGTTCAGCAAGGCGTTCTGAAGAACCCTCGCTCGTTCATCAACACCACGCCGCACATGAGCTTCGTGTGGGGCGATGACAACATCAAGTTCCTGAAAAAGCGCTACGAAGCCCTGCAAGCGAGCCCGCTGTTCGCCGGCATGCAGTACTCCGAAGACCCGGCTGTGATCAAGAAGTGGGTCCCGCTGATGATGGAAGGGCGTGACCCGAACCAGAAAATCGCGGCCACCTGGAGCCCGCTGGGTACCGACATGAACTTCGGCGAAATCACCCGCCAGTTCGCCGGTTACCTGCAGACCAAGCCTAACTTCGACCTGAAGCTGTCGAGTGAAGTCGAAGACATCACCAAGAACGCCGACGGCACCTGGCGCGTCAGCTACAAAAACCTGAAAGACGGCACCAAGACCGAAACCGACGCCAAGTTCGTGTTCATCGGCGCTGGTGGCGGCGCTCTGCACCTGCTGCAGAAGTCGGGCATTCCTGAAGCCAAGGAATACGCTGGCTTCCCGGTCGGCGGCTCGTTCCTGGTGACCGATAACCCGGCCATCGCCGAGCAGCACCTGGCCAAGGCCTACGGTAAAGCTTCGGTTGGCGCACCGCCGATGTCGGTTCCGCACCTGGACACCCGTGTTCTGGACGGCAAGCGCGTCATCCTGTTTGGCCCATTCGCGACCTTCAGCACCAAGTTCCTCAAAGAAGGCTCGTACCTGGACCTGCTGACCAGCACCACCACCCACAACATCTGGCCAATGACCAAGGTCGGCATCAAGGAATACCCGCTGGTCGAGTACCTGGCCGGTCAACTGATGCTGTCGGATGAAGACCGTCTGAACGCGCTGAAGGAATACTTCCCGAACGCCAAAGCCGAAGACTGGCGCCTGTGGCAAGCCGGCCAGCGCGTGCAAATCATCAAGCGTGATGAAGCCGCGGGCGGCGTGCTGAAACTGGGCACCGAAATCGTTGCTGCACAAGACGGCTCCATCGCCGGCCTGCTGGGCGCATCGCCAGGCGCGTCGACCGCTGCACCGATCATGCTGAGCGTGCTGCAGAAAGTCTTCAAAGACAAAGTCGCCACCCCTGAGTGGCAGGCCAAGCTGCACCAGATCGTGCCAAGCTACGGCACTCAGCTGAACAGCGATCCGGCCAAAGTGGCACAAGAGTGGGCGTACACCGCCAAGATCCTCGAACTGCCAACTCCACCGGTGATCGGTCAGGCTGCTGCTCCGGCTGCACCTGCAGCTGAAAAAGCTGAAGCACCGAAGGAAAATGCTGCACGTGACATGGCGCTGTAACTAGACGCCAGATACGCAAAAGCCCGCTGAACCGGTAATGGTCAGTGGGCTTTTTTTGTGGCGCCTGATCCTACTTTGGTTTCGCGCTTGCCAGATACGCACCAAGCCGCCGCCCCATCTCTTCGCCGAGAGCCTGCAACCCGCTCAACGGCCGCACCATCACCTCGAACTCGACAATCTTCCCGCTCTCATCAAAGCGAATCATGTCGATCCCCTTCAACTCCTTGGTCCCGACCTTGGCGCTGAACTCCAAAACCACATTCAAGCCATCGGCCGTCACCAGTTCGCGGTGATATTTGAAATCTTCAAACACGTCGAACACGGTGTTGAGGATCATCGTCACCACTGGGGCGCCGGGGTAAGGCGAGTGGGCCATGGGCGAGCGGAATACCGCGTTCGGGTCGAGCAGTTCGGGCAAGGCCTTGAGATTGCCGGTGCGGATCATCTCGTGCCAGTGCTTTAGGGATTCGGCGGCGTTGGGGTGCAGGTTCAGTTCGGACATTGACCACTCCTGGGATTGTTATTGTTCTTCGCGCGACGGCAATCACTCTAGTTCAAAGCGGCGGATCACGAACCGTTGTGTGCCGATCTGAATACCAGATCATGTCCGGAGCGGATCAGATGGGCATCTGATCCGTATTTTTCTGTTGGATCTGCCTCTGTAACCGGCTCAGTCAGGCGCTCAGAATAGCCCGGCAATTCGGTCACCCGCGGCAGCCCTTCATCCCGAAGCGCCCGGTGCACCGCAAGCTCAACATTAAGGAGAGCAGCATGAACAAGATGGCGATTTTCCTCGGTGGGTTTCTGACGTTGACCATTCTGATCGGAATGCTTGCGACGATTTCTCCGGTCTGAACCCCGGTCGTTTTACTCCAGACTCCAGCGCCCTTTTTTATCGAAGGGCGCAACTGTTTCTACTGCGCTGTAACTTCTCGCATCACACCGAACTGGACTGAACCGGGAGGCGGCGCAAGCGATTGAGGGTGTCTGTACCAGCCTCTACGAGCAAGCCCGCTCCCACATGGATTTGTGAACAACACAGATCCAGTGTGGGAGCGGGCTTGCTCGCGAAGAGGCCAGTAGCGTCACTGAAAAGCTCTCAAGCGAATCAAGGCGCGCCAAACACCATCGTCCAGTAAACCCCCTCATCACTGCGCGCCTCACTGGCGAACCCGGCCCCGACCTGAGTGAACATCGGGTTCATCAGGTTGGCGCAATGGCCGGGGCTGGCCAGCCATCCGGCCATCGCCTTGCCCGGTGAACTCTGGCCGGCGGCGATGTTTTCGCCTATCTGCCGTCCCCGATAACCCGCCGCCCGGGCGCGATCTGCCGGCAGGTCGCCGTCCGGGTCGCGGTGGGCGAAATAGTTGCCGTAGGCCATTGCTTTGCTGTGGCCTTGTGCGGCGGCGCCCAGCGCGGCGTTCCAGCTCAGGGGGCGGGCGGCGGCGAAGCGTTGGCGCCCGCACATCCGTGGTCGCGCCCGGGCGGCGTTGACCTGCGCAAGCAAGGCCTTGCCGACGCTGCGGTTGTCGCCGACACGACCGTCGAGCACCGGTTGCGCCAGCACCACTTGCCATTCACCACGGGAGCGGCTGACGCCGATGTCGGCGTACTGAGCGTCGAGCAGTGCGCTGCAGTGGCTGTCTTGCAGCTGTTCGAAGGCTTCCTCGGCATCCCCGGCCCCAATGATGCGGATACTGCGTACCGCCACCGACGAATACCCCGAAGATTTCAATCTCTCGCGCAAGCCACCGCCGTAGCCATAGCCGATCGGCAGCGCCAGATTCGATTTCAGCGACAGTGGCGCCAGGCGCTGGGCCGGGCGGCGGTCGCAGCGTTGCGGATGGGCGCGGTAGTCGTTGATCGCGGCCACCAGCTGCCGCTCCTCGCTGGCGTGGGTGGTCTCGGTGAACAATGGGGCAAGGATCAGCAGGCACAGCGAAACGAAGCGTGATGAGCGAACGACATGGCGCATGGGACGGCAGACTCAGGGAAAAGGACAGTGCTGAAGTGGGCAGCCGCGGAATACGGCGCCACTAGGACTGGGCTTTTTGCACTTGGTTCATGCTGGCCATCTGGCTTTTTTGGTGGGTGATGAAGGGGAGGGCGATCCTTGGATTTTGTGTTGTTCGCACTGGCGCCTTCGCGAGCAAGCCCGCTCCCACAGGGGATTGCATTATCAAGGTGGGAGCGAGCCTGCTCGCGAAGGGGCCAGTTCAGCCAACGCAATAATCGGCTATCAGCGATCAAGCACTTCCTGCATCCACTGCAGATACTGCACCCGCTCGGAAATCGAGTTGTGCCCCGAATCCGGCACCACGCGCAGCGTCGCCACGCCTTTGGGGAAATGCGTCAGCAGCCGCTGCGTGCTGTCTCGTGGAATCACTTCGTCATCGCTGGCCGCCAACAGCAACGTCGGCACGCGAATGTGCGCGGCATAGCGGCCCGACTCGAAGCGATCCTTGAGCAACCATTTGACCGGAAACCACGGGTATTGGCGGACGGCAATTTCTTCGAGGCTGTTGTACGGCGTCACCAGAATCAATCTGGTCGCCGGACGCTGACTCGCCAGCCGCACCGCCACCCCCGATCCCAGGCTGCGGCCGATCACGGCAATCTGCGGATGGCTGGCGTACACCTGATCAAACAGCGCCAGCGCATCTTCGGCAATCGCTTCTTCCGAAGGTGAGCCGCCGCTGCCACCGAAGCCCCGGTAGTTCAGCAAAAACACCGCGTAGTCGGGAAAAGCCTCGCTGAACGACGGCAGATTGCGCGACACATCTTCGGCATTGCCGCCAAAGTAGATCAGCGCTTTTGGCCCGGCATGCGCGCGCGTGGTCACCCACACATCGGCCTCCGGCATCGCCAGTTTCAGCCGCGAATCTTCCGTAGTCACGGCGTTGTCAGGCTGGGGGAAATAGATCAGCGAGCGCTGAAAAATGAACAGCGCCCCGCACAGCAACAGGTAGAGGGCGATGAGCAAGGCGACGAGTGACATCAGTTTTCTGGACATTCGACTAACTTTAACGGGGCGCGGGTGTTCGCAGTCGCAGTGTAGTCCAGTGAATCGGGCCGGCCGCTGTCGCATACAAGGTGCAACAGATTCACGCAGCAGAGGAACCCGCATGAGCCACACTGAGGGTTGTTCCCGGCGCCGCTTGCTCACGCTGGCTGCCGGGGTTTCGGCGGTCCTGACCTTTGACCGGGCGTTGGCCACTGCCATCACACCGACTGCCACTTCGCCGAGCCAGGCAGGAGACCAGACCATGCAGACCCGCGCCATCCCTTCCAGCTCCGAGCTGTTGCCCATAGTGGGCGTGGGCACTTATCGCGGCTTTGACGTTGCTCCCGGCGATCCGGCTTATAAGCTATTGCCAGCAGTGCTCGACGAGCTGTTCAAAAAGGGTGGCACGTTGATCGACAGCTCGCCGATGTATGGCCGCGCCGAGCAAACTACTGGCGAGCTGCTATCGATTCACGAACCGCGTTCACCCGCGTTTCTGGCGACCAAGGTCTGGACCCGAGGGCGCAAGGAAGGTATCGCGCAGATGGAGGAATCCTTCCGTCTGCTGCGCACCGAACGCATCGACCTGATGCAGATCCACAATCTGCTGGACTGGCAGAGCCATCTGCCAATTCTGCGGGAATGGAAAGAACAGGGGCGCATTCGCTACATCGGCATCACCCATTACACGCCGTCGGCCTACGATGAAGTCGAAGCAGTGCTCAAGGCCGAACAACTGGATTTTTTGCAAATCAACTACGCCCTCGATGACCGTGGCGTGGAGAAACGCATTCTGCCGCTGTGCCGTGAACGCGGGGTGGCGGTGATCTGCAATCGGCCTTTTGGCGGCGGCGGGTTGCTCGCCCGTCTCAAGGTCAAGCCGTTGCCGGCCTGGGTCTCGGACGTGCAGGTCGACAGCTGGCCGCAACTGGCGTTGAAGTTCCTGCTGTCGCACCCGGCGGTGACCTGTGTGATTCCCGGCACCGGCAATCCGCGCTATATGGCCGACAACGCTGGTGCCGGGTTCGGGCCGATGCTCACCGATGCGCAGCGGCACCAGTTGATTGCGCTGCTGGGGTAGGCGGTCAACCGCGATACCGTAACGCCTCCACCAACAACGCGAACGCCGGCGCCGCCTGCCGTCGGCTCGGGTAGTACAGGTGGTAACCGGCAAACGTCGGGCACCAGTCTGCCAGCACTTGCACCAGACGCCCGTCGGCCAGATGCGGCGCGACGATATTTTCCGGAATGTAGCTGAGGCCGAAACCGTCGACTGCGGCGTCGAGTAGCGGGTAGACGCCATTCAGCGTGACTTGCCCGGACACTCGTACCTTGAGGCTTTCGTCACCCTTTTCGAACTCCCAGGTGTACAGCCCGCCGTTGGTGGGCAGGCGCAAGTTGTTGCAGGCGTGGTCAGTCAAGTCTCTTGGCGTTTGCGGGTGTGTACGGTTGGCGAAATAGGCCGGCGAGCCGACCACCGCCATGCGCATGTCGGGGCCGATGCGGGTGGCGATCATGCCTTGGGCCACGTCTTCGCCCAGCCGAATGCCGGCGTCGAAGCCTTGTCCGGCGATGTCGACGAAACCGTAATCGCAGATCACCTCGACGGCGATATCCGGGTACTGCGGCAGGAATTCCTTGAGCACCGGGCGCAGCAGCCAGTTCAGCGAATGGTCGGTGGCGCTGATGCGGATCCGGCCGGCCGGGGTTTCGCGCAGGTTGCTCAGGGCCGCCAGTTCCTGTTCGATCTCTTCGAAGCGCGGGCCGATGGTCTGCAGCAAATGTTCGCCGGCCTCGGTGGGTGAGACGCTGCGCGTGGTGCGGGTCAGCAGGCGCAGGCCCAGACGCGCCTCAAGGGCGCGGATGGTATGGCTGAGCGCCGATTGCGAGACGCCGAGTCTGGCCGCGGCTTTGGTGAAACTGCGCTCGCGGGCCACGGCGAGGAAGGCGAGCAGGTCACTGGCGTTTTCTCGAAGCATTGATGAGTGTCCTGCATAAGTTTTTTCGAATTCTAGTCGATTATCTGAAGAGTACGGCTCGGTAAAGTGCGGCTATTGATCACCGGAGACCATCGCCATGAACCCGATTGCCGCTTCTGCACTGACCCTGTCCTTACTTGCGGGTGAGGCCCAGGCCAACGAATCCCCGCGTGTCACTGTCACCCCCAACGGCTCGCAACCCTCGGCCCAAGGCCCGGCAGACTGGTTCACCGGCACTGTGCGTGTTGACGCGCCGTTCAAGGGCAGCGATGCCGCGCGTGTCAGCGGCGCCACGGTGACCTTCGAACCCGGCGCACGCACGGCGTGGCATACCCATCCGTTGGGTCAGACGTTGATCGTCACCGCCGGTTCAGGTTTTGTTCAAGAGTGGGGTCAGCCGGTTCGACAGATCCGTCCCGGCGATACGGTGTGGATCGCGCCGCAGGTGAAGCACTGGCATGGCGCCGCGCCGACCACAGCGATGACGCACATTGCGATTGCCGAAGTGCTGGACGGTGAAGTGGTGGAGTGGATGGAGCAGGTGAGTGCGGCACAGTACCCGAACTGATCTCTGTAGGAGCTGCCGCAGGCTGCGATCTTTTGATCTTGATCTTCAAAAAACAGATCAAAAGATCGCAGCCTGCGGCAGCTCCTACAGGGAGTCAGATCATCTCTGGCAAGGAAGAGAGAATCTTGTCCAGCGTAATCGGATACTCACGCACCCGCGCCCCGGTGGCGTTGTAGATCGCATTCGCTACCGCCGCGCTCACGCCGCAAATCCCCAGTTCCCCCACACCCTTGGCTTTCATCGGCGATGAAATCGGATCGGTCTCATCGAGGAAAATCACCTCCTGATGCGGGATGTCGGCATGCACCGGCACCTCGTATCCGGCCAGATCGTGATTGACGAAAAAGCCCAGCCGCTTGTCCACCGCCAGCTCTTCCATCAATGCCGCGCCGACGCCCATGGTCATCGCGCCGATCACTTGGCTGCGCGCGGCTTTCGGGTTGAGAATCCGACCTGCTGCGCACACCGCCAGCATGCGCCGCACGCGGACTTCGCCGGTCGCTGCATCCACCGCAACCTCCACGAAATGCGCGCCGAAAGTCGATTGCTGATACTGCTTGGCGAGGTCGGCGAACTCGATGCTGTCCTCGGCCTCGACCACGCCATCTTTTGCCGCATCACGCAGCGGCAGGGTCTTGCCGCCGGCGCGCACCTGACCGTCAGCAAACTCGACGTCACTACCGCTCATGCCCAGCTTCGTCGCCACCGCTTCACGCAGTTTCATGCACGCGGCATACACCCCGGCAGTCGAGCAGTTGCCGCCGAACTGGCCACCGGAGCCGGACGATACCGGGAAAGTCGAATCCCCCAGATGCACGCTGACATCCGCCAGGTCCACGCCCATCATCTCGGCCGCGGTCTGGGCGATGATGGTGTAGCTGCCGGTGCCGATGTCGGTCATGTCGGTTTCCACCGTGACCTTGCCGTCGCGCTCCAGCCGCACCCGGGCGCCGGACTTCAGCAGCAGGTTGTTGCGAAACGCGGCGGCGACGCCCATGCCGATCAGCCAGCGGCCTTCGCGACGACTACCGGGTGTGGCGTTGCGCTGGTTCCAGCCGAATTTCTCGGCGCCGGTCTGCAGGCATTCGATCAGCCGTCGCTGGGAGAACGGACGCTCGGTTTTCACCGGATCGACCTGGGTGTCATTGAGGATGCGGAACTGCACCGGGTCGAGCTTGAGCTGCTCGGCCATTTCGTCCATGGCGATCTCCAGCGCCATCAGCCCCGGCGCTTCACCCGGCGCGCGCATGGAATTGCCTTCGGGCAGATCCAGCGGCGCCCGGCGCATGGTCACCCGGCGGTGTTCCCCGGCATAAAGCAACTGGCTCGGCTGCGCGGCGACTTCGACCTTGCCGTCCTTGAGGTTGCCCGACCAGCCTTCGTGAGCGATGGCGCTGAGCTTGCCGTCCGCCGTCGCGCCCATCCGAATGCGCTGGATCGTGGCCGGGCGGTGGGTGGTGTTGTTGGCCATTTGCGGGCGGGCGAGGGCGACTTTCACCGGGCGGTTGGCCAGGCGCGCACCGAGGGCGGCGAGGATCGCGTCGGCACGAATGAACAGTTTGCCGCCGAAGCCGCCGCCAATGTATGGCGAGATCAGGCGCACGTTCTCCTTGGGCAGGCCAAGGGTAGTGGCGACGTCGCCGACGCTCCAGGCGATCATCTGATTGGAGGTCCACAAAGTCAGATGATCACCTTTCCACGCGGCCAGGGTCGCGTGCGGCTCCATCATCGCGTGGGACTGATCTGGAGTGGTGTAGGTCTGGTCGAACTGCACCGGCGCGGCGGCGAAGGCCTTGTCGAAATCGCCGTGAGTGACGTCGGGCAATTCGTCGTCTTCGACACCCTGGTCGCGCACGTTGGCCAGCTCGAACTCGCCTTTGGCCGCGACGTAATCGACCTTGACCAGTTGCGCTGCGGCGCGGGCCTGTTCGAAGGTCTCGGCGACCACCAGCGCCACGGCCTGGTGATAGTGCTGCACCTCGGGCCCGGCGAGCAGCGGTGCCGCGTTGTATTGGCCTTTGCCGAGCTTGACGGCATTGGCGGCGGTGACGATCGCCAGCACGCCGGGCGCGGCTTCGGCGGCGTCGAGATCGATGTGGCTGATGCGGCCCTTGGCGATGGCCGAGCCGACCATGAAGCCGTAGGCCTGATTCGCCACGGCCTCGTGCTGCTCGTAGGCATAGGGCGCCTGTCCGCTGGTTTTCAGCGGGCCTTCAATGCGGTCGGTGGGTTTGCCGACGACCTTGAGCTGGTCAATCGGGTTGGTGGTGGCGGGCGTGTCGAACTTCATGCTTCATCCCTCGCTTGCGCCAACACCGAGCCGAGCGTGCGCTCG
Source organism: Pseudomonas sp. FW305-3-2-15-E-TSA4 (assembly GCF_058787295.1). NCBI lineage: Bacteria > Pseudomonadati > Pseudomonadota > Gammaproteobacteria > Pseudomonadales > Pseudomonadaceae > Pseudomonas > Pseudomonas sp. FW305-3-2-15-E-TSA4. The sequence continues at coordinate 35,654 of NZ_JBYSZP010000005.1, read as the reverse complement.
ACCAGGGTCAGTTTGAATTGGTTGTCGTGGGTTGGCGTGGCACCGTCGAGCAAGCGTTCGCTGACGGCTTTTGCGCCTTTGGGCAGCAACGCGTCGGCGTCTTCGACCCGCCACGGTTTCGGCGCAATACCGCCGACCGCCACACGGCCGCTGCCGTCCTTTTGCAGGATCAGACCGACCGATACCAGCGCGAAAGCGTACGACGAGCGATCGCGCACCTTGTGATAGATGTGCGTGCCGCCGACCGGCGCCGGCAGGGTCACTGCGGTAATGAACTCGCCTGCTGTGAGGCTGGTTTCGATGTTCGGCGTGTCGCCCGGCAGTTGATGGAAATCGGCGATGGCGATGCTGCGGGTGCTGCCGTCCGGCTTCACCGTTTCAACCTGCGCATCGAGGGCGCGCATGGCAATCGCCATGTCACTCGGGTGAGTCGCGATGCAGGCGTCGCTGACGCCGATCAGCCCCAATTGCCGACTGACCCCGCCAATCGCCGCGCAGCCACTGCCGGGCTGGCGTTTGTTGCAGGCCTGATTGACGTCGTAGAAGTACGGGCAGCGGGTGCGTTGCAGCAGGTTGCCGGCGGTGCTCGCCATGTTGCGTAACTGGCCCGAGGCACCGGCGAGCAGGGCGCGGGAAAGCAGTCCGTAGTCTTTGCGCACGCGGCTGTCAGCGGCCAGGTCGGTGTTGCGCACCAGCGCGCCGATGCGCAATCCGCCTTCAGGCGTGGCTTCGATCTGATCGAGGCCCAGGTGGTTGACGTCGATCAGGTGCAGCGGGGTTTCGATGTCGAGTTTCATCAGGTCCAGCAGGTTGGTGCCACCGGCGATGAACTTCGCGCCTTCGACCTGTGCCGCCAGCGCTGCGGCTGCGGCAGGGGAGTCGGCGCGGCTGTAATTGAACGGTCTCATGCTGGCACCTGCGCGACTTCAGTGATGGCTTCGATGATGTTCGAGTAGGCGCCGCAGCGGCAGATGTTGCCGCTCATGCGTTCCTGGAATTCGCTGGCGATCAGTTGCGGCGCTTCGGTCAGGCTCGGGCTGGCGTGGCTGGGAATGCCCTCGCGGATTTCCTTTAGCACCGCCACCGCCGAACAGATCTGCCCCGGCGTGCAATAGCCGCACTGGTAGCCGTCATGCTTGATGAACGCGGCCTGCATCGGGTGCAGGTTGTCGGGCATGCCCAGGCCTTCGATGGTGGTGATCTCGCTGCCTTCATGCATCACCGCAAGCGTCAGGCAGGAGTTGATCCGGCGGCCGTCGGCGATGACGGTGCAGGCACCGCACTGGCCGTGGTCGCAGCCTTTTTTGCTGCCGGTCAGGTGCAGGTGCTCGCGCAGGGCGTCGAGCAGGGTGGTGCGGTTGTCCACCTCAAGGGCTTGGGGTTTACCGTTGACGTTGATCGTCAGTTTGGCCATGGCGGGTTGCTCCAGACTGGCCGCGTAGGCCTTGAGGCTAATGAAGGGGGGCATTGCAAACGCGGTGGCGGTCACCGCGCCGAGGATCAGGAATCTTCGTCGGGAAATCGTCATGCTTCGATTCCTCTCTGGCTTAATCAGGACGGCAGGGATTGAAGGGCCCAAACGGGCGCGCCGGCATGTTTACCGGTCTCGTTCTTGGAATGACCTGCGCGGAGGGGAAAAGGTTTTTGCGGATTTGCGCTATAGAGTTATGCGCATGGCTCATCAATTGGCTGGGCAATGCTTAACCTTGTGGGAGCTGGCTTGCCAGCGATGAGGTCGTGTCAGTCAGCCTTTCGCTTAAATGACACACCGCCATCGCGGGCAAGCCCGCTCCCACAGAGTTTGTGATCAATGCCCGCCAACCACCATGTGCGTAAACGGCGCCACATACGCCTGCAATGTCACCAGCCCGCCCACCAGGATGGCCAGCACGATCGAGTGGAAGAACACGTAGCGCAGAATCTCGCCCTCATGCCCATACCAGCGGGTGGCGGTGGAGGCGACCACGATCGATTGCGCATCGACCATTTTGCCCATCACCCCGCCGGAACTGTTGGCTGCGGCCATCAGTACCGGGCTGATGCCGAGCTGTTCCGAGGTCACCCGTTGCAGTCCGCCGAACAGCACGTTCGAGGCCGTGTCCGAACCGGTCAACGCGACGCCGAGCCAGCCGAGCAGAGTGCCGAACATCGGGTAGAACACCCCGGTCGCGGCAAACGCCAGACCCATGGTGGCGTCCAGTCCGGAATAACGCGTGAGAAATCCCAGCGCCAGCATCGCGGCAATGGTGATCAGCGAAAACCGCACCACCCACAACGTGCGCAGGTATTGCTTGATCAGTTGCGGGATCGAATAGCCCATCAGCAGCCCGCCGACAATCGCCGCCAGCAGGATGCCGCTGCCGGTGGCAGTGAACCAGGTGAACTTGTAGATCGCCTCTTCGGCTTTCGGCGCCGGCACCACCGGTGGGACTTTCTGCACTTGCAGGTGCAGGGTGGTAAAGGTCAGCGCCGGCGAGAAAATCGGATTGGCCTCATTCAGCGGTTTGCCTTGCGCATCAAGTTTCACCGAATGGGTTACCGGATCCAGCGCCGGGCGCACGTCGAAGATGTTCTTGAAGCCCTGGGTGCCCCAGGCAAACACGAACACCGTGAGGATGATCCACGGCATCCACGCACGCATCACCGCCGGGCGCGCCTGATCGCTGAAGGCGCCGCTGGCGGTGACTTTTTCTTCCTCGACCCGGGAGTTGTCGACCCGCCCGGACAGGGCGGCCGAGGTGTACACCGTCGCCGGTTTCCAGACCCGCAGAAACAGGGTCAGGCAGGCCATGGAAATCAGCGCGGCGATCACGTCCACCAGCATCGGCCCGTGGTAGTTCGACACGAGGAACTGCGGCACCGCGAAGCTGACCCCGGCCACCAGAATCGCCGGCCAGATCTCCAGCATCTTGCGCCACCCGGCAAACGCCCAGATCAGCCAGAACGGTACCAGCACCGAGAAAAACGGCAGCTGCCGACCGACCATCATCGACAGCTCCATCTCGTCCAGCCCGGTGACCTTGGCCAAGGTGATGATCGGCGTGCCGAGGGCGCCGAACGCCACCGGTGCGGTGTTGGCAATCAGCGCCAGCCCCGAGGCGGCCAACGGCGAAAAACCGAGGCCGATCAGAATCGCCCCGGTCACCGCCACCGGCGTGCCGAACCCGGCCGCGCCTTCGAAAAACGCGCCGAAGCAGAACGCGATCAGCAGCAACTGCAAACGCCGGTCATCGGTGATTCGCGCCAGGGAATCCTGCAGCACTTTGAATGAGCCGTTCTCGGTGGTCAGGCGATGCAGAAAGATGATGTTGAGCACGATCCAGCCGATCGGCAGCAAGCCATTGGCCGCACCGAACAGCGCCGCCGAACCGGCCATGCTCGCCGGCATGCCGAAGGCGAAGATCGAGATGAGCAGGGCCGACGCCAACGCCAACAGAGCGGCCAGATGCGCCTTGACGTGAAAGAACGCCAGCGCCGCGAGCATCACCACCACCGGCACAGCAGCCATGAGCGTGGAGATCAACGGGTTGCCGAACGGGTCGTAAATTTGCTGCCAGACCATGGTCCACCTCTGCTTGTTGTTATCGAGGCGCAGATCCGTTGCGTGGGAGTCGCTAAGCAGCAGTATAGGTGGCATTTCGCCGCTGCCCGGATGCTGGCGGCGGGCCGATCAACGGTCGTGGTCGGGCAGTGAATCAAAGTCCTTTTGTCCGGTCGTATCAGCGGCTGCGCGCACTGCGTCCTGAAGGCGCGGGCAGTGACAGCCGTTCCGTGGTCAAGACTTTGGTGTTAGGGAAGTTTGAATGAAGCGTGCAACAACCTTGCTGTTGACGATATCCGCTGCTGTTTTGCTGGCTGGCTGTGTGGCGGACTTTGATGATGATCATCGCCACGGACGACATTACGACCGTGATCACGGTCGCTATTACGACCATGACCGGCGTTGGGATGACCGCGACGATGGTAGTCGCGACGGGCGTCGTTACTATCGTGATCGCGACGATGACTGAGTAGAAATCAAAAGGGCGTTCCCGCGACGGGAACGCCCTCGGCGATTAAAAATGAGCGCTCGCCCGGACGCTGGAATGCGCAGGCGCGGTGGCCTCGAGATCCAGCAAATGGGTGGCGAGTATGTCGCTCAGAAAGCGGAACTGATCGTTGATGCCGACCACTTCATTGCTGAAATGATTGCTCGCGGCGGGCATCAGCACATCATCGAAATCTTCGTTGAACAGCAGCGCCTGGGTCTTGCGCGAGACGACTTGCTGGTCGTAGTAGTTGCTGCCGAACACCGGGAAGCTCACGGAGAGGGTGATGGTGCGAATCATGATGGGTACTCCTCGTTGCGTCTCGGATGGGTGAATCGTGCCTTCGCCGGGCGGCGGGCGGAAGGCAATCGTGGCGATGGTGAATATCGACGGCGTTGATGGTTGATGTTCTCCCCAGTAGGAGTGGGTTTGCTCCCACCTTGAAATGCGTTCCCCTGTGGGAGCGAGCCTGCTCGCGATGGGGCCAGCCTGGCCACAACCGACAAATGGCCCAATACCCGCACCTATACTCAAATCTGTTTTCCTCCATTCAAGGACTCCACCACCGTGAACCTGCGTGCGCTGGTCGTCGCCGCACTGTGTCTGCTGGCTGGCTGTGCCTCCTCGGCGCGGGCCCCGGTGGCGCCGCGAGCGGTGGTGGTGTCCCCGGCGACCTGGCAGCAGATCGATCGCGACATCGTCAGCGCCTCGCAGCAATCCACCGAGCAAGTCAAAGTATTTGCCCGGGGTTCGATGGAACATTGGCGCACTCGCGTCTATCAGCAAACTGAAGAAAATTTCATTCCGTGGTTCAGCAGCTACTGGACCCAGGAATGGCTGTCAATGAAGGTCAGTTGGTACACCATCAGTGCCGGCGGCGAACAGGACGCTTCGGCCAAGCGCCTGGCGAGCTATCTGCTTGAGCAATATCAGGAAAGGGTGCTGGAACCGGTGGCGGTGGAGATTGATCCGGACGCGATCCTCGGGCAGGCCACGGCGTTCTACGCGCAACTGATGGCCCGGCAGATGCCGCTCATCGCCCAGCGCTACGGCGTGCCGGTGGCCCAGCTCAACGGGCGTCTGCAGAAGGTCCCGGCGATTGCCCTCGGGCCGCCGCCGGCGCGGGATGCGTCGCTCTATCAGGTCATCAGCACCGAGCCGCTGAACACCTTGCCGGCGTATGCCGCGTTGATCGACAAGATCCACACCGAAGGCGGCAGCAAGGGCATCGCTTCGACCGACGCCGGCATGGCCCCCGTGGCCAAACGCGCCAGCCAGCGGATGGAGGCGGAAATGGCTCCGCGCGGTGCGGCCAGTGCGGTGGCGGCTGCGGCGGGCAAGTTGGTCGGCGGGGTGATCTCGATCGGCGTGGCGGGCATCCGCGCGATCATCCAGGCCAACGACCGGCCCGACAGCGAAGCGCTGATTCGCAGCAGCCTGGGCAGCACGTTCGACAAGGCCTGGGCGAAACTGCTGCAGAACCCGACCACCGGGGTCATGGCCGGAACCCTGCATATCGCCGGGCAGGTCGAGGGCAGCCTTGGCGGGGGCGAACAACCGTCGGTCGGGCAGGGCGTGAATCGTGTCGAATGGCAACCGCCGCAATCGACTACCCGGCAGATCGAACCCAACGTGCAAGGAGAGTGATCATGGCTTACATCGATATTTTTGTAGCACCCGTGCCGAATGCCAATCGCGAACAGTACAAAAAACACTGTGAGATCGCCGCGAAACTGTTCAAGGAATACGGAGCGAAGGAGGTGGTTCAGTGCTGGGGCGATGACGTGCCGGAAGGCAAAGTCACGTCATTCCCGATGGCGGTAAAACTCAAGGACGGCGAGACGGTGTCGTCCGGCTGGCTGATCTGGCCCGACAAAGCCACCCGCGATGCCGGTATGGCAAAGATGATGGAAGACCCGCGCATGCAACCGGACGTCAATCCCATGGGGTTTGATGGACAGCGGATGATCTTTGGTGGTTTCAAGAACATTCTTGAAGCCTGAAACTCACCAGATTCCGTGTAGGAGTGAGCCTGCTCGCGATGGCGGTGTGTCAGTCAGCGGGTTTGCAAAATGTGCCGGCCTCTTCGCGGGCAAGCCACGCTCCCACAGGGTTTTGCGGATGGCGACGATCATGGGCACGCCACAAATCCAGTGTGGGAGCGGGCTTGCTCGCGAAAGCGGCGTGTCAGGCAATGTGAGGCTGAATGTGCGGACGCTTTCGCGAGCAGGCTCGCTCCCACATGGGGTGGTGGTCACTCCGGAGTGGGGGTGATACGGCAGCCTTTGCGGTTGCGAATCTGCTCTTCCGTGGGCCGTTCGCGGACGAATTCGAAACGCGGTTCACCTTCGCTGTAATGCACCAGCCAGCCCCATTCCAGCTCGCTTTCATCCTGCCCTGGGCTGGGTGGCCGGGCCCACCACGGTTCTTTGCTGAGGATCTCGCGCATGGCGACCTCCGGTTCGATGGCAATCCTTGAACTATAGCCGGGCGTCGCCAGTCGTCAGAGGAGCCTGTGTAGAATCGGCTGATCGACGAGCGAAGGAGTTGGCCCATGACCGATGATGCGCGCAGGGATGAACCGTTCAAGCGACTGTTTTTTGCCCTCGACTGCCCGCCACCGCAACGCAAGGCCATTGCCCAGTGGCGCGGCGAGCTGGGGTTGCGCACCGGCAAAGCGGTGCCGGCGGATAACTTTCACCTGACGCTGCTGTTCCTCGGTGCCGTACCGCTGGCGCAGATCAATGAAGTCTGCGAGGTCGCCGGCAAGGTGCGCACGCCGGGTGAACCATTGAAGATCTTGCTGGATCGTCTGCAGGTCTGGCATCGGGCCGGAATTCTGTCTCTGGCGCCGGAACAGGCGCCTGCGGCGCTGTTGCGTCTGGTGTATGCGCTGGAGCAGGAGATGCTGCCGTTCGGCTTCGAAGAATCACCACGCGAGTTTCGCCCGCACCTGACCCTGGCCCGTGACTATCGAACAGAGGCGCCGGAATCCACCACGCCGCCGGAATTCTTCCTGCGCGCCGAGCGCTTTGCCTTGTTCGAATCGCACAAGGGCCGCTACCGGATTCTGCAGGATTGGCCGCTGAATTGAGCGCAGAAAAAAAGGCGCCCGAGGGCGCCTGAAATTCACCTGAGCCGAGGGAGCCAGGTGAGGCCGTTCATTGCAGGGTGCAGCGGTGGTAAGGCGCTGCGTGAACGGGAAATCGAAAGTCAGACACAGACCCTGTGGGAGCGAGCCTGCTCGCGAAGGCGTCGGCACATTCAGCATTTTGGTTAACTGAACCACCACTTTCGCGAGCAGGCTCGCTCCCACATTTTTTGATTTGCAGTGAATTATTTACCGAGCTTCACCCGGGTCCAGCCGCGGGTCATGATCCGTTGGGTGGCAATCGGCTGATCCGGCACCGCATATAACGTCGCCATCACCGTCTGCGACGGATACGACCCCGGGTCGTTGCGGATCGCTTCGTCCACCAGTGGCGTAGCGGCCGAGTTGGCGTTGCTGTAGCCGTTGCTGTTGGTGATCTCGGCGATGATGTCCGGGCGCATCAGGAAGTTCATGAACAGGTAGGCGTTCTCTACGTTGGCGGCATCGCGCGGGATGGCGACCATGTCGTAGAAGCTGCCGGCGCCTTCCTTTGGAATGCTGTAGTCGATCTGCACTTTGTTGCCGGCTTCCACCGCGCGGGCCTTGGCCTGCAGCACGTCACCGGAGTAACCGACCGCCACGCAGATATTGCCGTTGGCCAGGTCCGAGATGTACTTCGAGGAATGGAAGTACGCCACGTACGGGCGGATCTTCATGAACAGCGCTTCGGCTTCGAGAATGTGCGCCTTGTCCTTGTCGTTCACCGGATAGCCCAGATAGTGCAGGGCGGCCGGGATCATTTCGGTCGGCGAGTCGAGGAAACTGATGCCACAGGCTTTCAGCTTCTCGGCGTTTTCCGGCTTGAACAGCAAGTCCCAAGAGTTGGTCGGGGCCTTGGCGCCGAGCACTTCCTTGACCTTGTCCGGGTTGTAGCCGATGCCGATCGAGCCCCACATGTACGGGAACGCGTGAGCGTTGTCCGGATCACTGGCGGCGGCGTTTTTCAGCAGCACCGGGTTGAGATTCTTCCAGTTCGACAGCTTGGATTTGTCGAGCGGCTGATAGACCCCGGCCTTGATCTGCTTGGCCAGGAAACTGTTGGACGGCACGACAATGTCGTAACCGGATTTGCCCGCCAGCAAACGCGCCTCGAGGGTCTCGTTGCTGTCGAACACGTCGTAGGTCACCTGGATGCCGGTCTCGTCTTCGAACTTCTTGACGGTGTCCGGCGCGATGTAATCGGACCAGTTGTAAACACGCAGCACCTTGTCGTTGGCCTGGACGCCCGTGGCGATTGCGCCCATTAAGGACAGTGTCAGCAGAGTCCTGCCAAACATTTTCATCGGTGAAACTCCATTCTTTTTATTCAAAAACACAAACCGGGTGTACGTAAAACCTGTGGCGAGGGAGCTTGCTGTGGTGAGGGGATTTATCCCCGATGGGTCGCGAAGCGGCCCCAAGCCAGGCACTTGCGGTGTAACAGGGACACCGCATGCAATGGTTTGGCGACTGCTTCGCAGCCGATCGGGGATGAATCCCCTCACCACAGTGTTCATCGGTGTTGCTTAGGCGGTGGCTGCGCGCTGAGGCTGCCACGCCTCATTCGCTGTCTGATCCATCGCTTCCTGAATCGCTTTCTTGCGGTTGGCTTCTGCCTTGCGACCGAAGTACCAGACCAGGAAGGTCACCAGCGACACCGCCAGCAGAATCAGGCTGGCCACGGCGTTGATCTCAGGCTTCACGCCCAGACGTACCGCCGAGAACACTTCCATCGGCAGCGTGGTCGAACCCGGACCTGAGACGAAGCTCGCCAGCACCAGGTCGTCCAGCGACAGGGCGAACGACATCATTCCGCCCGCTGCCAGCGACGGCGCGATCATTGGAATGGTGATCAGGAAAAACACCTTGAACGGCTTGGCCCCCAGATCCATCGCGGCTTCTTCGATCGACAGATCCAGCTCCCGCAGGCGGGCGGAGACTACCACCGCCACATAGGCGGCACAAAACGTGGTGTGGGCGATCCAGATCGTGACGATGCCACGCTCCTGCGGCCAGCCGATCAACTGCGCCATCGCCACGAACAGCAGCAACAGCGACAGACCGGTGATCACCTCAGGCATCACCAGTGGCGCCGTCACCAGACCGCCAAACAGCGTGCGACCCTTGAAGCGCGTCACTCGCGTCAGCACGAAGGCGGCGAGGGTGCCCAACGCCACTGCGGCAATCGCGGTGTAGCAGGCGATTTCCAGCGAGCGCACCACCGAGCCCATCAGTTGCGTGTTGTCGAGCAGGCCGACGTACCACTTCACCGACCAGCCGCCCCACACCGTCACCAGTTTTGAGGCGTTGAACGAGTAGATCACCAGAATCAGCATCGGCAGATAGATGAACATCAGGCCGAAGATCAACATGAACTTGGAAAAACCGAAGCGTTTCATCCCCGTGCCTCCATCTCTTTGGCCTGGCTGCGGTTGAACAGCAGAATCGGCACAATCAGGATCAACAGCATCACCACCGCCAGCGCAGACGCCACCGGCCAGTCGCGGTTATTGAAGAACTCTTGCCACAGCACGCGACCGATCATCAGCGTCTCCGGGCCACCCAGCAATTCGGGGATCACGAACTCGCCGACCACCGGAATGAACACCAGCATGCAGCCAGCAATGATGCCGTTCTTGGCCAGCGGCACGGTGATTTTCCAGAAGTTGTTGAAGTTGCTCGAACCCAGATCCGACGCGGCTTCCAGCAGGCTGCCATCGTGCTTCACCAGGTTGGCGTACAGCGGCAGCACCATGAATGGCAGGTACGCATACACCACGCCGATATACACCGCGGTGTTGGTGTTGAGGATCTCGATCGGGTGATCGGTGAGCCCGGTCCACATCAGAAACGCGTTGAGCAGACCGTTGTTGCTGAGGATGCCCATCCACGCGTAAACACGGATCAGGATCGCGGTCCAGGTCGGCATCATGATCAACAGCAGCAGGACGTTTTGCGCTTCCTTGCTCGCTTTGGTGATCGCATAGGCCATCGGGAAACCGATCACCAGGCACATCAGCGTGCTCAGCGCCGCGACCTTCAGCGAACCGAGGTAGGCCGACAGGTACAGCTCGTCTTCGCCGAGCATGGTGTAGTTGCCGATGTTGAGCATCAGCTGGAATTTCTGTTCGGCGTAGGTGTAGATCTCCGAGTACGGCGGGATCGACAGCGCGGCTTCCGAGAAGCTGATCTTCATCACCAGGAAGAACGGCAACATGAAGAACAGGAACAGCCAGATGAACGGGATGCCGATGACGAACTTTCGCCCGCTGGGCACCAGGCGCAGGAATTGCTGATTGAAGGTTCTCATGAGCGCAGTACCACGCCGCTATCGTCTTCCCACCAGACGTAGACCTTGTCGTCCCAGGTCGGACGCGCGCCACGGCGTTCGGCGTTGGCCATGAACGACTGGACGATCTTGCCGCCGGGCAGTTCGACGTAGAACACCGAGTGGCCGCCGAGGTAGGCGATGTCATGCACCTTGCCTTCGGACCAGTTGTAGCGCGTCTCTGGCTTGAGGGTGCTGACGAGCATTTTTTCCGGACGGATCGCGTAGGTGATCGACTTGTCCTGCACCGACGTGCTGACGCCGTGGCCGACGTAGATCTTCTGCTGCAGATCCGGGCTGTGGATGATCGCGTGACCTTCAAGGTCTTCCACCACGGTGCCATCGAAGGCGTTCACGTTGCCGATGAATTCGCAGACCATGCGGCTGACCGGTGCTTCATAGATGTCCACCGGGCTGCCGATCTGGGCGATCCAGCCGAGGTGCATGATCGCGATGCGCTCGGCCATGGTCATGGCCTCTTCCTGGTCGTGGGTCACCATCACGCAGGTCACGCCGACGCGCTCGATGATCTCGACCAGTTCCAGTTGCATCTGCGAACGCAGTTTTTTATCCAGCGCGCCCATCGGTTCGTCGAGCAGCAACAGCTTCGGACGTTTAGCGAGGGAGCGGGCAAGGGCGACGCGCTGGCGCTGACCGCCGGACAACTGATGGGGTTTGCGTTTGGCGTATTGGGTCATGTGCACCAGGCGCAGCATCTCTTCGACACGGGCATCGATTTCGCTGGCCGGCAAACGGTCCTGCTTGAGGCCGAAGGCGATGTTCTGCGCCACAGTCATGTGCGGGAACAGCGCGTAGGACTGGAACATCATGTTGATCGGCCGCTCGTACGGCGGCATGTCGGTGATGTCCACGCCGTCGAGCAGAATCCGCCCTTCGGTCGGGCGCTCGAAACCGGCGAGCATGCGCAGCAGGGTCGATTTGCCCGAGCCGGAGCCACCGAGCAGGGCAAATATTTCGCCCTGATGGATCTCCAGGGACACATCGTCCACTGCCGTGGTTTCGTCGAACTTCTTGGTGACACGATCGACTTTCACCAGAACCTTTTTCGGTTGCTGGTGGCCTTCAAGTGCCTTCCGGTAAGTGCTGGAGGCGTTTGCCATGTGAAACTCCCAACAGGTTTCGTTCGCTCGGCCAACGTGGCCGGGCTTAAGTGGATTGCAAGCCTGTAAGCGCAATTTCAGTCATTACATATCCCCCTGTAGGAGTGAGCCTGCTCGCGATGAGGCCATCTCAGTCGACATCTCTGTTGACTGGTCTACTGCTATCGCGAGCAGGCTCACTCCTACAGGGGAATTGCGCATGCCTGACTGACCTTGCGCTGCCGAGGGCTTGTTCGGCGCCGCCGTCCTGGCTGCCTGGGTCGTACTTGTTGTTATTACGGTTTGTTGTTTTCACGGATGACGGATGCGCACACGCGCAACCGCCGACCCCGTGGGGGCAGTAAACAGTTTTGAAATCCTGGGTGGTGTCAGCGCTGGTTGCGTCGCGCTGCCCGTTGCCGGCAGGCCTCGCCGAATGCCTGGAAAATCTTCAGGTAGTTCGGGTTGTCCAGCACCTGCCATTCCGGGTGCCATTGCACGCCGAGGGCGAATGTCGGGCTGTGCTCGACCGAGATCGCCTCGATCAGGCCATCCGGCGCCACCGCTTCGGCACGCAGGCCGGGCGCGAGGCGGTCGATGCCCTGGCTGTGAATCGAGTTGACCTGGAACTCGCCCGGCAACGCCAGCGCTTCGAACACACCGCCCGCCAGCACGCTCACGGCATGCGCCGGTGCGTATTGCACGGCCACGTCCGGGCTGTCGGCTTCACGGTGATCGAGCATGCCCGGCAGCTCATGCACTTTCTGGTGCAGGCTGCCGCCGAACGCCACGTTCATTTCCTGGAAGCCACGGCAAATGCCGAGCACCGGAACGCCCGCGGCAATGGCTGCACGCAATAAAGGAAGGGTAGTGGCGTCCCGCGCCGGATCGTGATCCGTACCGGGTTCGCTGGCCGGGCCTTGATAGTGGAAGGGCTCCACGTTCGAGGGTGAGCCGGTCAGCAACAGACCGTCGAGTTGACCGAGCAGGTCTTCGATTTCAGTCAGTTTGCCAAGGGAAGGAATGACCACTGGAAGACCCTGAGCGCCAACGCTGACAGCACGTACGTACTTGTCGCCGCTGATGTGATAGGGGTGCAGGCCAATCTGTTTGACGCACGCAGTAACGCCGATCAATGGCTTGAATGCCATTTTTATTCACCTCGAAGTTTGACACTTGAACGAGCTTTTCCGGAGCTTAGCCTCGTTGATTTTAATTAACAACTGCCATGTAAAAAATTCTAAACGCCGTTCATCCAATCTTCATGATTCCAGGCCTTGCGGCGCCTGCATTGGCACGTGAGTGTTAAAAAAAGCCCGAAAAATAAACGCTGAGCGGCCAGGTGTTCGCTATTGACTTCACTTTGCCTTTCGGATTGACTGGCTCGGCGAAACAGCAGTGAACATAATAATTAACAGCTAAATAGGTGCATCATGTCGGTCCCTCTGCGTGCCGTTCAACTCAACGAAGCAAACGCATTCCTTAAGAAACATCCTGAGGTTTTGTACGTCGACCTTCTGATTGCAGACATGAACGGTGTGGTGCGCGGCAAGCGCATCGAGCGCACCAGTCTTCACAAGGTTTACGAGAAAGGCATCAACCTGCCGGCCTCGCTCTTCGCCCTCGACATCAATGGCTCCACGGTGGAAAGCACCGGTCTGGGCCTGGACATCGGCGACGCCGACCGCATCTGCTACCCGATCCCTGGCACCCTGAGCATCGAGCCGTGGCAGAAGCGCCCTACCGCACAACTGCTGATGACCATGCACGAGATCGAGGGCGAGCCGTTCTTCGCCGACCCGCGTGAAGTGCTGGCCAACGTGGTGCGCAAGTTCGATGAACTGGGCCTGACCATCTGCGCCGCGTTCGAACTGGAGTTCTACCTGATCGACCAGGACAACGTGAACGGCCGTCCGCAGTCGCCACGTTCGCCGGTGTCCGGCAAGCGCCCGGTGTCGACTCAGGTGTATCTGATCGACGATCTCGACGAATACGTCGACTGCCTGCAAGACATTCTGGAAGGCGCGAAAGAGCAGGGCATTCCGGCTGACGCCATCGTCAAGGAAAGCGCCCCGGCGCAGTTCGAAGTCAACCTGCATCACGTCTCCGACCCGATCAAGGCTTGCGACTACGCGGTGCTGCTCAAGCGTCTGGTGAAGAACATCGCCTACGACCACGAGATGGACACCACCTTCATGGCCAAGCCGTATCCGGGCCAGGCGGGCAACGGTCTGCACGTGCACATTTCGATCCTGGACAAAGAAGGCAACAACATCTTCGCCAGCGAGGATCCCGAGCAGAACGCCGCGCTGCGCCACGCGATCGGCGGTGTGCTGGAGACCCTGCCTGCGCAAATGGCGTTCCTGTGCCCGAACGTCAACTCGTACCGCCGCTTCGGCGCGCAGTTCTACGTGCCGAACTCGCCGAGCTGGGGCATCGACAACCGCACCGTTGCGGTACGTGTACCGACCGGTTCGGCTGACGCCGTGCGCATCGAACATCGCGTGGCCGGTGCCGACGCCAACCCGTACCTGCTGATGGCTTCGGTACTGGCCGGCATTCACCACGGCCTGACTAACCAGATCGAGCCGGGCGCGCCGGTTGAAGGCAACAGCTACGAGCAGAACGAACAGAGCCTGCCAAACAACCTGCGCGACGCGTTGCGCGAGCTGGACGACAGCGAAGTCATGGCCAAGTACATCGACCCGATGTACATCGACGTGTTCGTCGCGTGCAAGGAAAGCGAGCTGGCCGAGTTCGAGAACTCGATTTCCGACCTTGAGTACAACTGGTATCTGCATACCGTCTGATTTGCAGACCAACACCGACCCAATGTGGGAGCGGGCTTGCTCGCGAATGCGGTATGTCATTCAAAGTTAATGTTGGCTGACACGACGTCTTCGCGAGCAAGCCCGCTCCCACAGGGGATTCGGTTACCCAATTCGATTGACGGGTGTTTGCCCGTCATCCATCCCCTTGTCGAGCCACAACAATGACAACCACACGCAACGACTGGGAACAACGCTTCCAGTCCCTGACCATCGAATCCCGCGCGTTCATCAACGGTGAATATCGCCCGGCGATCAGCGGCGCCACCTTCGAATGCCTGAGCCCCGTCGACGGCCGTTTTCTCGCCTCCGTGGCCAGCACCGATGAAGCCGACGCCAACCTCGCCGTCGAAGTCGCGCGCCAATCGTTCAACTCCGGCGTGTGGGCCAACAAAGCCCCGGCCGAGCGCAAACGCATCCTGATCCGCTTCGCCGATCTGATCCTGCAACACCAGGAAGAACTGGCGCTGCTGGAAACCCTCGACATGGGTAAACCGATCAGCGACTCGATGAGCATCGACATTCCGGCGACCGCCAACGCGATCCGCTGGAGCGCCGAAGCCATTGACAAAATCTACGACGAAGTCGCCGCCACCCCGCACGATCAACTCGGCCTGGTGACCCGCGAGCCATCCGGCGTAGTCGCCGCGATCGTGCCGTGGAACTTCCCGCTGATCATGGCCAGCTGGAAATTCGCCCCGGCGCTGGCGGCGGGTAACTCGTTCATTCTCAAGCCTTCGGAAAAGTCGCCACTGACCGCGATCCGCATCGCCCAGCTCGCGCTGGACGCGGGCATTCCGAAAGGCGTGTTCAACGTCCTGCCGGGCTTCGGCCACACCGTTGGCAAGGCGCTGGCGCTGCACATGGACGTCGACGTGCTGGCCTTCACCGGCTCCACGGCGATTGCCAAACAACTGATGATTTATGCCGGCCAGAGCAACATGAAACGCGTCTGGCTCGAAGCCGGTGGCAAGAGCCCGAACGTGGTTTTCGCCGACGCCCCGGACTTGCGCGCGGCCGCCCAGGCTGCGGCCGGTGCGATCGCCTTCAACCAGGGCGAAGTGTGCACTGCCGGTTCGCGCCTGTTGGTCGAGCGTTCGATCCGCGAGCAATTCATCCCGCTGCTGGTGGAAGCGCTGCAAGCGTGGAAACCGGGGCACGCCCTCGACCCGGCGACCACCGTCGGTGCGGTGGTCGATCAGCGTCAACTGGACAACGTACTGCGCTACATCAGCATCGGCCGTGAGCAGGGCGCCGAGCTGATTGCCGGCGGCCAGCGCACCCTCGAAGAAACCGGTGGCCTCTATGTGCAACCGGCGATCTTCGACGGCGTGACCAATGCGATGACCATCGCCCGCGAAGAAATCTTCGGCCCGGTGCTGTCGCTGATCACCTTCGACACCGTTGAAGAAGCGCTGCAGATCGCCAACGACAGTATCTTCGGCCTCGCCGCCGGTGTCTGGACCAGCAACCTGAGCAAGGCGCACACCTTCGCCCGTGGCCTGCGGGCCGGCAGCGTCTGGGTCAACCAGTACGACGGCGGCGACATGACCGCACCGTTCGGTGGCTTCAAACAGTCGGGCAACGGTCGCGACAAATCGCTGCACGCGTTTGACAAGTACACCGAGCTGAAAGCGACCTGGATCAAGCTCTGATTTTCTACAGCGGCGGTCGCTCCTGATGAGCGGCCCTCGGAGAACAATAAAATGAAGCAACAACACGT
This sequence comes from Pseudomonas sp. FW305-3-2-15-E-TSA4, assembly GCF_058787295.1. NCBI lineage: Bacteria > Pseudomonadati > Pseudomonadota > Gammaproteobacteria > Pseudomonadales > Pseudomonadaceae > Pseudomonas > Pseudomonas sp. FW305-3-2-15-E-TSA4. The sequence continues at coordinate 19,517 of NZ_JBYSZP010000005.1, read as the reverse complement.
CAACAGCTACTACGCCGCCACCCGCAACGAAGTCATCGACTTCCCGACCCTTGAAGAGTCGGTCGAGTGCGATGTCTGCATCATCGGCGCCGGCTACACCGGCCTGTCCTCGGCGCTGTTCCTCACCGAGGCCGGCTATAAAGTCACGGTGCTCGAAGCGGCGAAAGTCGGCTACGGCGCCAGTGGCCGCAATGGCGGGCAACTGGTCAACTCCTACAGTCGTGACGTCGATGTGATCGAAGAGCGCTACGGCGACAAGACGGCGGAAATCCTCGGCAGCATGATCTTCGAAGGTGCCGACATCATCCGTTCGCGGATCAAGGACTACGACATCCAATGCGACTACCGCCCGGGCGGCATTTTCGCAGCGATGAACAAGAAACAGCTCAACGGCCTGGCCGAGCAGAAGCGCAGTTGGGAACGTTACGGCAACAAGAACCTGAAGATGCTCGATGCCGCTGACATCCGTCGCGAAATCGGCTCCGACGCCTACGTTGGCGGCCTGCTGGACTTGCAGGGCGGTCACGTACATCCGCTGAACCTGGCCCTCGGTGAAGCCGCGGCCATCGTGCGTCTGGGTGGCAAGATTTACGAGCAATCGGCAGCCGTGGAAATCAAGTACGGCGAGCCGAACGTCGTGCGCACCGCCAAAGGCCAGGTGCGCGCCAAGTACCTGCTGATCGCCGGCAACGCCTATCTGCCGCAAGGTCTGGACAACCGCGTGACCGCGAAAAGCATGCCGTGCGGCTCGCAGATCGTCGTCACCGAACCGCTGACCGAGAAGCAGGCGCGGAGCCTGATCACCAACAACTACTGCGTCGAAGACTGCAACTATCTGCTGGATTACTACCGCCTGACGGCCGATAACCGTCTGCTGTACGGCGGCGGCGTGGTCTACGGCGCCCGCGAACCGGACGACATCGAACAGCTGATCCGGCCGAAGATCCTCAAGACCTTCCCGCAGCTCAAGGACGTGAAAATCGACTACCGCTGGACCGGCAACTTCCTGCTGACCATGTCACGCATGCCGCAATTCGGCCGCATCGAGAAAAACGCCTACTACATGCAGGGCTACAGCGGCCATGGCGTCACTTGCTCGCATCTGGCCGGCAAACTGATCTCGGAAATGATCCGCGGCGACGCCGAACGCTTCGACGCCTTCGCCTCCCTGCCACACATGCCAATGATCGGCGGCCGCACCTTCTCCGCCCCGTTGACCGCCCTCGGCGCCGTCTACTACTCGCTGCGCGACCGTTTCGGCATCTAAGTTACCTCCCCGGCGGCGGCCCCCAGGACCCCGCCGGTTTTTTACCTGAAACACCAAGGTGACCACTGTAGGAGTGAGCCTGCTCGCGATGGCGCCAGTACAGGCACCATCACTCCCACAGAAACACTGCAAACCCTGTGGGAGTCTGGCTTGCCAGCGATGACTCCCTGACAACCGCCACAAAGCCAACTGACACAAAAGTGATCCGACTGTGGGAGCGAGCCTGCTCGCGAAGAGGCCATATCAACCAACATCGTTGTCGACTGACACACCGCTTTCGCGAGCAGGCTCGCTCCCACAGTGACTGTATTAACAAGGCAAGAGGGACTTTTGCCCCACCGTCCATCGAACCTGCTGAGCAACACCGGCAAACGTGATTTAATAGCCGCCTTTCACGGTTCCGGGACACGGGAGCAACGTGATCCGCGCGCCTTGCGCGGCACCCGCCACCCACCCCCATTACCCTTAAGTACTACTCACATAAGGCTGTCATGGATACGGGTTCTCGACTCAAACTAGTACGCGAAAGCTACAAACTCTCCCAGCGCGAGCTGGCCCGGCGTAGCGGCGTGACCAATGCCACCATCTCCCTGATCGAACAGAATCGCGTCAGTCCTTCCGTCAGCTCGCTGAAAAAGCTGCTCGAAGGCATCCCGATGTCCCTGGCCGACTTCTTCACCTTCGACCAGCCCCCGCGCGAACACCAATACGTCTTCCGCGCCAACGAACAACCCGACCTCGGCCGCCACGGCCTGCGCCTGCTGCTCATTGGCGCCTCGGTGCCGAGCCGTCAGATGCGCTTGCTGCGTGAGCAATACGCACCGGGCGCGAGCTCCGGGGAAGAGCCGATCGTGCATGCGGAAGGTGAGGAGTGTGGGCTTGTTACGCGCGGCACTGTTGAGTTGACCGTGGATGGGCAAGTGAGCGTGTTGAATGCGGGGGATGGGTATTATTTTCCGACGACACTGCCGCATAAGTTCCGGAATATCGGGGCGGATGAGGCGGAGATTATTAGTGCGAATACGCCGGCGAATTTTTGATTTGTTTTACTTTGAAAATTAATTCAATCCGTTGTGCTTGAGCACGTTTGCTGAAAGTGCACCACTGAACTCCAGAGAGCCAGCGGTGCATTTGGAGGCGTATATAGTGATTTTTTGTATGAGCCAATAGCCTCGAAAGCATTTTTTTTCTCGTCCAAACTCTAGCGAAGTCTTAATACGATCTGGTAGGCCCTGATCCTAGGCTGTCTTTCGCTGACGTTATTGTCGGGGCTGCCGAGGGAGCAGGTGAAATTCTGTATTTTTCGCGACTGTTATCAAATTCTTGCTCAGTCATGAACTTTCGGCTTTTTTCATCGTAATACCAACCCTCTTTTATTTCCTCCGTGCATGAAACGCTCTCACCTTTGAAATACATAGCCTCAGCCCCTTTCATGAGTCCAACTTTTATTATGCGATTGGCAGAAAACTCGTCGGACTTATTGTAGTAGGCATATAACGCACTCATGGATAATCTCCTGAACGATAAATATTGATCTTGCCGAAAACATAGGTTATCGCAATAGCCGTTTTTTCTAACCTGTCATTGCTGACAGGTTTTTGAATGAAAAATTAATAACTCACCTTTTAATCAGTTATAAAGCTTCACGTTCGCTGACTCGACGGTACCGCTAGCAAAACGGACTATTCGGTTTTGGGGCCGCTTCGCAGGCCCAGCGGGAGCAAGCTCCCTCGCCACATGAAGTGTTTTCCTACGAAGTTTTCAGATATCGAAACTACGCGAAATGACTGGGCGATAACCATTCGTCCGACACACCGCACCTTCGCCACACACCTTCTTCCAATGCTGTAACTCACCCAGCAGAGGAAGAGCCACCATGTTGAACCATAAAATCGCGGTGTTGACCCTCGCGGCGTTGCTGTCCGGCAGCTCGCTGTATGCGATCGCGGCCGGCGATACGCCCACCCCAACGGCAAACGACGGCAACAGCCAGACTCGCGACCCGGCGTCCCCTGCCACCCATGCCGATCCGGATGCCAATTCGCTGCCTGAAGGTGGGGATGGTGGCAAGACCGATAATGGGCCGGTGCCTTCTGCCTCCAAGCCCAGCCCTGCAGGTCAACCGTCCGGTAGCAGCAGTGGGGGTAACGGCGGTGGTTAACGGATATTGCGCATTAAAAAGCCCGGTCTTTTGAGCCGGGCTTTTCTTTGCCTGTCGCAAACACAGATATCAAACGCTTACTTCGCCTTCCAATGCCCACCACCATTCTCACAATCAATTCGCGCCTGGGCCAAATGATCCACGTCATAGTAATACGTGGTCACTTGGGCGTTGTCGGGGATATTCAGCGCCTTGGCATTTTTGTCTTTGCTGGTGGAGTGAGGGTTGGCCAGGGATTCCTGGGTGATCGTGGCGATACACGTGGCCTGATAGTGGTCGGCACAGTGCTCGACCTTGGTTTTCTTACTGTTGAGCATGTCTTTGCTTTCATTGCTGCACGACCAGTCGATGGAGCTGACGGGCATGCCTTCGTATTCGTAGCAGCTGTGGGTTTCCACCGCTGGCACCGAAGCGCTGGAGGATTGGGTCTGAACGTCGCAGCCTTCGGCCATGACGCAGGTGGGGATGACGGCGAACGTGGCGATCAGAAGCAGGAAGCGAATGTTCATCGGGGTTTCCTCTTCAGGGGCGCCGGGTCTGATCGAAGCTTTTGGCGCTTTATAGTTTCGAGATGGCGTGGAGGAGGGAGGTTCCATCGGGTTTTTGATTTGCTCGTGTGGCGTACACTGCGAAACAATCGGAAACATTAAGCGCCCAAGGATTGGAACATTGCCCATGATCGAAATCGGCAGCCGCAATAACGCGCTCCCATCGCAGCATCCCTTTCACGACATCTATCTGTTTCACATTGACCCTGCAAAGCCAGACTCGCCTTTCTGTTTCGAGCAGTCGATGTCGGGCGGGCACATGGAACACGGCGGTGCGCGATGGTTGGCGCTGAATGAGTTGGACGCTTGGCCGGGCGAGTGGCGTGAACACCTGAGAAAAGCTGATTGTGCGTGGGTTGCCGAGTTGATCGATGCCCATCCAAAAGCCGATCAGTCCACCGTGGTCTCGCTGATTCTTCAACGTCATTCCGGGCCAGCGAAGCCAACCGGACGGCTTGAAGCGATCCGCAATTGGCTCAAACGCAACATCCACGTTGGCGGCCGCTATGGCGTTTAAACCACGGAGACTTCCATGACTCAAACCCTCGAACGCGCTATCGCCATCGCCGCCACCGCCCACACCGGGCAGGTCGACAAGGGCGGTGCGCCGTACATTTTGCATCCGCTGAAAGTCATGTTGCGCATGAATTCGCTGGAAGAACGCATCGTCGCCGTGCTGCACGACGTGGTCGAGGATTGCGGCGTCAGCCTCGATGACTTGCGCAAGGAAGGTTTCAGCGAAGAGGTGCTGACGGCGATTGAATCAGTGACCAAAGTGCCGGGCGAATCCTACGAGGATTTCGTCGAGCGCGCGGCGCAGAACCCGATTGGCCGGGTGGTGAAACTGGCGGATCTGGAAGAGAACAGCGACCTGTCGCGGATTGCCTCGCCAAATTGGGAGGATCTGGAACGGGTCGAGAAGTATCGGCGGGCGATTGGGCGGTTGCGCACGTAAGAAGGAATACCCCCCTGTAGGAGCTGCCGAAGGCTGCGATCTTTTGATCTTGCTTCTAAAAATCAAAGTCAAAAGATCGCAGCCTGCGGCAGCTCCTACATGGGATTGATGTCGGGTCAGTTGAATAGCCAGGAAGGCGAAGAATATGAAATCGATTCTGTGTTTGTTGATCGCGGCCGCCGTTGGCGCTGCATTGCAGGTCAGCGGTGTTCCTCATGGCCTGTTGCTGGGGGCGATTCTTGTCACCGCATTGGTCGCCACCAAGTTCGGGTTTGCCCCTGCGACGCCTTATGGTTTGGGCTACATCCAGGTCACGCTGGGCATCGCCACCGGGCTGATGTTCGAGGCGTGGGACAGTGCGACGGCTTCGGCGATGTTGCCAAGCCTCGGCGTTCTGCTGATATGCCTGACCGTGCAGATTGCCCTCGCCGGATGGTGGCTGACTCGCGGCGCGGGATGGAATCGCACCGATGCGCTACTCGCGGTGTACCCCGGCGCACTGGCGGCGGTGTTCGATTTGCTGGAGTCGGAAAAGGCCTCGAGCAAGGTCATCATCGTGCACCTGATGCGCTTGCTGTTGATCACGGTGCTGGTGAGCTTTTTGATTCCCGGGCAAGCTTCGTTGACAGTGGTTGAAAGCGCTCCGTTGAGCACGGGTATGGCGTTGACCGTATTCGTTCTGATTGGCCTGAGCGTGGTGCTCGGGCGCTTGCTGCTGGTGATCGGCGTGCCTGCGCCGTTCATGTTGACGGCAATTCTGCTCACTGCGGTGTTTGTGAAATCGGGATGGCTGCACGGCTTTCACATGCCGGACTGGAGCCTGAACCTGGCGGCGCTGATTCTCGGCGTGCGGATTGGCTCGCGCTTTCAGGGACTCGGCCTTGCGGAGCTGGGGCGGCACGGGCGGACGGCGTTGGTGTCGGTGGGGCTGATGATCGTGGTGGCGGCGGCATTTGCCAAAGTGGCGGCGCGGTGGCTGGGCAGTGATCCGCTGTCGCTGTGGCTGGCGTACATGCCGGGGGCGATCGAGACGATTGCGATTGTCGCGTTTGCCGGCGGGCTGAATGTGGTGTTTATCCTCACGCATCATCTGGCGCGGATGGTGTTGCTGCACTTTGCGCCGGCGTTGTTGGTGCAGGTGCGGCGAGTGCGGGAACAAAGCTGATCCGGCCTGGACGTCGGGCCGGTGCGCCTACAGCACATTAGAAGCAAAAGATCGCAGCCTTCGGCAGCTCCTACACAGGAATTACGTTTTCCCTGTAGGAGCTGCCGAAGGCTGCGATCTTTTTTTTCGGGTCAACGCAGATGCGCGGCGAAGCCTTCCTCACCGGGGGCGACATCGTCCTTGAGCGTTAACGCCGGAATCTCGTAATCCCCGGCATTCTGCTGCCGATACGCTATCGGCCGCGTGCTCCACAATTCATCCAGACGCGTGCCCAGTGCCTCGCAGGTCTCGGCAAACCGCGCTTGATCCATGCGGCTGGCGCGGTACACCAGGAAGGGCGGCACCACGTCGAAACCGGGGTAGAACAGCACGCCGTGCTGAATCGGAAACAGCAAATCATCAATCGGCCCGTTGATCCCGCGCGGGCTGTAATGCGAATCCCAGCCTCCGGTGGTGACCAGCAGCATCGCGCGTTTGCCTTTCATCTTGCCTTCGCCGTAGCGCTCGCCCCAGCGCGCATCGGAGTGTTCGCCGACACCGTAGGCAAACCCGTAGGCATACACGCGCTCGACCCAGCCTTTGAGGATCGCCGGCATGGTGAACCACCACAGCGGGAATTGCAGGATCAGCGCGTCGGCCCACAACAGTTTTTCCTGCTCGCGGGCGATGTCGGCGGACTGCCGGCTCTGTTGGTAAGCCAGTTTCGAATCGATCGAGGCGTGGAATGGCCGGCTTTCATCGCGACCGGGCGCGTCATCGGCGTCGATCGTGGTCTTCCAGTTCATCGCATACAGGTCGGAGACCTGCACGGTGTGGCCGGCGGCTTGCAGACGCTGGACGGTGAAGTCCCTGAGCGAGCCGTTGAGCGAAGTAGGTTCGGGGTGGGCGTAGACCAGTAGCACATTCATGTGGCAACTCCTTGGTTGAATGCAGGCAGGATCAATCCTTGATCGGTATATTGGAAATGAATGTCTGATATGTCAGGTATAGCCATGAATAATTTACGACGTCTGGATATCAACTTGCTGTTGACCCTAGACGTGTTGTTGGCAGAACACAACGTAACCCGCGCCGCAGAGCGCTTGAGCCTGTCGCAGCCTTCGGTGAGCGTGCACCTGGCCAAGTTGCGCGAGATCTTCGGCGACCCGCTGTTGCTGCCCGGGCCACGGGGCATGCGGCCGACGGCGCGGGCCGATGAACTGCGCGAGCCGTTGCGCGAGGCACTGGAAGCACTGGAACGCGCGGTGGCGCCGGCCAGCGCGTTCGATCCGGCGCAGGCCCGCCACATCTGGAAAGTTGCGGCGACGGATTACGGTGAATCGACGGTGGTGCTGCCAGCCCTTAGCGGTTTGCGCACTCAGGCGCCGGGCACACGGTTGGCGGTACTCGATCTGATGCCGGCGCAGTTGGCCAGGCAGGCGGAGCAGGGCGTGTTTGACCTGGCGCTGCACATCACCGAAGAGGCGCCGCTGGATCTGCATCAACGGGTGCTGTTCACCGAGCATTACGTGTTGGCCGGTCGCGTCGGGCATCCGGGGTTGAAGCGTAAGCCGACTCGCGAACAGTTCTGCGCGCTGGAACACGTGATGGTGTCGCGCGAGGGCGGGGGCTTTTTCGGGGTGACCGACAAGGCGCTGGCCGAGGTCGGCCTGGCGCGCAAAGTGGTGCTGTCGGTGCCGCATTTTCTGATGGTGATGTCGGTGCTGGCGAGTACCGATCTGGTGGCGATGCTGCCGTCACGCTTGGTTCGCGACAACCCGGCGTTGCAGGTAGTCGATGCGCCGTTGCCGGTGCCGGGCTACGAAATGGCGATGTTCTGGGGCGAGCGCGCGCATCGCGATCCGGCACACAAATGGTTGCGTGAGCATCTGGCGGCGTCGGTATGACGGATCAGGCGTGGCCCAACGCAATCGCAAAAGACACCACGATCATGCACGCAAACGCAAAATTGAGATTCATCAGCTGTTCATCCTGAGCCTTTTTAAAGTGAGGCCATTCTGAACAGGCTGAATGCAAAGAAAAAATTCGGCATGTTGATTCCAATGATCGAAACAATTGATACCGGCCGGTTTGTGTTTGCCCAAGGCTTTCGCTAGTCTCGGCAAAACCTGCAACTACAAGCATAAACAGGCAAAACCATGCACGATCATTCGGTCACCGAACTGCCATCCCTGCGTCGGCAGAAAATCCTCCTGATCCTCGAACGCGACGGCAAGGTCATGGCCTCCGAGTTGAGCCAGCACTTCGCCGTGTCCGAAGACACTATCCGCCGCGACCTCGCCGAACTGGACAACGCCGGGCTGGTGCAGCGCGTGCATGGCGGGGCGCTGCCAAGGCCCAAGGACAGCGGCAAGGATTACTTCACCCGTCTGGAGGAGACCGATGAGGTAAAAGTGCGGCTGGCGCAGTTGGCGGCGCAAAAGGTCGAGGACGGGCAGATTGTGCTGTTCGATTCCGGTTCGACCGCGTTGCAGGTGGCGCGCTCGTTGCGCGCGGATATCCAGATCACTGCGGTGACCGCCGCGCCGATGACAGCGATTGCCTTGTCCGAATACAAGGGCGTGAAGGTGATTCTGGCCGGAGGGCAACTGAACCCGCGCACGATGTCGGCCAGCGGGCACGAGGCGGTGCGCATGCTGGCCGGCATCAAGGCCGATCTGGCGTTTACCGGCGTCTGTGCGATTCACCCGGAGGTGGGCATCACCTCGCTGCACTTCGATGAAGTGCCTGTGAAACAGGCGCTGCTCGACAGCGCGACGCGGGTGATTGCGGTGACCACGGCGGACAAGCTCGGCGCGGTGGAGCCGTTTGTGGTGGCGTCGTGCACGCGCCTGCATACGCTGATAACCGAGCGGCACCTGGCGTCGGGGAGTGTCGAGGATTATCGGCGGTTGGGGATTGTGGTGGAGCAGTTGCCCGACTGAAGTTTTGTGCTGAGGCTGATGGCCTCATCGCGAGCAGGCTCACTCCTACAGTTGGAACGCGTTTCCCTTGTAGGAGTGAGCCTGCTCGCGAAGGGGCCAGTGCGATCAACGCAACTTTTCAAGCATCTGGTAATACCACATCCCCGCCGCCAGCAACGGATTGCCCAGCAAATCCCCCATCGGCACCCGAATATGCTGGCACTGCGCAAAGGTGTCGAACTGTTCCATCTGCCCGGTGATCGCGCGGCTCATGATTTCGCCCATGATGTGGGTGGTGGCGATGCCGTGTCCGGAATAACCCTGGCAATACCAGACGTTTTCCGAGAGCTTGCCCAGTTGCGGGATGCGGTTGATCACGATGCCCATCGCGCAGCTCCACTGGTAGTCGATCTGCACCCCTTTGAGCGCCGGGAAGGTCTGCTCGATGCACGGACGCAGTTCGGCGGCGATGTCCCGTGAATCCTTGCCGCTGTAGTTGGCGCCGCCGCCGAACAGCAGGCGCCCGTCGGCCGTGAGGCGGTAGTAGTCGAGGACGAAACGGCAGTCGTACACCGCGAGGTCTTCGGGGTTGATCTGCCGCGCCAGATCGCCCAGCGGCGCGGTGGTGACGATGCCGCCCATGGCCGGGAAGATCTTGCCCTTTAGCTGGCCCGGTTCGAGCTTGTGATAAACGTCGCCGGCGAGCATCACCTGATTGGCGTCGATCTGGCCATGGGCGGTGCGCACCCCTGGGGTTTTGCCGTGAATGATTTCCAGCACCTCACTGTTCTCGAAGATCAAGGCACCTAGACTTTCCGCCGCCCGCGCTTCGCCGATGCACAGGTTGAGCGGGTGCAGGTGCATATTGCGGGTGTTCTTGATCGCGCCGTGGTAGAGGTCGCTTTGCAGCAGGTCGCGCACCTGACTGCGGTCGAGCAGGCTGACCTCATCACCCAGGCCGCGACGCACGGCTTCGTCGTAATCCTGGCGCAAACCGTCCATGTGGCTTGGCTTGTAGGCGGCGTGCAGATGGCCGTGTTTGAGGTCGCACTGGATGCCGTACTTCTCGACCCGCTGCTGGATAATTTCATGCCCGCGCCAGCGCAGGTGCCAGATGAAATCGTCGACTTCATCACCGAGTTTCGGGCGCATCTGTTTACGCATCGCACCGTCGCCGGAGAGGCTGCCGGTGACTTGTCCGCCATTGCGTCCGGTGGCGCCCCAGCCGATCTTGTGGCTTTCGACGATGGCGACCTTCAGGCCTTTTTCGGCGAGTTCGACAGCGGTGGCGACGCCAGTGAAACCGCCGCCGATGATCACCACATCGACCTGATGCCGGCCCTGCAGGGTCGGGTAGTCGGTGTCCTGGTTGAGGGTGGCGGTGTAGTAGGAATTGCAGCGTTGGGTCATGTCTGTGTCCACACAAATTCTTCGGTTGTACGCGGTCCCCTGTAGGAGTGAGCCTGCTCGCGATGAGGCCATGTCAGACACATTATTGCTGAATGACACACCGCTATCGCGAGCAGGCTCACTCCTACAGGGGTTAGTGGTGAGGCTTCAGGCTTCGGTCAGATACCAGCGCCAATCCTGTTCACCCACCTCGGCCATGAACTGCCGGTACTCGGCACGCTTCACCGCCAGGTACACCCCGAGAAATTCCTGCCCCAGGGCATCCCGTGCCCACACCGAATTTTCCAGCGCCTGCAGCGACGTCAGCCAATCGGTCGGCAGCAATTCCTTGGCCTGCGCATAGCCGTTGCCCTCGACCGGCGCGCCCGGATCAAGATTTTCACGAATTCCGCGATGGATCCCGGCAAGGATCGCTGCCGCCGCCAGATACGGGTTGGCGTCGGCGCCACAGATGCGGTGTTCGATATGCCGGGTATTGGCCGGACCGCCCGGCACGCGCAGGCTGACGGTGCGGTTGTCGACGCCCCAGGTCGGCGCCAAAGGCGCATAGCTGTTGGCCTGGAAGCGGCGGTAGGAGTTGGCGTTGGGGCAGAACAGCAGCAACGTATCGAGCAGCGAGGCGAGCATGCCGCCAATCGCCGTACGCAGCAGCGGGGTGCCCGCCGGATCTTCGGCGGCGAACAGATTGCGCCCCTCGCCATCAGCAAGGCTGACATGCATGTGCATGCCGGTGCCGGCCAGATCATCGAACGGCTTGGCCATGAACGTCGCTTGCATGCCGTGCTTGTGTGCCACGGCTTTGACCAGGCGTTTGTAACGCACCGCCTGATCCATCGCGAGCAACGCGTCGCCGTGTTCGAGGGTGATTTCCACCTGGCCCGGGGCGTATTCCGAGATCGCCGTGCGCGCCGGAATGCCGTGCAGTTTGCAGGCGCTGTAGAGGTCGGCGAGGAACGGTTCGATCTGCTCCAGTTCACGCAAACCGTAGACCTGGGTGTGTCGCGGTCGGCCACCGTCGGCGTCCAGCGCCGGTTGCGGACGGCCGTTGTGATCGCGTTTGGCGTCGAGCAAATAGAACTCCAGCTCGCAGGCCATCACCGGGTGATAACCCTCGGCCTTGAGGCCGTCGATCACCTTGATCAACAGATGACGCGGGTCGGCGATGCTCGCCGGCATTCCCTCGGCGGGGTGCATGCTGACCTGCACCGCCGCGGTCGGAATCTGCCGCCACGGCAGGCGCACCAGACTGCCTTCGAGCGGGTAGGCGCGGCAGTCGATGTCGCCGACGTCCCACACCAGACCCGAGTTTTCCACGTCTTCGCCCTGCACGGTCAGGCCAAGGATGGTGCTGGGCAGCGGGCGACCGCTTTCGTATACGGCAAGCAGTTCCTCGCGGTGCAACAGCTTGCCGCGCGGCACGCCATTGGCGTCGAGGATGAACAGCTCGATCATGTCGATATCGGGGTTCTGTTCAAGGAACAGGCGTGCGTCTTCGATGGCTGCGAATTTCATGGTCAATCACTCACGATGGCGCCGCATGGGCGCGCAGGATCGGGCCGGACACGACGCGGTAAATAGGCGTAGTGTCCTGGCAGGGATATCAAAAAGAAAAAAGTATTTCGCTAATGTCCGGCAGTCGGAAGTGACACTGAACCTGTGGTGAGGGGATTTATCCCCGACGGCGCGCGTAGCGGGCCAAAAAGATAGGGACTGCTGCGCAGTCCATCGGGGATGAATCCCCTCACCACAATGGATCTTTTCTGACTGATGGAAATCAGCAGGCGATATCCGGCGGGCGTGCGGAGTGACGCAGCTTGGAACGGCGCAGGGCCATGGGGAGATTGACGATACGGTTCATGCGCGGCCCCTGTGACAGAGGGCGCACACAGCGGAGACGTTCAACCTTTCTGGTTGTTGTGGTGACGTGCTCATAACGCGTGTTTCCGTTGGCGGAAAACGTCGGTGGCGGGGCAGGCCCGCCGACCGGTGTGCCCGGATAGTAAGGGGGAATTCGCGGGCGTGTAAACGGGAGAATCGCAGGCCAGGATTCAGCGCATCAGATGAAAGCCCAGCCCGGCAAGGGCGCAAACGATCAACACTTCGATCACCCCGCGTTTGAAAATGAACAGCGCCAGTGCCGCCAGCAGCGCCAGCCCGATCGAAAACAGATCCGCGTGCCCGGCAAAACCGTTCGGCCAGAACACGTGATAGGCGAAGAAACACGCCAGGTTGAGAATCACCCCAACCACTGCCGCAGTGATCGCGGTCAGCGGTGCAGTGAACTTCAGTTCGTTGTGCGTTGATTCCACCAACGGCCCGCCAGCGAGGATGAACAGGAACGAGGGCAGGAAGGTGAACCAGGTCACCAGCGTCGCCGCCAGTGCGCCCGCGGCGAACGCATGTTCCGCGCCGAACGCCGGTTGCACGTAACCGCCGATGAAACCGACAAACGCCACCACCATGATCAACGGCCCGGGCGTGGTTTCGCCGAGGGCGAGGCCGTCGATCATCTGCGTCGGCGTCAGCCAGCCATAGTGCCCGACCGCGCCCTGATAGACGTAGGGCAACACCGCGTAAGCGCCGCCGAAGGTCAGCAATGCGGCCTTGGTGAAGAACCAGCCCATTTGCGTGAAGGTGCCATCCCAGCCGAACAGCGCGGTCAGCAGGCCCATCGGCAAACACCACAGCGCTGCGCCAACCAGCAGCAGACGCCACAGTTTCGGCAGGCTGAATCGCGCATGCTCAGGTGTCGGTGTGTCGTCATCGATCAGCGCCGGGCCGAAGGATTTGGCACTGCTGCGCTGCCCGCCATTGTTGAAGCGCTGTGGCGCCAAGCGTCCACCAAAATAGCCGAGCAATGCCGCGCCGAGGACGATCAGCGGGAACGGCATATTCAAGGCAAAAATCGCCACGAATGACGCCCCGGCGATCGCCCACAACCAACTGTTTTTCAGCGCCCGCGAACCGATACGGTGCGCGGCGTGCAAGACGATCGCGGTCACCGCCGGTTTGATTCCATAGAAAATTCCGGCCACCACCGGTACATCGCCGAACGCGATGTACAGCCACGACAGCGCAATCAGGATGAACAGCGACGGCAGCACGAACAGCGCCCCGGCGATCACCCCGCCCCAGGTGCGATGCAACAGCCAGCCAATGTAGGTTGCCAGTTGCTGGGCCTCGGGGCCGGGCAGCAACATGCAGTAGTTGAGTGCATGCAGAAAGCGCCGCTCGGAGATCCAGCGCCGGCGCTCGACCAGTTCCTGATGCATGATCGCGATCTGCCCGGCGGGGCCACCGAAACCGATGCAGCCGAGCTTGAGCCAGAAGCGCCAGGCCTGGCGCAAGGTGACGGGAGCGGGGCGGGGCAGGTTGTTGGGCGCTGTGCTCAAACGAAACTCCGGAGTTTAATCCTGGCGGAGTGGCTATCTAATCAGACTTTCAACCCTCACCCCAACCCTCTCCCAGAGGGAGAGGGGGCCGACCGAGGTGTCTGGCGTCATCCATCGACCTGAGAGATCGAGTCGATTATGGATTTGGTCTTCAGCCATACGCCTGCGCGTGAAGGGGCCGACCGAGGTGTCTGGCGTTATCCATCGACCTGAGAGATCGAGTCGATGATGGATTTGATCTTCAGCCATACGCCTGCGCGTGAAGGGGCCGACGGAGGTGTCTGGCGTTATCCATCGACCTGAAAGATCGAGTCGATTATGGATTCAGAACCAATCTTTCAATTCGGTGAATTTCTTCAATATCCCCCAATCAGTCCCCTCTCCCTCGGGGAGAGGGCTAGGGTGAGGGGCTCTTGATCTTCAGGCATGCGCCAGACTCCAGCGCAGCGCCGCATTCTGGTCACTCTCCCGCGCCTCGACCCAGTACGAACCCTGCGCTGTGCTCTCGCGTTTCCAGAACGGCGCGCGGGTCTTGAGCACGTCCATGATGAACGCGCAGGCTTCGAACGCCATGTGCCGGTGCTTGCTGCTGACGCCAACAAACACGATCGGCTCGCTCACCGCCAGTGCGCCGACCCGATGCACAATCTCCACACCCAGCAGCGGCCAGCGCTCGCGTGCCTCGTCGGCGATCCGTTCGAGGGCTTTTTCGGTCATGCCCGGATAGTGCTCGAGGAACAGCTCGTTCACGCTCTGCCCGATGTTCAGATCACGCACATAGCCGATGAAATTCACCACCGCGCCGACCCGTGGATTGCGCGCATGCAGGTCGGCGGTCAACTGGCCGACGTCGAAGCTTTTGTACTGAACTCGAACCGTCATGCTCAGCCCCCGGTGACCGGTGGGAAAAACGCGATCTCGTCGAAGTCTTCGATCGCCGCGCTCGGTTGGCACAGCTCTTGGTTCAACGCACACATCAGGTTGCCGGCGCCAAGCACTTCGCGCCATTCCTCACCACGGGCCATGAGCATCTGCCGCACGTCCTCGATACAGGTCAGGTCGTCGCTCAGGGGGATTTTTTCCCCGCCCAGATTCAGGCGATCACGGTAGCTGGCGAAGTAGTTGATCAGGATCATTGCGCGTTCTCCCATTGAAAATGCCCGGAGCGGCCGCCCTGTTTGCTGAGCAGGCGGATGTCGCCGATGACCATGGCCCGGTCCACGGCTTTGCACATGTCGTAAATGGTCAGCGCCGCGACGCTGGCGGCGGTCAGGGCTTCGAGTTCGACGCCGGTCTGGCCGGTGAGGCGGCAGGTGCTGGTGATCTGCACGCGGTCCGGTTCGCAGGCCTTGAGTTCAACGTGAATCGAGCTGAGCAGCAGCGCATGGCACAGCGGGATCAGTTCGTGGGTGCGTTTGGCCGCCTGGATTCCGGCGATGCGCGCCACGGCGAAAACGTCGCCCTTGGGGTGACCGTTGGCCTGGATCATCTGCAGCGTTTGCGGTTGCATCTGCACCCAGGCCTGCGCCGTGGCTTCGCGGCGAGTCGCGGCTTTGTCGCTGACGTCGACCATGTTGGCGCGGCCCTGATCATCAAGGTGGGTGAGGGTGTTGCTCATGGCAAAAGCTCCTGGATCGGGCTGTAGATTCGGGGGGCGTTGCGGTGCGGCACGTGGATCAGATTGAGCCGATGCTTGAGCGCCCAACGCACGGTCAACGCGGTGGGGGCGGACAGGCTGACAAGGGTGCCAAGTCGGGCGCGCACGGCTTTGTGGATCAGCTCCAGGCTGCAACGGCTGGTGACCACCACGAAGCCCTGGCGCGCATCGACGTCAGCGATTTGCATCGCGCCGATCAGCTTGTCGAGGGCGTTGTGCCGGCCAATGTCTTCGCGGCACAACAGCGCCTCACCGCTGGCATCGAAGTACAGCGCCGCGTGCAGGGCGCCGCTGCTGCGGGCCAGTTGCTGAGCCTGTTCGATGCGTTGGCGGATACCGTCAAAATGCGCGGCCGGCGGCAGCGCGCAGGGTTGCAGAATCTGCAGTTGCGGCAACGCCTGCTCCAGCGCCTCGACGCCACAGATGCCGCAGCCGCTGGTGCCGGCCATCTGCCGACGATGATCTTTCAGCGCCCAGAACGCGCGACTGGATATCTGCACCTCGGCCTGACAGGCCTGATCGAAATGGCTCAGGCGGATGTCGTAGATCTCGTCGACGCTGTCGATGATCGCGTTGCTCAGGCTGAAGCCCCGGATGAAATCTTCAAGGTTGCCGGGCGAGACCATCATCACCGCCTGGCTCAGGCCGTTGAAGGTGATCGCCAGGGCGATCTCCGCGGCCAGGGCGACGTGCGAGAGCGGGGCGTGCGGCAGGTATTCGCGAAACGCCACCTGTGACGGTTGCGGGGCGGGGGCGTTGGGTTCGGTGTTGGATTCGACGTGGCAGAGCATCTTGAAAAGTCCCGAAGCGCTGAAGTGGGTTCAGGCTACGGGGGTGGTGAAAGTGCGTCCAATCGCTTGTTCTGATCTGGTGATTGGGTGGGTCGATCACCGCTGTTATATCCGAAATGTGTATTCGCTGGGCGGTCCTCTTCGCGAGCAAGCCCGCTCCCACAATTGAAATGCATTCAACCTGTGGGAGCGGGCTTGCTCGCGAAGACGGTCTGACAGCCAGCATCAATGTCTGGAGAGATCACTCAAGCAACCGGCAACTCAACCCCGAACAACTTGCGCGCCTCGGCAAAACACTTCTCGGCTATCGCCGAACGCGGCTCGGTCTTGCGCATTACCAGCCCCAGCGGCGCCAGCACGCTGGCATCCGGCAGTTGCATGAACGACAGGTGTTCGATTGGCTCTTCCAGCCCGCTGTCCAGCGGCATGATCGAGCAGCAGAAACCCTGGTGAATCGCCTGCAGCAGTTGATAGGTCGAATCACTTTCCAGGATCGGCTGCGGATTGAGCCCGCGACTGCGGAAGCTCAGGTCGATGGATTTGCGGTAATGCATGCCGGTGGTGATCATCCCCAGCGGCAGTTCGGCGGCGTCTTCCCAGCTCATTTCCGAGCCTTCGAAATGGTAGTGACGGTTGTCGTAAAGCAGACCGACGCGGGTTTCGCCGATCTCGAAAAAATCGAAATAGTTCGGGTTGACGTGGTCGAGGTAGCACACGCCCAGATCCAATTGGTTGTTGCCCAAACCGGCGATGATCTCGTCGGAACTCCCCGACGACAGGCTGAATTTCAGCTCCGGATAGGTCCCGGACAAACTCTGAATGTAATTGACCGGGTTGAAATTGCTCAGTGGCACCAGCCCTAGGCGCAAGCTACCGACCAGTTGCCCGCGGCACGCCGCCGCTTCGGCGAACAGACCGTCATGCGCGGCCAGCAGGGTGCGCGCCCAGGCCAGTACCCGTTCGCCGGCCTGGGTGAAACCCTCGAAGCGCTGACCGCGATTGACCAGCACCAGATCCAGCTCATCTTCCAGATTGCGCAGACGCATCGACAGGGTCGGCTGGGTGATGTGGCAGCGGGCGGCGGCCTGGCCGAAGTGTCGGGTTTCGTCCAGTGCGATCAGGAACTTGAGTTGTTTGATGTCCACGCAGGCACCTGCTCGTTGAGAAATTGAATGGAGTATTGACGCAGATGCGCGCAGCGCACGAAAAACGCGAGGTGTGACGATCTCACCTGCCTGTATCTGCGTCCAATCGGAAGAATTGAAAAGCCTATCGATCAGCTCTATCGCCCATGGTTTCAAAGGCGTTGGCCGAGGTCAACGGCGCCGATAGAGCAGCTCGATAATGTGGTTGGCCAGAGTGATTAGACAGTACTCATAAGTGGCACTTAGGCTGCTTGGCAATCTGATTGACTACTGCCGGAGATTCCCATGAGTGCGAAAGCGGATGCCCTGTTTGTCCCCCTGAACATTGCCGTACTGACCGTCAGCGATACTCGAGATTACGCGAGCGACACGTCCGGTCAATTGCTGGTCAGCCGTCTGCTGGAGGCCGGGCACACCTTGAGTGAGCGCAACCTGCTCAAGGATGACCTGTACAAGATCCGCGCCCAGGTCGCGCAGTGGATTGCCGACGACAGCATTCAGGTGGTGCTGATCACCGGCGGCACTGGTTTCACCGGGCGCGACAGCACGCCGGAAGCGGTGGCCTGTCTGCTCGACAAGCAGATCGACGGGTTTGGCGAGTTGTTCCGCGCCATTTCGATTCTTGACATCGGCACCTCGACCGTGCAAAGCCGCGCGCTGGCCGGGCTGTCCAACGGCACGCTGGTGTGCTGCCTGCCGGGTTCGACCGGTGCCTGCCGCACCGCGTGGGAAGGCATCCTCGCCGAGCAACTGGATAACCGCCATCGCCCGTGCAACTTTGTGCCGCACCTCAAATCAGTCGCTGCCTGTGGGCCGCGCGGATGAGCAAGGCAGGGTTGATGCCGGTCGAGGACGCCCTCGACCAATTGCTCGGCATGGCCAATGAGCAACGTCTGGCCGATAGCGAACTGTTGCCGCTCGACGAGGTGCGCGGGCGGGTGTTGGCCAGTGATCTGGTGGCGACACTCGACCTGCCGCCATGGCCGAACAGTGCCATGGACGGATATGCCTTGAATCTGGCCGATCTGCATCGCCAGCCGTTGAAGGTGTCGCAAAAGGTCTACGCCGGCCAGGCGCCGGACGCGCTGCTGCCCGGTACCTGTGCGCGGATCTTTACCGGCGCACCGTTGCCACCTGGCGCTACCTGCGTCGAGATGCAGGAGAACGTCGAAGTGCTGGAGGACGGCCGCGTGCGTTTTTTGCAGCCGTTGAAGGCGGGGCAGAACATCCGCGCGCAAGGACAGGAAAACCGCGTCGGCGACATCCTGCTGCGTGCCGGCAAACGCCTCGGGCCGTTCGAACTGGCGGTCGCCGCCGGGCAGGGGCTGGCACAGGTGCACGTGGTGCGACGCCCGCGCGTGGCGCTGCTGTCGACCGGTGACGAACTGGTCGAGCCGGGCCTGCCGCTGCGTCCCGGCAGCATCTACAACAGCAATCGTGTGCTGCTCGGCCACTGGCTGAAGGAACTGGGCTGCGAGGTGATCGACGCCGGGATCCTGCCGGATCGTCCGGCGCAGACGCGGCTCAAACTTGAGCAACTGCAAGTGGCGGCTGACCTGATCCTGACCACCGGCGGGGTGTCTGCCGGCGATGCCGATTGCCTTGGGCAGGTGCTGCGCGAGGACGGCAAACCGCTGCTGTGGAAGCTGGCGATCAAGCCTGGCAAACCGTTGACGGTGGGGCATTTCGGCAGCGTGCCGGTGATTGGCCTGCCGGGCAATCCGACCTCGGCGCTGGTGACCTTCGGCCTGCTGGCGCGGCCGTACCTGCTGCGCATTCAGGGCGTGGAAGAGGTCATGCCGTTGAGCTTCACGGTGAATGCCGGGTTCGCCTGGAACAAGGCGGGCAGCCGTCGAGAGTATCTGCGGGTGCGGCTGGAGGCGGGGCGCGCGGTGTTGTATCCGAACCAGAGTTCCGGCGTTTTGCTCGGAGCGACCTGGGCCGATGGGCTGGTGGAAGTGCCGGAAAACAGCACCCACGGCATTGGCGATCCGCTGCGCTTCATACCCTTCAGCGAACTCTTCTGACCCCGACACAAATCAAAACTGTGGGAGATTCTATGTTGCTCAGCAACCCTAGAATCTCAAACTGATCGGTATTCGCCCTGATTCTTCATCAGGGTG